>JBCCQJ010000505.1:0-1519 GCA_039024395.1 Bacteroidota bacterium | reverse complement strand
CTTCAAGGTCACGTTTGGAGTTCCCCTCCTGGACAGGAGGAGACAGGGGTGGTTGACCGAATTAGCACGGAGCATGACAAAGTGAAGCGGTCGCAGCACTTGCTCGAAGGTCAAACAGAGTCCACTTCGAACTTCGCACTTCAAACTTATCACGTCCCGCTCAGTCCTCGTCCCCTTCGTCGGCGAAGCTCTCGTCGTACTCCTCGGCCGTCTCGGCGTCGCCGTCGCCGCGTTCGTCCTCCAGCCGCGCATCGGCGCGTCGGCCGTCGCCCGTGCTCACGCCTACGATGGACGGGGAAGCGATGGGCGAAGGCGCGACGACGCGCATGCCGTCGGGGTCAACGATGGCGTGCCCGTCGCCCGTCGGGGTCAGGTCGTGCATGTAGATCGTGCGGCCGGTCGAGGCCAGGTGGAGGCCTTCGGCGCGGACGAGGCGCATGGCCTCGAGGAGGATCGTCTGCCGGGCGGCGCGGAAGGGGTGGATCGAGGCCGTCTGCGAGTAGCACTTGCCCTCGATTACGATGCCGTCGTCGCCGACCTCGGCGAGGTAGACCGCGAGCGTGTCGGCGCGCAGGGCCTCCTGGCGCTCCATCACGGCGCGGATGCCGACGATGACGCGCTCGACCTGATGGGGCGCGGCGTCCAGCGGGAGCCGCACGGCGACCTTCATCCGCCGCCGGTCGCGCGTCGAGAAGTTGATGACCTGCGCGCTCGTGAACGTGTTGTTCGGGATCGAGATGAGCGCGTGGTCGTCGCGGCGCAGGCGGGTTGTGCGGAAGCCGACCTCTTCGATCTCGCCCTCCTGATCGCCGATGGCGACCCAGTCGCCGAGCTGGAACGGCTGGTCGGCGAAGATGACGACCGAGCCGAAGAAGTTGGCGACCGTGTCCTGAGCCGCGAGCGCGAGCGCCAGGCCGCCGATGCCGAGGCTCGCGATCACGCTCGTGACGGAGAAGCCGAGGTGCTGCACGGCCATCACCGTCGCGGTCACGGCGACGAACACCTTGAGCGTCTTGCGCATCAACGGCACGATCTGGTCGTCCACCTTGGTTTCGGTGTTCTCGGACGCCCGCTCCGCCACGAGCGCGACCACGTCCACGATGCGGAAGAGCAGCCACACGGCTCCGACGATGAGGGCGAGTTCGAGGCCCTTGCCCACCATTTCGCTGACGTTGACCGGCTCTGTAGGTAGTAGCAGCACGGCAGCGGCGATGCGCCATAGGAACACCTGTGCGATGAGCGCCAGCGGGGCGGGCAGCAGCCGCACGGCTTCGTCGTCCCACTTCCATGTATTGCCGCTCACGCGTCTCGTGAGCCGACCTACGAGGCTCGTAATGACCTTCCTGCTCAGGAAGCCGAGAAAGATGACGAAGAGCGCCGCGACGAGGCGCCAGGCGCTGACGCCCCAGAGCACCTGGTCGTTGAAAATGTTGAGGTCGCCGAGGAGCCCGAACTCGTTGAGAAAATCGGTTTGCATGGAATGCAGAGAGCGGATGGTGGGAGGTAGGCCACGGCCGCG
>JBCCQJ010000504.1:0-1558 GCA_039024395.1 Bacteroidota bacterium | reverse complement strand
GTCGCCGCCTTCGTTTTGCATGGCCGCCTCGGGGAGGGGAGCCGCCTCTCTATCGATAGGACCAGGTCAGACCGTCCTCGCCCGGGCCGGTCACCTCGAGGCTCATCGTCCACGAGCCGCTCGTGCAGTTCTCGTCGAGCGCGTTGAGCCGGAGGCCGGTCGTTGTCGGGAAGGCCTTGATGCACGAGTACGACGTCCGCTGGAGGACCTCGTTGCCACCCTGGTCGAACGTCGGCCCGAGGCCGGCATTGGCAAACGTGAACGCGCTGTAGTCGTCGTCGTCGTTGTTCGCGCCGCCGCCCATGATCTGCGGCATCAGCTTCCAGGCCTGCGCCTTGGCCGCGATGTCGATCATTAGCTGCTGCGTCTGGTCGCGCTTGTTCTTGAGTTGGCCTTCAGCGAACGACTGGATGCCGACGGCGGTCCCGAGGCCGACGATGACGACGCCGAGGACGAGGAGGAGAAGCTGTTGCTGGCCCATGTGTGACGTGGTGGGAGAAAAAGTACCGGCCTCCCCAGCATTCTGGGGGATTTGAGCCGTCGCCCCCACGTCTCGCAGAGAACATGCCCCCGCCCCGCCTCGGGGCCGTACGCGCGTTTAGTCGCGTCGGATGTATACCGGCACGTCGTCAGGCTCCAGCATCGTCAACCCCTGCACGACGAGCAGATTGGTGACCGCGAAGAACAGGGCTTCCTCCATCGGAAGGCCGGCCAACTCCCACCCCGTCCGCGTGGCGTCGGTGATGTGCCAGATGCCGGCCTGCGTGATCGCGTACCAGTCGGCCGCCCACAGGTAGAGCGTCGGCGGGACGCCCGCCACGGCGAGCAGGCGCCAGCGCGCGGCGAGGCGGGCGCCGTCGAGCCACCACATGCCGGCCAGGATCGGGCAGGCCCAGGCCACGATCAGGCCGAGGTAGAGCCCGTGGCCGCCCCGCGCCCACAGCACCGCCCCGAGGAGGGTGAGCGCCCCGAACACGGCCGCCCCGACGACGTGCGGCGTCCGCGACGGCGTGCCCGGCCCGAGCGCGCGGCGCGCGCGGACGATCCGGTACCACAGGCCGGTCAGGATCGGCTGGAGCAGGAAGAACGCGTACTCCTCGACGGGCACGTAGCCGATCGTCGCGAGGACGCGCCCCGGCGGGTAGGTCCAGATCTCGTTGGCGACGAGGTAGTTGTCCCACGGCGTCGTCCAGACGAACGCGGTGATGCACATCGCCGGGACCGGCCACCACCGGCCCATGCCGCGCGGCTGCGCCAGCGCCAGCGCCACCAGCGGCGGCGCGATGAACACGAGGTGGAACTGGAGGTAGGTCATCGCGACCGGACGAGCGTGCGCGTGCGGACGGCCCCGCCGGCCGCGAGGCGGACGACGTAGAGGCCCGGCGCCAGGTCCGCACCGTCGAGCGGGATGGCGTGCTCGCCGGCACCGTACGCGCCCGCCACCGAGGCGACGCGCCGGCCCAACACGTCGAGCACGTCGAGGCGGACATCGGCGGGCGCGTCGAGACGGAAGCGCAGCGCCGTCGCTTCGCGGAACGGGCTCGGGGCGGGCGGCCGC
>JBCCQJ010000503.1:0-1581 GCA_039024395.1 Bacteroidota bacterium | reverse complement strand
GGCAGCGTGCGGCTGGTGCGGGCCTACGACGTGGTGATGGACCGGCCGGCGAGCCGGTACGACCTCGACCTCGGGCTCCGCATCGGGCCATCGTTCTACACCGCGTTCTTCGAGCAGACGGCCGAGAGCCGCTCGCGGGCGTTCAGCGTGATGCTCGACCCGTTCGCGCGGGGCACCTACCGCCTCGGGGGCGGGCGCGTCGTCTTCGCCGAGATCGGCACGCAGGCCCCAACCCTCCGCGCCGGCCTCTCGACCACGGTCGGCCTCTGAGCGTCGAGCCGCGCACTCAGAGTCCGGGATGTCGAGGCTGCGCGGCGGCTGTCGTCAGCGACGTGAATATCCCCACGGGCGTTCTGCGATGAGAAGCTGTTTGTCCTCGTACTCCAGAACCTTCAGGGGAACGAAGAGCCGTGTCGATCCGCTTTCGGGACGCCCAGGACGCGTGGCGACGTCGGCCACCAGCCGGTACGAGGAGCCTCGGTCGTCGAGCCGCGTGTCGAGGATCTGAGTACCGGCCGGGTCCTGCAGAACCGTAGCGACGAGCGCTCCGACCAGGGATTCCGACAGGACCATCTCGACGCCATCGGCGTCGACCTCCGCGACAACGACGTACTCCGAAGACGGCGGCGATGGCTGAGCCGTCGCAGGAAGCGCGAAGGCAACGAAAGCGGCGAGGACCACGGTCCGAGTCATAGCAAGAGGGGTGGCGTTCCAATGGGGATACGATAGCGAAAAGATCGACTCCGGCACCAGCCCTGCAATCGCGATCACTGCGCCACATCCTTCTTCCACATCGCCCTGTCCCCGAGGCGGCCCCTCCGTCCTCCGAGCCGCCTGAAGGGCGCCCTACTCCTCGACCGTCTCGGCGGGCGTGTGCCCGCAGACAACCGGCATTTCCCACGCCGAGAGGTCGGCCCCGAGGTGGGCGCGCGTCCACAGGGCGATGTCGGGGTCGACGAGGCTTCTCGCGATGCGGTGCCAGCTGCGACGGGGGTTGGGCTCATAGCCCGGGATCAGAACAGTCGGCCGAGTTGGACGGTTACGAGGGGACGGCCTGCGAACGCTTCGCCGCTGAGCAGAATCTGAGCCGGTCCCAGGGGTGTCGCCGCGCCCAGCGAGAGGCCGTAGCCGAAGCGGAAGTCGTTGGGGTCCCACGACAGCTCGGGGCCTGCACGTCCAACGTCGGCTGTAACCGTGGCGAAGACATTGGGGCGGACCTCGGTCTGGAGGTTGAGCGCCACGGTCTGTGCCGCCGGACCCAGGAACTCCCCTTGACCGGCTCCATAGAGGGTGTAGAACGAGGTCGGCAGCACAGGAGGAGTCACAGGCCCGCCCATCGAGACGAGCCTCGTGACCGGCACGTCGTCCCACCCGCGCACGAGGGCGCCCAACGCCCGCACGGTCACGCCAGAGGCTACCGGGATCACGGCCTCGGCCTGCCCACCCACGCGCTGGAACCGGTTGCCGATGCCCGGCCCCCAATCGGCGGCCAGGAACATCTGCCATCCCCGTGTGGGAAAGTCGGTTCGGTCTCGCGTGTCGGCGATGGCGAAGGCCTCAAGAGCCGCGTACTCGATGGTG
>JBCCQJ010000502.1:0-1622 GCA_039024395.1 Bacteroidota bacterium | reverse complement strand
GGCGCCCGGCCCTCGTGCTGGTCGGCCCGGCCGGGAGCGGCAAGACGTCGCTCGCGCTGCGCCTCGGCCAGACGCCGACGCTGCTCGACGCCGAGGCGCCGGCCGTGATCGTCGTCGCCCCCGAGGAGGGCTTGTTCATCGACCCCGCCGCGGCGTTCTGGGGCACCGGCGTGCCCGTCGCGGTCGTCCGCACCGAGGCCGACGTGCAGGAGGCGCTCGCCACGTTCGCCGACGCCGACCAGATTCTCGTCGACACGCCGTCGCTGCCGCACCGGCCGGAGCGCGCTGCGCCGTTCGTGGCCCGCCTGGCGACGCTGCTGGCGCCGCTGGCGCCGCTCGACGTCCACTTCGTCGCCGACGCCTCGCGGCCGGCCGCGCTCGACACCGAGGCGGTGGCCGCGCTCGGCCTCCGGCCCGACGCCCTCGCGCTGACCCGCCTCGACGAGGCCGACACGCGCGCGACGGGCTGGCTCGACCGCCTCGCGTGGCCACTCCACTTCACGTCCGCCGGCACGTCGCTGGCCGACGTGGCCGCCTCGGAGCGCGCGCTGCGTCCGTCCCGTCCTGCGCCGTCGCTAGCGCCTCCGGCCCCCCGCCCGGCGCCCGCACGCCCGGCGCCCGCACGCGCCTCCGGATCGGACTACCTCGCGGCGCTCCTCGACGCGCCGCTCCCCGCCGCTCCGGTCGCACCCGCCCGCCCCGAGGCCACCCGCCCCGAGGCGGCGTCGGCCCGCACCCTCGTCTTCCCTGGCTGAGTCGATGCCCGACCTCTCTCCCTCTGCGCTCGTGCTGGCCGTCGTCAGCGGCAAGGGCGGCGTCGGCAAGAGCACGCTGGCGGTGAACCTCGCCGTCGCACTCGCCGACGCGGGCCGCGCGGTGGCGCTGCTCGACGCCGACCTCGGCGGCGGCTCGTGCGCGACGCTCCTCAACGAGACCCCGGCGGCGAGCGTCGTCGCGCTGGCGGCCGGCGGCGTCTCGGCCGACCGGCTCGCCCACCCGACCGCCTCGGGGGTGACCCTCGTCGAGGGCGGCACGGTGGCCGCGCCGGACGTCCCCGAGGCGGTGTACCGCGCCCTCGACGCGGCCCTCGACGACCTGGCCCGGACGCACGACGTGGTTGTGATCGACGCCCCGGCCGGGATCGGCGGGGCGGTCCGGTGGGCGCTCGACCGCGCCGACGCCGGGCTGCTGGTCCTCGTCGGCGAGCCGACCGCGGTGACGGGCGCCTACACGCTGGCCAAGACCGTCTGGCAGGTCGTCCCCGACTACCCCTTTTTCTCGGTCGTCAACGCGGCCGACACCGACGCCGAGGCGGCGCAGACGACCGAGCGCTTCGCCGAGCTGACGACGCGGTTCGTGGCGCAGGCGGCGATGCCGCTCGGGTGGGTGCCCTACGACGCGCACGTCCGCGCGGCGGCGCGCGCCCAGCAGCCGGCCGCCCGGCTCTCGCCGGCGCTCGACGCCACGTTCGCCGGCCTCGCCGCCTCGCTCGCCCCCTTGCTCCGTGAACCCCTCCGCCGTGTCGCCGGATGACGCCCGCGATCGCCCGCCAGGCCGGCGCCCTCGCGGCGCTTCTGACCGCGCTCGTGCGCGGCGGCGAGGCGGTCGTGGCCCCGTCGACG
>JBCCQJ010000501.1:0-1631 GCA_039024395.1 Bacteroidota bacterium | reverse complement strand
GGCTACGTCCCCACACTCGGCGACACGTTCACGATCCTCACGGCCCCGAGCGCCATCGAAGGGCGCTTCGAGCAGATCGCCGTGGAGGGCGCCCCCGACGGCCTCACCTTCGTCACGGAGCTAGTGGACAACGACCGCGCCATGCAGCTCCGCGCCGTAGAGGTCGCGCCCGATGGCCCGGTCACGGTGTCCACGACCGACCCCGTCGGCGGCGGCGTGCGGTCGGTGTTCCTCACGGGCCCCGGGGTGGTCGGCGTGACCGCCGCGCGCCTCGACTGCACGACCTGCCTCGACCCCAACGAGCCCGTCGCGACGACGCTCGTGGACGGCGGGGCCGTCAAGCGTCTCGAGTTCGACCTGACCTCGCCGCGCCTCTTCGGCTTCTATGACCTCGTGCTCACGCGGCCGGGCTTGGCCGACGAGGTCGTCCCGATCACGGTGCGCCCGTTCCTGAGCGTCGGCCCGGGTGGGACTACGCTTGAGCAGGGGATCCGCGTGCGGCCGGCGGGCCAGGGCTACAACACCTCGCGCTTCGCTCTCTACGGCTTCTCGAACGCGCGGGAGGCGAGCTACCCGTTCGTGAAGGTCTATCGCCCGGCCCCGGACGACATCGCGCTGGGCCTCTCGACGCTCACACCGCTCGTGCCTAGCCCCGCGCAGTTCTTTTTCGACGACGACGCCCGCGACGAGCTAGCCGGACCGCCGCTCCTGGTCACCCGGCTTCCCGAAGGCGTGGAGGCCGCGTTCGTGGTGGGCCTGCGCATCGACCCGAGCCGCATCCTGTTCCCCGAGCAGACCCCGACGGGGCCCGACGACGACCGCTTCCCCTTCGGCGAGGAGTTGGTCTGGGCGGTCGCGACGCTGCCGAACGCGTCGTTGGAGCGGGCGGTCCGCACGGCGGAGGCTGGGCTGCGCCAGACTGGCACGGCTGCGCTCACGTCCTACCTCGCGGCTGTGGATGCCGCCGACGCCGAGGCCGTCGCCGAGGCCGTCCTCAGGGCCATGACGCCGTCGGCGCGTCCCACCTACCTGGACCGGCCGTCCAACCTCCTCGGCGAGATCCTGCGCCTGCTTGACGACACCGTTCCCACCCCGGCTGGGCTGGCCGAGGACGCTGCCCAGTCCTTCGCGATTGCCCTGGACGTGGCCGTCGGGACGCTGGCCGTCGAGATCGACCTGGCCCACGGGGAGGCGCTCGTGGACGGCCCGGCGGAGGTCGGGGCGCTCCTTCAAGCAGAAGCCGACGCCCTCGCCGCCCGCGCCCGCGAAGCGCTCGGCATTCCTGAGCCTGCCGGAGCAAGTCCGGTAGCGCCGACGCCCACCCCGCTGGCGTTCGCCCGTCAAGGCGGCGGGGGGTGGGACCCTAGCGTGCCCATCCCATCCACGCCGAGTCTGCCTTTCCTCTCCCCACCGAAGCCGAAGGGCACCTTCCTCGGAGGCGTGCGGAATGCGACCGTGGACCCGATCCAACGCGCCGAGAATCTCTCCGGGGGTGGGGGTGGTGGGGGGGGTGTAACCACCAGGGGCGGGGGCGGGAGCGGGTGTAGTCGTCCGAGCGCGCCCGCCGACCCGAATGACAAGCTCATCCAGTCGAACCTGCCGTGCGAGTTCGGGACGGTCGTCGTGGACGG
>JBCCQJ010000500.1:0-1643 GCA_039024395.1 Bacteroidota bacterium | reverse complement strand
GAGTCCCCTCCCCCCAGCGGGGGGAGGTCGGGAGGGGGGCGACGAATCGACGGCCACGCTCGGCCCCGAGGCGGCTACCCTCCGAGGCGGTGCTCCCCTCACCCTGTCCCTCTGAGGGAGAGGGGACGCTGCTTCTGACGTCGCACCAGACCCTAAGGCGGTGCCTCTCGTCGGATCGCGCTCCCCCGGCCCTCTCCCAGCGGAAGAGTTCAAGAGTGAGCGTCTTGCCCATCCCCGAGGCGGCGGTCCGCGGTCGGCCGTCTCGCCGCGGGCGGCCTACTCCTCGCGCATCGCGAGCGCCGGGCTGGTGCGCGCCATCTTCCAGGCGGGGTAGGCGCCGGCGAGGAGCGCCGCTACGACGGCCAGCACGACCGCCTGCATCAGCACGCCGGGCGAGACGACGAACGCGAGCGTCCACCCGAACGAGCGCACGTTGACGACGAACACCAGGACGGCCGCCAGCGCCAGCCCGAGCGGGAGCGCCAGCACGCCCGCCCACAGCCCCATCAGGCCAGTCTGGGCGAACACCATCCGCCGCAGCTCGGCCGGCGTCATGCCCTGCGCGCGCAGCATCGCCAGCTCGCGGCGGCGTTCGAGCTGGAGCGCCATCAGCGCCGAGAGCACGCCCACAAACGCGACGCCCACGGCCAAGAGCCGCAGCACGTTGGTGACGACGAACGTCTGGTCGAAGATCTCGAGGCTCGCCTCACGGAGGTCGCGGTTCGAGCGGACCGACACCTCCTGGCGGCCCTCGGCCAGCGCGAGCGCCCGCTGCTGGACCGCTGCCACGTCGACGCCGTCGGCCACCGTCAGCGCCGTGCCGGCGAAGCCGGGGTCGCGGTAGCTCTCGAGGTAGACGCCCTCGTCCATCAGCACCACGCCGAGGTCGTTGCCGTAGTCGTAGTAGACGCCTGCGATCGGGTACGACCGCTCGCCGCGGTCGGTGGGGAGCGCGAGCGTGTCGCCGACGCCCACGCCGAAGCGGGACGCGAACGGCTCGCTCACGGCGACCGCGCCTCGGGGGGCGGCCTCCGCCACCGAGGCGGCCGAGCCCGCCTTGTAGCGGTTGATGCCCGCGCGGACGGCGTCCACCTCGGTGACGACGAGGTCGAACGGCCCCGAGCCGGTGTCGAGCGTGCGGACGCGGATCTCGTCGGAGCGCACGACCCCCTCGATGGCCGCGAGGTCGGCCGCGAGGGCCGGGTCGAGCACGGCGCCGCCTCGGCGGAAGACGGTCGAGGGCGGCTGCACGTAGACATCGGCCTGGAGGACCGACCCAAGCCAGTCCTCGACCGTCGTGCGGAACGACGACACCATCGTGGCGACCCCGACCGTCGCCGCCACGGCCACCGTCAGCGCGGCGATGGCGACGGCCGTGCGGCTGAGGCTGGTCGTGATGCCGCGCGCGGCCATCCGCCCGACCGGCCCCATCGCGCGCGCCAGAACCGGCTGCGTGAGCGCGGCGTAGCGGCGCGTGAGCCACGGTGTCACGAGGGCCGTCCCGATCAGGATGCCGAGCATCCCGGCGTAGGCGCCCGCCACGCCGGCCGGCACCAGGAGCACGAGCCCGCCGAGGGCCAGCACGCCCAACCCGACGAGCGCCAGCCGCCCCGCCCCCGCCCCGAGGCGGTCCTCCTGCGTCG
>JBCCQJ010000499.1:0-1652 GCA_039024395.1 Bacteroidota bacterium | reverse complement strand
GTCGGGCGCGTCGGCGAGGCCCTGGAGGAGCGTCCCGAGGTGGCCGAGCATCCGGTCGATGGCGGGCGCCTCGAACCGGCCGGTGTCGTGGACGCCGATCAGCCGCAGCCCCTCGCCCGGCACCACGATCAGCGCCAGCGGGTAGTTGCTCTGCTCCCGGAAGTCGAGCGCCTCGACGTGCAGGCCCGCCTCGGCAGCCGGCGTCTCGCCGCTCGCCGGGTAGTTCTCGAACACGAGCAGGCTCTCGAACAGCGGCTGCCCGCCCGGCACGTCGCTCCAGCCCTGGACGCGCGCCAGCGGCGCGTGCTCGAACTGCCGTGCGGCGAGGACGTGGCTCTGGAGCCCGCGCAGCGTCTCCCACAGCCCCGCCTCGGGGTCGACGGCCGCGCGGACCGGCAGCGAGTTGATGAACATGCCCACCATCGCCTCGACGCCCGCGATCTCGGGTGGGCGCCCCGAGACAGTCGCTCCGAAGACGACGTCGCGCTCGCCGCTGTAGCGGCCGAGGAGCATCGCCCAGGCGCCCTGGACGACTGTGCTGAGGGTCAGGCGCTGGCGGCGGGCCGTCGCCCCGAGGCGGGCCGTCACTCCGGGCGGGAGTGTGATCTCGCGCTGGGCGACCGTCCCCGAGGCGGTGCCGCCGTCGAGGCCGAGCGGCGTCGGCGCCTCAAAGCCGGCGAGGGCGTCGCGCCAGAATGCCTCGGCGTCCCCGAGGTCCTGCTGCTGGACCCACGCAACGAGGTCGCGGAACGGGCGCGGCGCCTCCGAGACGGGCGCCCGGTTCTGGGCGAGCGCGGCGTAGTCGGCCCAGAGGCTGCGGAGGACGGTCGCCGTCGACCAGCCGTCGAGGACGAGGTGGTGGAACGTCCACAGGAGCCGGTGCACGTCGTCGGCCGTGCGGACGAGGCGGAGGCGCAGCAGCGGTGCCTTTTCGAGGGCAAAGCCCTGCGCGCGGTCCTCGGCGAGGGCGGCGTCAAGGCGGCTTTTCAGCGCCTCGGGGCCGAGGCCGCGCCAGTCGTCGGTCGTCCACGGCAGATCGACCGCCTCGCGGACGACCTGGAGCGGCTGGTCGAGGCCGTCCCACAGGAAGGCCGTCCGCAGCGCCGGGTGGCGGTCGACGGCGAGGCGCCACGCCTCGCGCAGGGCGTCCTCGTGGAGCGGCCCGCGCAGCGTCACCGCCACGCGGTCGACGTAGACACCCGAGCCCGGCTCGGCGAGCGTGTGGAACAGCAGGCCCTCCTGGGCCGGCGTGAGCGGGTAGACGTCGGCGACGTTCTCCATCAGCGCACCCGTCGAGCCGATGGACCGTCGCCCCCGAGGCGGTCGATACGGAGTCCCCCTCCTGAACGAGCCTGTCCTGAGCGGAGCCGAAGGAAGGGGGCTGAGGGGGGGGGCAGTTTGCGCACGCCGCCTCGGTGCCGAGCGCGGCGTTCGGTTCGTCGCCCCCCTCCCGGCCTCCCCCCGCTGGGGGGAGGAGACGGGGGGGTACCGAGGTGTTCGGCCTCAAGGCCGTCGCCCCCGAGGCGGTGGCTACGCAGTTCCCCCCTTGGACAGTAGGGGACAGGGGCGGTAGACCGAATCGCGCACGCCGCCTCGGAGCCGGGTGCGGCGTTCGGTTTGTCGCCCCCCTCCCGACCTCCCCCCGCTAGGGG
>JBCCQJ010000498.1:0-1664 GCA_039024395.1 Bacteroidota bacterium | reverse complement strand
GCCCTCGCCGACCTCGAGGCGGGCACGGTCACGTTCGCCCAGGCCGGCCATCCGCCGCCGCTCGTCGTTGCTGGCGGAGCGGCACGGCCGGTTGGGGGGACGGGCCTGCCGGTGGGCCTCTTCGCCGAGGCCACCTACGACGAGCACACGGTCGAGGTGGCCCCGGGCGCGCGCTTCGCCCTCTACTCCGACGGCATCGTCGAGCACGAGCGGCCGGACGGGACCGCCTACGGCCTCGACCGCCTCGCCTCCCACCTCGCCGCAGGTGCGCCGATGGCCGACCTCTACGCGTCCCTCTGGGAGACGCTCACCGCCTGGGGCGGCGCCCCGGACGACGACGTCTCGGTGTGCACGCTCGAACGACTCGACTAGACCCATGTACCTCGCTCCTGCCTCTGCCCCTGATCTCGCTGCCGCCGTCGCCGCCGCGCCGCGCCGTCCGGACGACACGCTCCTCGTGCTTCTGGCCGAAGACGGTGCGCCGCCGCTGCCCGACCTCGTCGCGGCGCTCGCCGCCGAGGCGGTCCCGTTCGTCGGGGCCGTGTTCCCCCGGCTGCTGGCCGAGGGCCGCGAGGTGAGCGAGGGGGCCGTCGTGCTCTCGGTGCCGGCCGCCGGCCCTCCGGTCGTGGTGTCCGGCCTCGACGGCGCCGCGCCGGACGTGTCGGGCGTGGACGTCCCCGACGGCGGCACGGCCCTCGTGTTCGTCGACAGCCTGGCGGCCAACCCGAGCGGCTTCCTGCAAGCCCTCGGCGACCGCTTCGGGACGCGGATCGGCTACCTCGGCGGCGGGGCGGGCTCGCTCTCGCTCGAGCAGGCGCCGTGCGTGTTCACCGAGGCGGGCGCCTTCCAGGACGCCGCCGTCGTGCTGCCGGTGGCGGCGCGCGCCGCGCTCGGGGTCCGCCACGGGTGGGAGCGCCTGGCCGGCCCGCTCGTGGCGACGCGGACGCACCAGGGCACGGTGGCGCACCTCAACTGGGAGCCTGCGGCGTCGGTCTATGCGCGGGCTGTGGCCCCGGCGGCGGGGCGCCCCATCGAGCCTGCCTCGTTCTTCGAGACGGCCCGCGGATTTCCCTTCGGCCTCACGCGCGAGGGCGACGAGGACGTCGTGCGCGACCCGTTCCGCCTCGACGGCGAGGCGATCGACTGCTTCGGCGACGTCCCCGAGAACGCCGTCATCTACATCCTCCGCGGCGAGCCGGAAGCCCTCGTCGAGGCGGCCGGGCGAGCGGCGCGCGAGGCTGTCGGCGATGCCCCCAAGGCGGCGCCCGCGCTCGTGATCGACTGCATCTCGCGGTCGCTGTTCCTCGGCGAGCAGTTCGGTCGCGAGACCGCGGCCCTGGCCGACGCCTTCGTCGCCGCCGGCCGGCCGGCTCCCGACGGTGCCCTCACGCTTGGCGAGATCGCCTCCGACGGCAGCGGCCTGCTTCAGTTCTACAACAAGACCTGCGTGGCGGCAGCACTCGTGGCCTGACCGCCTCGGGGAGAGGCGCTCCACGGGCCGCCTCGCAGATTTTGACCGGGCGGTCTTACAGCGTGACGCGGTAGTTCTGGCATGGTAGCTTCGCCGCTCCGCCCTTGCCATGGCGATCTCTACAGACCTCCGCCGCCGCGCCGTCGAGGCCTACGAGCGCGGCCACGCCCCCATCCCTGACGTAGCGGCCCGG
>JBCCQJ010000497.1:0-1712 GCA_039024395.1 Bacteroidota bacterium | reverse complement strand
GCAGAGCGTACAGCCTCGATCCGATAGGCAGACGCTTACGTCTGTACGCCAGAGTCGATGGAACGCCTTGGTGGCGACGGCCACTGGCGCACTGGAACACCGAGTCTGACAATGGCGCGCACGATACGGAGGGCGTCCATGTTATAGGCTTGACAGCGTCCATCCAATCACGGGTTCCGCGGTGCTCGGCAGACGACATGATCCGGTCCATTTCGCTCTCGTTCCTCGTCTTCGCAGCTTCGACAGCGTCTGCCCAGGAAGTCAAACCGGAGGACGTCGGCTTCCGCGCGTATCCCGTTGCATCGGTCGAGGGTCCAACGGAAGTCTACGTCTCGACAGAGGGACGACCGGCGGATACCTCCCGCACCCTCCCACTCGTCGTCTATCTCCAGGGCTCGGGGTACGGCCCGGTCTACTCCGGACCACCCGACCGGCTCTCCCACGTCCTTATGCTGAAGCCCACGGACTTTCCTGGTTTTCACTACGCCGTCGTGGGGAAGCCAGACGCGCCGTTCTGGGCGGCCGAGGCGGGAAGCCCCACCACAGACTACCATGAAGCGCTTACGCTCGGTCGGCGCGTGGCCGACGCCAGCGCGGTGATCGAGGCTCTCACCAGCCAGCCGTGGGTGGACGGCTCCCGTGTCGTCGTCGTGGGACACTCGGAGGGTGCCCAGGTCGCCCCAGCACTCGCCGCCGCAAACGGCCGCGTGACCCATGTCGCGGCGCTGGCAGCGAGTGGACTGAGCCAGGCGTTCGACTTCGTGCTCAACGTACGGCGCCGGGTTCGCGCGGGCGAACTGTCGTTCGAAGAGGGAGAGGCTCGGATCGCCGCGCTCCATGACCAGTTCCGTCGAATCGAGGCAGCCCCGGCGTCGGCCGACAGTCTCTGGCGAGGCCATAGTTACCGTCGTTGGTCTTCGTTCTTCGAGCCACCGCTCGCTGCGTTCCTATCGCTCGACGTTCCGGTGTTTGTCGGTATTGGCGTCTACGACGTGGCCTCGCCGGTCGAGAGCGCAGATTATCTCCCGGTCGCGTTCCTGCTCGCGGGGAAAGAGAACCTGACCTACCGGGCGTGGCCGACTGACCATCGCTTCCAAGAGACCCTGCCGGACGGAGCGCGCGTGGATCGCCGGTCGGAGGTGGTCGGGGCGCTGTCTGAGTGGCTCAACTCGTAGGATCAGAAGGGCTCTTTCGCAGCCCTGGTTAATGACATCGTGTGCATCCAGGTGGGCCCGGCGGGGCTTGAACCCGCGACCGATCGATTATGAGTCGACTGCTCTAACCAACTGAGCTACAGGCCCGAGGCGGGAGGCCTCACCGGCCGATGGTCTCGACCGGCCGGGCGCGAAGGTACGAGGCGCCGCACATCCCGGCGACGCGGAACAGGCGTCAGGCCGAGACCGAGAGGTCCAACTCGACCGCCTCGGCGGGAGTGGCAAGGCCGTCGCCTGGAACCTGCAGGGGGACCGCGGGCTCATCCAGAACGCTCTGCGAGGCCCCGGCCAACTGACGCCACGCGCGAGGGATCGCGTAGCCCGGACGGATCGCGGCGGCCTGAGCAAACTTCGCGAGGGCCGACAGCGTCCGGCCCGAGCCGTAGTCCAGCCCGGCGGTGTGGTAGAGGTACTGGCTCTGGTCTTCGATCCAATGCCCGAGGCGGACGCGGCCGGATCTCTGCCGGTAGTCCCGGAGAAACGCATCCAGGGTCGGTG
>JBCCQJ010000496.1:0-1717 GCA_039024395.1 Bacteroidota bacterium | reverse complement strand
GTCCGCTCCGGCGCCGTCGCCGACTCGGAGGGCAACGGCGTGGCGAAGTTCGAGCGGGTCGTCACTACCCCCGACCGTAACGACAAGGCCGCCGTGCGGCTCGCCGCCTTCCTCCCAGAGACACGCCTCCCAGCCGACTCCGCGCGAACGCTCCGCCCCGACCAGCGCGCCGGGGTCCGCTTCAGCCTCCCGCCGGACTCGGCCCGCCTCGGTGGGGTCGTGGTGACCTCCGGCGGCGAGCCCATCCCATTCACCACGCGCGCGACAACCGACGGCCTCGGCACCGAGGTGGAGATCGACGGCGAGGTCCGCACGTTCTCGCTCGGGGTGCCCGTCGCCGACTCGGTGCAGACGCGGCGGTACCGCCGCCCGAGCCCGAGCGAGACGGGGGAGTTGGCGGGCCGCGTGACCGGCGCCGACAGCCCCGTGATCGTGGAGGCCGTGCCCGCCTCGGGCGAGCCGTTCCGAACCATGACCGACTCGACCGGCGCCTTCCGGCTGGATGGGCTTCCGCCGGGCGACTACCGCCTCCGCTTCGTCGTGGACACCGACGGCAGCGGGGCCTGGAGCGGCGGCAGCCTCGCGCCGTACAGCCCGCCGGAGCGGATCTCGTTCGGGCGCGACGCGCAGACCGTCCGGGCGCGATTCGAGACGGACGTGGGCGAGATCGCGCTGGACGCGCCCTGACGCCGCCCGCCTCGGCACCGAGGCGGAGACGGTCGGAACTTGCCGGTGGCTGCTCCCTCCCGACGTGCTCTCCCGCCCCGACCTGCTCGCCCCCGTTCTCCGCGCCGACGGCATGCGCGAGGCGGACCGCGCCACGATGGAGGACTGGGGCTTGCCGGGCCGGACGCTGATGGAGACGGCGGGCCGCGCCTGTGCCGATCACGCCGAGGCGCTCGCGGGAGACCGGCCGCGCCGGGCGGTCGCGCTCGCGGGCAGGGGCAACAACGGCGGCGACGGGCTCGTGGTCGCCCGGGTGCTCCACGCGCGAGGCTGGGATGTGACCGTCGTGACGACGGCGACGGCGGACCGCGCGACGGACGACACCGCCGCCAACCTCACGCTGCTCCACCGCCTCGGTGACGACCGCCTCCGCCTCGGGGATCTCTCCACCGCCCCCACCGAGGCGAGCGTGGTCGTGGACGCGCTCCTCGGCATCGGCGTGGCGGGGGACCTGCGCGAGCCCATCGCGGGCCTCGCCGCCTGGGCCAACCGGCAGGCCGCGCCCGTCCTCGCGGTGGACGTGCCCTCCGGGCTGGACGCAGACACGGGCCGGGCCGCCGAGGCGACCGTTCGCGCCGACCGCACCGTCGCGATGGGGGCGTTGAAGGCGGGGCTGCTCGTGGGCGATGGGCCGAACGTCGCGGGCGACGTGGTGACGGCGGAGATCGGCATTCCCGACGTGCTGCTGCGCGCGGAGGCCGCCGCTTGGTCCGCCTCGGTGGAGTGGCTAGAGGCCATCCTCCCGCGTCGCGCAGCGGACGCGCACAAGTACAGCGCGGGCCGGGCGCTCTGCGTCGTCGGCTCGCGACACTACACGGGGGCCGCCGTCCTCGCGACGCACGCGGCGTACCGGGCGGGGGCCGGAGCCGTCGTGTGCTGCACGCCCGAGGGCGCCCGCGCGACGGTGGACGCGCATCTCCCCGAGGTGATGGTGGACGCCCAGCCCGAGGCGGACGGCGGCGCCCTCGCCATCACGGCGTACGACGGCATC
>JBCCQJ010000495.1:0-1739 GCA_039024395.1 Bacteroidota bacterium | reverse complement strand
CTGTTAAGTTCTTCTCTCGCGGCTCCTTCCCTCCCACAGAGTCATCCCCGCGAACGCGGGGATCCCTGCGAGGGTGCTCCGAATCGGCGCCGTATGGATTACCGCCTGCGCGGGAATGACTGAATGTGGGGGATTGGTGTTAGCACTTAACGGCCCTGCCGCTGGGGGGAGGAGAGTGAAAATCAGCGAGGCGGTCGGCCCCGAGGCGGTCTCAGCGGGCGGCGTGGCGGAGCGAGTCCCGCGACGCCAGGTACGGCGCCAGGGCCTGCCGCTGCGCCTCGGCGAGGACGGGACGCCCGGTCGCGTCGTAGAGGGCGACTAGGGCGGTGGCCGCCTCCGCGGGCGTCTGGTCTTCGAGCACCTCGCGCCCGCCTCGGCGCAGCGGGCGTGCATCTTCTCGTGCGGCCAGCAAGAGCGGCTCCGCCTCGGGGTAGCGCCTCTCCGCAAGGAGCATCCGGCCCTGGACGAGCGCGCGCCGGGGGTTCGAGGGCACGCCCGTCTCGCCGCGAAGCGAATCGAGGCGGGCGATCCAGCGCCGGGCGTCCGCCAGGTCGCTCAGGTCGAGCGCGGCGCGGGCGCTCTCCAGCGCGAGGGACTCCAGGATCGCCGCGCGGTAGCGGTGGCCTTCGTGTCCGGGGACGAAGGTGGCCTCGGCGAAGGCCCAGCCGTCTCGGGCGGCGGCGCGAGCGTCGGCAGGGCGGCCGAGGAGGAGGTAGAAGTCGGCCACCTCTTGCACGATGAAGGGGGCGTTGTTGCCCCCTGGCTCCGCCCGCAGCATGGCCGCGGCGCGCTCCATCGCGGCCAGCTCCACGAGCACATCGTCGGGGTCGAGAAAGGGCGCGGCGTAGTAGAGAGCCTCCGCGATGGCCGGGTGCGGCGCCGTGTGGAGGCTCTCGCGGAGCGCCAGCGTCGCCCGGTGGTGGTGCCCCGCCTCGGGGTAGAGGCCGAGGGCGGTGTAGGTGTCGCCGAGCACGTGGTGGAGGTCGGCGCGGAGCGCGGGCTGCGCGTCGAACTCGGTCTCGACCCGGCGGGCGGCCTCGTCGAGGACGGCACGGATGGGCGTCTCGGGCCCCTTCGCCTCGGCGTCGACGTACCAGCGCGCGTTGGGCGCGCGGAGGATCTGCTCGAGAAAGCCGGCGACGGCCTCGGCGCGCTCCGCCTGCGCGGCCGCCTCGGTGGCGGCCGTCCGCGCCCGGTCCCGCTCGGCCCCGAGGCGGAGGGTGTAGACGGTCGTGAGCAGGGCCACCAGCGCCACGACCGCCGCTGCCGCGGCCACCCCGAGGCGGTGCCGCCGCACGAACCGCCCGACGCGGTAGCCGGCTGTCGCCGGGCGGGCCTCCACCGGCCGCCCATCGAGGTGGCGCCGGAGGTCGTCGGCCAGCGCCGCCGCCGAGGTGTAGCGCCGCTCGGGCTCCTTCGCCATCGCCTTCAGCACAATCGCATCGAGGTCGCCGCGAAGCTCCGCGTTGGCCTCCGAAGGACGCGGCGGATCGGCCTCGCACACCACGTGCTCGACCTGCGCCGCCGTCAGGTCCCCGAGGCGGTACGGGCGGCGCCCGGCCAGCAGCTCGTAGAGCACCACGCCGAGCGCGTACACGTCGGTCGCCGTCGTCACGGGCCGGCGGAGAAGCTGCTCCGGCGCGGCGTAGGCCGGCGTCATCGGTCCGGCGTCCGTGTTCGTCAGCAGCTCGCCGTCAGCGTCGAGCAGCGTGGCGATCCCGAAGTCGAGCAGCTTGACG
>JBCCQJ010000494.1:0-1753 GCA_039024395.1 Bacteroidota bacterium | reverse complement strand
GGTCGAGCAGGTCCGTCGCCCGGCGCTCGAAGCCGGGCACGCTCACGTCGATCACCGTCGCCTCGGCGAGCCGTCCGCTGAGGGCCACCTCGGCGGGGCGGCGCACGTCGAGGATCTGGGCGCCGGGCGTCTCGGCGAGGTAGGCGGCGACCTCCGCCGGCGCCAGGCGTGGCACCTCGCCGTCCTCGGGCGACGACGCCTGGGACGCGGCGGGGGCAGCCAGCACGAGGAGGGCCGCGACGGCAGCCCCGAGGCGGGCAGAAGCGAGGCGGGCGAGCGGTGACGACATCACGAATCGGGCAGAGGAGGCGGAGGGCCTGGTCTCGCGGCGGCGCGCAGGCCGTTGGATGCCCCGCCTACGCCCGCGAGCGCGAGACGTGCCGCCACGAACAGAATGCGTGCGTCGGGCAAGCGAGAGCCCGCCGGTCTCCGGAGGAGCCCGAGAGACGCGGTGAGGACTCCGTACGTTGCGTGTCTGCCATGATCCCGACTCCACCTCCGTCTGCCGACCGCCTCGGTGCGCCCTCATCACATTGGGGCCGCGCCGTCGCTCCGACCCCGTCGCGCATCGCCGGCGGCGGCGCGACAGACGCGCCCCAGACTCGCCCGCCTCGGGGGAGGAGCCTCCGCTCGATGGCCGCTCTCCTGGTCGTCGGTGCGGCGCTGGCAGCGTGCACGGACCGGCCGGACCCCGAGGCAGGGCCCGCGCCCGACGGCAGCGCAGCCGTCACCATGCCGCCCGACCTCGACGTGCCGGAGGGGATGGTCTACGTGCCCGGCGGGGCAACGCAGGTGGGCGTGCTCGCGGGCGAGGGCGGGATGCCGCACGAGCGCCCGGCGTTCACGGCCGACGTGCCGCCGTTTCTCCTCGACCGCTCGCCCGTCACCGTCGCTCGGTTCCGGGCCTTCGTCGAGGCGACCGGCCACGAGACGCAAGCCGAGGCCTTCGGCGACGGCGCCGTGATGGACCAGGCGACCGGCCAGTGGACGCTCGTCCCCGAGGCGGACTGGCGCCGGCCCCGCGGCCCCGCCGGCCCCGAGGCGCCCGACGACCACCCCGTCACACAGGTCGCGTGGACCGACGCTGAGGCGTTCTGCACGTGGGACGGCGCCCGGAGCGGCACCTCGGCCCGCCTCCCGACCGAGGTCGAGTGGGAGCACGCCGCGCGCGGGGGCACCGACGACCGGAGCCCCTACGCCTGGGGCGACCGCCTCGACGAGGGCGGCACGCTCCGCGCCAACACCTGGACCGGCACCTTCCCCGCCGGCGACGACGGGGCGGACGGCTACGTCGACGGCACGAGCCCGGTCGGCGCCTTCGGCGCGACGCCGCTGGGCCTGACCGACCTGGGCGGCAACGTGTGGGAGTGGACCGCCTCGTGGTACCGCCCCTACCCGCTCGGCCCCGACGGTGGCACGGGCGCCGGTGCTCCGCTCGGCCCGACCGGCGCCCCGGAGCGCGTCCAGCGCGGCGGCTCGTTTCTCTGCCACCCGTCGTACTGCCACGGCTTCCGCGTGAGCGCGCGCAGCCACGCCACGCCCGAGTCGGCGTTCGCGCACGTCGGCTTCCGGTGCGCGCGCGACCTGCCGGCAGGGTAGGGCACGCGCTCCAGGCGTACGCCCGATGCCGTCGGCGGCGTTGAGATGGCGCTCCGCCTCGGTGCTCGGGCAGGGCGCTTCTATCTTGTCGCTTCCCACCCGGGCGCCGTCCCCCCGTGCCGCCTCCCGTACCTCCTGTCACTCCTCCCGAGGC
>JBCCQJ010000493.1:0-1760 GCA_039024395.1 Bacteroidota bacterium | reverse complement strand
TGACTCTGTAGGTGGAGCAGAGCCGCAGAATGAGAACGTAACGGCCCTGCCCCGCTGGGGGGAGGAGACTGTTTTTCACCGAGGCGGTCGGCCCTGAAGCCCTCCGGCCGTCGTCCGCGGTCTGTCGTCGTCCTTCACCGAGGCGGCCGGCCCCGAGGCGGTGCCGTCTGACCCGACCGCTCAGGCGGCGGTCCGTCGTCCGCGGTCCGTCGTCCCCGCCCCCGAAGCGGGCAGGCCACTCGAAGAGACGTCCGGACCCTCAGGGTTCGGCGCGGGAGGGCGATACTCCGCCCGTCTCCCCCATGAACCGTGGCCCTGACCGTCGGCATCCTTGCGAACGAGTTCTTCTCTCCCGCCCACACCGGCCTCGGCGGGTTCGGGTGGGCGGCCACGCGCGCGCTCGACGCGCTCCGCGCGACCGGCGACCACGAGGTGGTGCTGCTGGCCGGCGCCGGCCTCCGCCTCGACGACGACGTCGAGACGCTGCACGGCGCTCGCGTGCTGCGGCTGCGGAGGCCCGGCATGGCATGGACGAGCCACGCGGCGAACGCGGCGGCGCACCTCACGAGCGGCGTCGACGTCGTGCTCTCGATCGACTACCGGCCGACCTACCTCCCGTGGTTCCTGGCCCTCCCGCGGACGCCCGTGATCGTCTGGGTCCGCGACCCGCGCACGCCCGACGATTGGGACCGCGTGCGGTCGCTCCGCCTGCCCGGCGGGGGCGACGCGGTCGCCGGGGTGGACGAAATCGAGACGCGCTCGCTGGGCCGGTTCGTGCGGAAGACGCGGGCGCTGCGCCGGCCGGTCCTCCTGGCGGGCAAGATGGCCTACCTCCAGGAATTGGTGCCCGCCACGTACGGCCTCCCCGCCTCGGAGCACGTCCTCTGCAACCCCGACGTGGTCGACTACGCCGTCACGCACGTCGCCAAGAGCGACACGCCGCGCGTGCTGTTTCTGGGGCGCCTCGACCCGATCAAGCGGCCGTGGCTCTTCGTCGCGCTCGCGCGCCAGTTCCCCGAGGTGGAGTTCCTGATGCTCGGCCGGCGCCACTTCGAGGGGGCGGGGGGCTGGCAGCCGACCGACGTGCCCGCGAACGTCCGCTTCCTCGGCCACGTCGACGGGCAGGAGAAGCTCGACCTGCTGTCGTCGGCGTGGGCGCTGGTCAACACGTCGGTCTACGAGGAGGCGCCGGTGTCGGTCTTCGAGGCGCTGGCCTACGAGACGCCGGTCGTCGCGACGATCGACTCGGACCGGATCGTCGAGCGCCACGGCGTGTTCACCGGGCGGTTCGACGGCGACGGGCTCGGGGCGCTGCCTGCGCTCGCGGCCGGCCTCGCGCGGCTCCTGGAGGATGCCGGCCTGCGCCGCCGCCTCGGGGCCGAGGGGCGGGCGTTCGTCGAGGCGCACCACGCGACGCCGCAGTTCCTCCGCCAGTTCGCTGACCTGTGCCGGGTGACCCGGGTCTGATCCACGTCGCGCCCGTCAGAGGCGCCGCCGCGTCCCCGAGGCGGAGGGTCTGCTCCGGGATCGCCTCGGAGTGGTGACGGATCTGGGGCTCAGCGAGCCGCCTCGGGGCCGTACGCGAGTGAGAGCGGCTTGCTCAGGCACTCCTCATACCATTTCGGAGGCCTGGTGTCCGTATGCTGAGCAGTACCTGATCCGCTCCGCCATGTACCTCCGCTACGACGACCTCATCGCCGAGTCCCCCGCCGACCTCCGCTGCATCGAGCGCCGGCACCGCGCCTCCCCCGTCGCCGTCC
>JBCCQJ010000492.1:0-1769 GCA_039024395.1 Bacteroidota bacterium | reverse complement strand
GCGCGGCGGCCGTCGGCGACGGCGTCGAGGAAGTCGAGGACCTCGGCCGCCTCGGGGTCGGGCGTCGGCGTGGTGAACGCGGGCCGGCCGTCGGTCTCGACGCACAGCGGGCCGGCGAGCGAGCGGGCCTCGACGCGGCCGCCTGGCCCCGAGGCGTAGAGGGCGACCGCATCGTCCTCGACGAGGGCCGACGCGCGGAGGTCGATCTGGGCGAAGGCCCCGTTCCGGAACCGGACGGCGATGGCGGCGGCGCGGATGGCCGGCCCGTCGCGCTCGGCCTCGGCGTCGAGGCGGGCCACGTCGGTGCTCGCGACCAGCGTGGCGCACACGTCGAGCGCACCCCCGAGGCGGTGCGTCCACCCGGCGGCGTCGAGGGGTCCGCCCGGCGCGGCGACGAGCGAGAGCGTGACCAGGCGCGCCGTCCACGTCTCGGGCCGCCCCGCCAGCAGGCCGCCCACGCCGAGCGGCCGGGCCACGCCGACTTCGACGCCGGCCTCCTCGGCGCGTGCGTCTAGCGCGACCGCCTCGGTGACGGAGACGCCGGGCGGCCAGAGCAGGAACGCGGCGCGCCCGGCGGAGACGGCCTCGCGCGCGATGCGCGCCCGCGACCCCACGTCTCCGCCGATCACGACGACCGCCGCCTCGCTCGCGGGCACGACCGGAATGCTGCCGGCCCCGAGGCGGGCGGCGAGGGCGGGCACGCCGAGAACGGCGACGGACGGTGGCGGGACGAGCACGAGGGTGGAGCCAGGATCCCCAATCTACCCGCCCCGTTCATCGCGTCGGCCGTGGCGCCCGCTACCTTCGACTCGCTTCGTCCCCTCCCTATGCGTGTCCTCCTCACGGCAGCCCTCGCCGTCTTCCTTGCACTGGGTGCTTCGGCCCAGACGATTCCCGCCAAAGGCACCGAGGCCACATTCGACATCGCCTCGTGGAACGTCGAGAACTTCGGCCAGGGCTCGGGCGCGGCAACCGAGCGCGCGAACGTGGCGGCGGTCATCCGGCAGGCCGACATCGACCTGTGGGCGCTCCAGGAGGTCGTGGACCCGCGCGACTTCGTCGACCTCGTCGACGACCTCCGCGGCGACGGCTACAACGGCGTCTTGGGGCCGGACCCCGGCGGTGGCGGCCAGCGCCTGGCCTACATCTACAACGAGAGCGTGGTGACGCTCGTCGCCGCGCGCACCATCCCCGACTTCAACGGCGACTCGTTCGCGTTCGCCGGGCGCATCCCGTACGAGTTCCGCGCGAGCGTGACGGTGGGCGGCGAGACCCGGTCCATCCGGTTCATCAACATCCACGCGAAGGCGTTCTCGGATGCGGCGAGCTACAACCGCCGCGTCGACGCCGCGAACGCGCTCAAGGACTACCTCGACCCGCTGGAGGACCAGGGCCTCGCGATCGTCCTTCTCGGGGACTACAACGACCGCCTCAACCAGTCGACCCGGAGCGGCTTCCTCTCGCCCTACCGGCCGTTCTTCGTCCGCGAGGACGAGTACACGTTCGCCACGCGCAGCCTCGACCCGGACGGCGTCACGTTCTGCAGCAACAGCTCGTGCACCTCGGGGAGCCCGATCGACCACATCATGTTCACGTCGGCCCTCACGGCGGAGTACGAGGCGGGCTCGGGCGAGGCGTTCGCCGCGCTGGCCTCGGCGATCCCGAGCTACCGGAGCACGTCGGCCGACCACCTGCCGGTGTTGGACCGCTTCGCGTTCCGGTCGACGTCGGCCGAGGCCGACCCCGAGGCGGGCCTCGCGCTGCGGCCG
>JBCCQJ010000491.1:0-1784 GCA_039024395.1 Bacteroidota bacterium | reverse complement strand
GGCCGACGCACTGACGCGATCGCAGACCATGGGAGCGCGCACGGCCGCCAGACTGAACCGAGACCGGGGCACGAGCTACGAGGAGGCCGAACGACTGTCGCGCACGAGGTCGGCCGTCCTCGGTAACGCGCCCGCGCTGAGCCACACGCGGGAGGCACGATACGAGGAGGCCGATCGCACGCGTGCGTCACGCCTGGCACTGCTGACCTTCGAATACGCGGCCTTCGTCGACTGGTCGAACCGCACCGGCTGGGAGCAGGCGGATTCGCTGAGCTACATGCTCGACGACGGCTTCACGCAGGGGCCCCGGCTGTACACCCTCACGCGCGGCCGCTACGAGGAAGCGATCAATCCTCCCCCGGGAACGGGGGAGGGGCCCACGGATCCGCCCGAACCGCCCCGGATATGGCCGACCGAACTCCGGTTCTGCGAAATGGTGGCCGGCCACCCCTCACCGGTCACTCTCATCTTTGGCGTGGATCCATGCGCGCCGGTGCTGCCCCCGGGCGCCATCATCATCCCGACACAGGAGATCTACGTCGTGAGCAACTCCGCATCGATGCGCCGCGTCAGCGATGGCGCCGACATTCCCTGCCAGGCGGTCACGCTGAGCACATCCATGGCGGGCTTCGCCTGGGAAATGACGGCCACGATGGCCGGCCGCGACGCGCTCGAGCTGGTGCGCGGTGCCTCATTTGAGCCCGAAGAAATTGATGTGACCATCAACGGCTTCACCTGGCGGATCGTCGTCGACGACTGGAACACGAGCGAGGCGGCCTCCACAAAGACGGCGACGGTCCGCGGCCGCAGCCGGTCCGCCTACCTCGCGGCACCCTACGCGGCGCTCAGCGACGGCCAGGAGACCAGTGCGCGCCTCGCCGCCCAGCTCATCGACGACCAGCTGCCGATCGGCTGGAACCTCGCGAACACGATGGACGACTGGCTGGTGGCGGCCAACGCGTTTACCTGGAACCAACAGTCGCCGATCCAGATCATCCAACGCATCGCCTCGGCCGGCGGCGCCTATGTACAGACCAACCGCTCGCTCGACGAGATCATCGTGGCGCCGCGATTCGCGGCCGCGCCCTGGAACTGGGCGGGACTCACGCCGGACATCTCGGTGCCCAGCGCCTACGTCGTCCAGCGGGGATCCCAGAAGGTCGCGGGCACCGGTGCCAACGGCGTCTACATGCACGGCGGCAACAACGGTGGCGTGCTGTCGCTCGTCCGAAAAGACGGCACGGCCGGCGATCAGCTGGCGCCCACGGTGGTCGACGATCTCTTCACGCACGTGGATCCCACGCGCAACGCCGGCATCGTCGCGATCGCCAATACCAGCCGGCAGAGCCGAGAGACGCACCAGCTCCCGCTCTCCGCGATGTACGGAGGCCTCCTAGAGGTCGGGCAGCTCATGGCGGTCGGCGAGGACAGCGGCGGTTTCGTGGAGGACTGGCGCGGCCTGGTCACCGGGGTCAGCGTGAACGCCCGGGCAGACCGGGATGGTAGGGGAGGCGTGCGCCTCCAGGTCAGGCAGACGGTTTCAGTGGAGCGCCACTATGAGTGAAGACAACCAGATCGTCCGGCTGCGCCGGATCCTCGGCGAGAGACCGACGCGCGTCGGCACCAGCCTGGGCCCGAACGGCGACGGCACGAGCAACGTCGACATGCTGGACGGCGGCACCATCCGCGCGGTCGGCGGCGCCGGCCTCGGCCAGGCGGTGTTCGTGAAGGACGGCCAGATCGTAGGGAACGCGCCGACGCCGACCCTGGTCGTTATTGACGTC
>JBCCQJ010000490.1:0-1791 GCA_039024395.1 Bacteroidota bacterium | reverse complement strand
GGTCGTCTTCGCCGACGCTGACTACGCCGACGTGCTCGGGCTCGACCTCGTCGCCGGCCGCTTCCTCGACGCTGACATTGCCACGGACGCGACGAACGCCGTCGTCCTCAACGAGGCAGCCGCGCGCGAGCTCGGCTGGGCCGAAGGCGACGCGGCCGTGCCCGCCGCGCTCGGCAAGACGATGAACTGGGTCGCGCCCGAGAGCCGGATCGTCGGCGTGGTGGAGGACTTCCATTTCGGCTCGATGCACGACGTCATCGAGCCCGCGGGTATTCGCTTCGGCGACCCACGCCCCGAGGTAACCTGGCCCGACCACACCGGCCTGCTCCTCAAGCTCGACACGCACGACCTCCTCGCCACGATGAGCGAACTGGAGGCCACGTGGCAGACCCTGGTCCAGGACGAGCCTTTCGAAACGACGTTCGTCGACGAATACTACGAGGCGATGTACCGCGATGAGGTCCGCCTCGGCCAGATCTTGGGGGTCTTCTCGGGGCTCGCCATCTTCGTAGCGTGCCTCGGGCTGATCGGGCTAGCCGCCTTCACGGCACAGCGGCGGACGAAGGAAATCGGCGTGCGCAAGGTGCTCGGTGCCTCGGTGGGGAGCATCCTGGGCCTGCTCACGCGCGACTTTGTGACGCTCGTGGTCGTCGCCTTCGTGGTAGCGGCCCCGCTGGCCTGGTGGGGCGTCCAGCGGTGGCTCGACGGCTTCGCCTACAGCGCCGAGGTGGGTGCAGGCACCGTCCTGTTTGCCGGCCTTGCCGCGCTCACGCTCGCGCTTCTCGCCACCGGCGCGCTCGCCTGGCGGGCGGCTCGCCTCGACCCCGTCCAGGCGCTGCGCTACGAATAGCCCGCTTCGCGGTGTCGCAGGTCCTGGGGCTCAGGTCCCACGTCTGAGATCGCGGCGACCTGGGACCTATGACCTTTGACCTACGACCCATGCTCAAGAACTACGTCCTCGTCGCCCTTCGTGGCCTTCGTCGGCAGCCCGGGTACACGGCCCTCAACGTCGGGGGATTAGCCCTCGGGATCGCGTGCTGCCTGCTGATCGCGTTCTACGTCCGCCATGAGTGGAGCCACGACCGCTTCCACGAGCACAGGGACCGGCTCTACCGGATGACCTACGAGAACCGGCAGGGCGAGGACCTACCTCCCGCCGCACCGGAAGCGTTCCAGGCGTGGAGTTCCGGAGCCGTAGCGCCGCTGCTGGAGGCCGACTTCCCCGAGGTCGAGCATGCCGTGCGGCTCTCCGGTCGGCACACGATGCTCTTCACGCGCGGCGAGGAGGCGTTCCAGGAGGAGCGCTACTTCTTCGCGGACCCGGAGTTCTTCGAGGTGTTCACCTTCCCGCTGCTCCAGGGCGACCCGGCGACAGCGCTCGTGGAGCCAACCTCGGTCGTGCTCGCCGAGAGCGCCGCGCGGCGCGACTTCGGCGACGAGGCGCTCGCCGCCAACCAGGTGCTCGGCCAGCCCCTCCAACTCGGCAGCGGGGACGACATCGACCCACTCGTGGTGACCGGCGTCATGGCCGACGTGCCCGCCACCTCGCACCTCGACTTCGACATCCTGCTCTCGATGAGCCTCTTCGAAAACGCGATGCGCGCCAACGACCGCGCGTTCGTCTTCGACAGTTGGAACTACGTCGACTTCTTCACCTACGTCCTGCTCGCCGAGAACGCGTCTGGCGAGGCGTTCCAGGCGAAGATGCCCGCGTTCGTCCAGCGCCACCACGGCGAGGCGATGCGCGAGTGGCCGCAGTCGTTCACCCTCCGGTGGGAGCCGATCACCGCG
>JBCCQJ010000489.1:0-1794 GCA_039024395.1 Bacteroidota bacterium | reverse complement strand
GGTGGGATTGGGGTGGGAGCCCGCGCCCGGGCAACCGGCCGGGGCCGGAGCCGCCCCGAACCCATCCGGCCGCGGGGGCGCGGGGCTTCGGCTCCGCGCCCACGTTCGTATTCGGGACCTCTCGGCCTGGCCCCGAGGCGGAGGATCACATGCCTCGACGGAGGCGGTCGCCCAGCGACGCCGGCAGGCCCACCTCGTCGAGGCGGACGGCCGTCCGCGCGTGGTCGTAGTGGAGGCGGATCAGCTCGACGCTGAACGCGAAGTCGTCGTAGAGCGCGTACGAGAGGCGCGGATCGCGGTCGCGCGGCTGCCCGACGCTGCCGACGTCGACCAGGAAGCGGTGCCCTCGGCGGACGCGGTAGACGCCCATGCTCGACGACGCGACGGCGGGGCGATGGGAGTGCCCGACGAAGCAGATGTCGGTCGAGAACGCCTCGAACTGGGCCTGGATCGACGGGAACGACTGGAGGCGCGTCCACGCCTCGGGGCGGTCGGGCGTGGCGTGGACGAACGTGGCCCCGTACGCCTCGGCGCGGAGGGGGAGGTCGGCCAGCCACGCGAGTTGGTCGTCGCGGAGGAGGGTCCGGTGGAGCCGGGCCGCGGCCTGGCCGTCTCGGGGAAGCACCTCGAGGGCGTGCTCGCGGGCGACGGCCGCGTCGTGATTCCCCAGAACCGTGATCGAGCACGTCTCCCGGACGAGGTCGACGCACGGCGCAGGATCGGGGCCGTACCCGACGACATCCCCGAGGCAGATGACCCGGTCGACCTGGCGGCGCTCGATGTCGGCCAGCGCCGTCTGGAGGGCGGAAAGATTCGCGTGAATGTCCGACAGGACCGCGATTCGCATGTATACAGACGGGGTGACGTGTGAATCCTCGAAGGTACCGGTACGGCGGAGGAGGACGGGAATCGGCGCGACCTATCTTTGACCCGCCTCCGACGAGGGGCCCCTCGCGTCCCGCACGACTCGTCCCCCGACGCCCGACGCCCGATTTCATGGCCAGATACCCGAACGCCGTCCCCGACCCGGCGCGGCACGAGGTCCCCGCGCGCGCCGCCGTCGTGGAGCCGTACGAGCGGTTCGAGGACGACCAGATCGATCTCCGGAGCCTCTTCGACATCCTCCTCCGAGGTCGGTTCATCATCGCGGCAGCCGTGGTGCTGGTCACGGTGCCGGTGTTGCTCCTGAGCGTGATCCAGCCGTCGGTGTACTCGTCGTACTCGCTGCTGCTGATCGACAAGGAGAACTCGTCGCTGGCCGACATCTTCGGAGGGCAGCAAACGGCGGGGTGGTGGAACACGACCGACCTCAGCAACGAGCTTCTGATCCTCTCGCAGTCGTACCCGCTCGCCGAGTCGGCCGCGCGGCGGCTGATGCAGATGGAGCGGATCCCCGGGACCGACCGCGGCCTGGGCGTCTTGTGGAACCACGAGGAGGACCGCACGCGCACCGAGCAGGAGGTCGCCTTTGCGCTCCAGGAGGACTACGTCACGTCGTCGCAGGCCGACGGCGACGCCGACGCCGTCCAGATCACGTCGCGCAGCACCGACCCCGCCGAGGCGGCCCTGATCGCGAACGTCTACGCCGAGGCGTTCGTCGACCTGACGCGCGAGTCGAGCCGGGCCGGCATCTCGGCCTCGCGCGAGTTCCTCGAGGGCCAGGTCGAGGACCAGGACACGGCGCTCCGCGAGATCGACGCCGAGGTCGAGAGCTACATGATGCGCGAGGACGCGATCGCCCTCGACGAGGAGCAGCGGCTGATCGTCGAGCAGATCGCGGCCGCCCAGGCCGAG
>JBCCQJ010000488.1:0-1799 GCA_039024395.1 Bacteroidota bacterium | reverse complement strand
CCCCATGCTCCTCGCCGTCGACCTCGGGCTCCGGACCGGCCTCGCGCTCTACGGGCGCGACGGGCGCCTTCTTCGCTACCGCTCGCAGAACCTCGGCACGCGGGCGCGGCTGCGGAAGGCGGCCGGGTCGGTCCTCAAGGATCACCGCGACGTCGAGCGGCTCGTGCTCGAAGGCGGCGGCGACATCGCCGAGATCTGGAAGCGCGCCGGCGAGCGGGCTGGGCTCGACGTCCGCATCGTCGACGCGGGGACGTGGCGGCGGCGGCTCCTCCTCGCCCGCGAGCAGCGCCGCGGCGCCGACGCCAAGCAGGCCGCCGACGGCCTCGCGCGCGCCATCATCGAGTGGAGCGAGGCGCCGCGCCCCAAAGGCGCCCTCCGCCACGACGCCGCCGAGGCGGTCGCGGTCGGCCTCTGGGGCGTCCTCGACGCCGGCTGGCTGGCCGACGTCCCCGAGGCGGTCGCACGTCGGTCGTAGGGCGTCGAGCGTAGGGCTCGGCCGGCCTCCTACGCACCACGACCCACGTCCCCCTTTCCCACCTCGTGGCCTGCCTTGCAAAGCGCGTCAATTGCCGCCTCGAGGTCGGTCTCGCGCACGAGGATCACGTCGGTGTCGAACGTCGAGATCGAGAAGACAGGGATCTCTGCCTCGGCGAGGGGCGCGGTGAGCGAGGCGAGGATGCCGGTGAGGTCGAACACGAGCGGGCCGCGCACGCGAAGGGCGCGCCAGCCGCGCTCGACCTGGACCGCCTCGGGGATGGATGCCTCGGCGCAGACGACCGACAGCTCCGCCTCGGTGCGGGTCACGCTCGCCACCGGGCCGGTCCACATCCAGTCGGCCAGCGGCGCGTCAGCCCCGAGGCGGCAGACGGCGAGGGCGCCATCGAGGCGGTCCAGTTGCAGAGGCGTGCCGATGGCGCGGCTCACGTGCCGAACGTCGAGGTCACGCGGACCCAGTTGTCGATGTTCTTGCCGGCCGAGCGGCCGGCGGTCTCGCGCACCCAGGCGTCGGTGAACTCGGCCTCGATGGCCCGGCGCATGGCGATCTGGTCGAGCCGCGTGTCCGTCCCCTCGAGGAGCTTGACCGCGACCGGCTCCTTCGCCTCGTTGACGTAGACCTGCATCACCGCTTGCCCGCTCACCTCGGTGAGGTCGGCGGGGATGGCGAGCGGCGTGTCGACCGGGTCGTAGCGGGCCGCGTTGTAGCGCTGGAAGAAGTCGCGCTTGACCTGATTAACGAACGCCTCTGCCGCCGGGCCGTAGTCCTCGGAGTCGGGCAACCCCTGGCGGACGAGCGGCAAGAACTCGGCCGTGAACACCGAGTCGACCCGCTCGGGGTGGGTCCGGTAGAGGTCGGTCATCCGCTCCTGGAACCAGCGCACGAACTCGGACTCGCCCTCCTGCACGACGCCCATGGCCTCGATGGTCGAGAGGTCGCGGAAGGCCACCTCGGGGTCGACGCCTGGCGCGTGCCACTCGGTCTCGCTGACGGCCGTCCACCCCTCGGGCGGCACGGCAGGCGGCTCGGGCTCGGCGCAAGCGGAGAAGACGAGAGCGGCAGCGAAGGGGAGGGCGAAGCGGCGCATGGAGGGTCGAGGGGTCCGCTCGTCAAAGTACCCCGAGGCGGGGGAGGTTCGGAGGGAAGGTGCATCCGCCTCGGGGCCGGTGGAGGGCCAACTGGGGGCGGCTGTCGGCTGTCGGCTGTCGGCTGTCGGCTGTCGGCTGTCGGCTGTCGGCTGTCGGCTGTCGGCTGTCGGCTGTCGGCTGTCGGCTGTCGGCTGTCGGCTGTCGGCTGTCGGCTG
>JBCCQJ010000487.1:0-1831 GCA_039024395.1 Bacteroidota bacterium | reverse complement strand
GGCACCTTGCCGACAGCCGACAGCCGACAGCCGACAGCCGACAGCCGACAGCCGACAGCCGACAGCCGACAGCCGACAGCCGACAGCCGACAGCCGGGATCGCCCCGAGGCGGGGGGCGTACCGGGCGCCATGATCTCGCGCACGCCCCTCGTCGTCCCGTTCGCCAAGATGAACGGCGCCGGCAACGACTTCGTCGTCCTCGACAACCGCTTCCTCCGCTTCTCCGACGACGAGCTGGCCGGGCTCGCGCGCCAGACGTCCCCGAGGCGGACCGGCGTCGGCGCCGACGGGCTCCTGGCGCTCGACGACCCCGACGCCGAGGCGGCCGACGAGGGCGTCCACTTCCGGATGCGGTACCGCAACGCCGACGGGTCGCTGGGCACCATGTGCGGCAACGGGGCGCGCTGCCTCGCCCGCTTCGCCGCCCGCGCCGGCCTGGGCGACGACACCGAGCTGGGCGTCGCCCTCACGTTCGACACCGACGGCGGCCGCACCCGCGCCGACGTGCCCGACCGCGCCGCCTCGGGGCCGGTGACGCTCCACATGCCGCCGCCTCGGGACTTCGCGAAGACGGACCTCGAGGAGGCCGGAGGCCCCGTCTACCGCATCTGGACCGGCACCGAGCACGCCGTCCTGTTCGTCCCCGAGGCGGACCGGGCAGACGTCGCCACCGTCGGCGGGCGACTCCGCAACGACCCCGCGTTCCAGCCGACAGGCACGAACGTCGACGTCGTGGAGGTCGCCGGGCCGGACCGCCTCCGGGTGCGGACGTTCGAGAAGGGCGTCGAGGCCGAAACACTGGCCTGCGGGACGGGCGCGCTCGCCTCGGCGCTCGTGGCGCGCCTCACCGACCGCCTGGGGGAGGGCGCCCGCGCCGACGTGGCGGTCGAGATGCCGGGCGGGACGCTCGCCGTCGGGTTCCATCTCGACGGCCCCGAGGTGAGAGACCTCACGCTCGGCGGTCCGGCCGAGACGGTCTACGAAGGCACGCTGGAGTGGACCGGCTGATCGCCCCCGAGGCGGCTGAGAGCAGACTGCAAGTTGGTTCGGGGGTCTAGACCCCGCTCGGAGGCCTTCCCAATGGCGATCCCTCCATTCCTCCCGCGCGCGGAGCGCGCCCCTCCGTTCCCTCCATTCTCCCGGGCGACCCCAAGGGCGCGCTACGCGAGGCCGCGGTAGAGGCTCGCCACGCCGAACGTCTGCGGCTTGTCGAGGCCGTCGGTGAAGCCGGCCGCGCGCATCTCGGCCAGGAACGCCTCGCCGTAGGGGAACTCGCGGGCCGACTCGGGGAGGTACTCGTACGCCTCGGCGTTGCCGCTGATCGCCTTCCCGAGGCGGGGCATGATGTGGCGCGCGTAGACCTGGTACCCCTGCTTGACCAGTGAGGAGGTCGGCTGGCTCGTCTCGAGCACCACGAGGGGCGCACCCGGCCGCAGGACGCGGCGGATGCCGCCGAGGCCGGCCTGGAGATCCTCGAAGTTGCGCACCCCGAACGCCACGAAGGCCCCGTCGAAGCTGTCGTCGTCGAACGGCAGGTCGGCCGCATCGCCCTGGACGAGCGTCACGCGGCCCTCCAGCCCGCGCTTCGACAGCTTCACCCGGCCGCCCTGGAGCATCCCGTCCGAGATGTCGACGCCGACGACCTCGCGCGGCCCCAACGACAGCGCCTCGACGGCGAGATCCGCCGTGCCCGTCGCCACGTCCAAGAGGCGATCTGGCGTGCCCTGGAGCGCGTCCCCGAGGAGGGCGACCGCCTTCTTGCGCCACCGCACGTCGATCCCGAACGACAGGAGCCGGTTGAGGAGATCGTAGCGCGGCGCGATGTCGTCG
>JBCCQJ010000486.1:0-1839 GCA_039024395.1 Bacteroidota bacterium | reverse complement strand
GCGGCAGGGCTGTTAAGCGCTAACACCACTCCCAAAAATTCAGTCATTCCCGCGTAGGCGGGACCGCGAAACGACGGCGCAGCCAATCCATACGGCGTCGATTCTGGGTTCCCTCGCATGGATCCCCGCGTTCGCGGGGATGACTCTGTAGGGAGCAAAAAGCCAGGGGAACAGAACCTGCTCTCCCTCAGGGGGCGAGGACTTGACGGGCACCGCCTCGGGGACGGCTCCGAGGCGGCGGCGGCCGTCGAGGGCCCGTGGTCCGTCGTCCGTGGTCCGTCGTCTCCTCCCCCCGAGGCGGTGAAATCCGGCGGCCTTTTGCAGTTCCGCCTCGGGGCGACCGATACCTTGCGTGTTCTCCCACGCCGCCGTTGTGATCGAGCCCGCCGTCCCGCCCGCCGTCGACCTCCGGGCCGACCTCGTCGATCTCCGGCGCCGCCTCCACACGACGCCGGAGCTGGGGTTCGAGGAGCACGAGACGGCAGCGACCCTCCGGCGGTGGCTCGGCGAGCGCGGGTTCGAGCCGAGCCCGCCGATGGCCGGCACCGGCTTCGTGGTCGAGGTCGAGGGCGCGCACCCCGGCCCGACGGTCGGCTACCGGACCGACATGGACGCGCTGCCGATCACCGAGGCGACCGAGGCGCTCTACAAGTCGCAGCGGCCGGGCCGCATGCACGCCTGCGGGCACGACGCCCACATGGCGATCGCGTGCGGCGTGGCCGTCGGCGCCCGCGAGCGGCGCGACGAGTTGCACGGGACGCTGCGCGTCGTCTTCCAGCCCGCCGAGGAGATCGCCCCGTCGGGCGCCCCGGCGATGATCGAGGCCGGCGTCCTTGACGGCCTGGAGGCCATCTACGCCGTCCACGTCGACCCGTCGCTGGCCGTCGGGCGGTTCGGGACACGCGTCGGGTCGATGACGGCGGCGTGCTCGCCGTTCGCGGTCCGCGTCGAGAGCGACCGGTCGGGCCACTCGGCGCGTCCCCACGAGGCGGTCGACACGGTCTGGGTAGCGACGCAGGTCGTGCAGCAGCTCTACCAGCTCGTCGGGCGCGTGACCGACGCCCGGAGGTCGGCCGTGCTGACGGTGTGCCGGTTCGAGGGCGGCGACGCGCTCAACGTGGTGCCCGCCGCGGTGGAGTTCGGCGGGACGCTCCGGTGCGTCGACGGCGAGACGCTGATGTTCCTCCGGGAGAAGGTCCGCCGGGTGGCCGGCGCCCTCGGCGCGGTCTACGGCGCGAACGTCGACGTCGACTACGAGCACGCGCTGCCGGCCGTCGTCGCGACCGCCTCGGAGGTGGCGACGGCCCGCGAGGCGACGGCCCGGATGTTCGGCCCCGAGGCGGCGGTCGAGATCCCGCTGCCGAGCATGGGCGGCGAGGACTTCGCGTACTACCTCCAGCACGTGCCCGGCGCGATGGTGCGCGTGGGCTCGGCGAGCAGCCCGCAGACGCGCTACCCGCTCCACCACGCCCGGTTCGACCTCGACGAGGGGGCGATCCCGCTCGCGGCGCGGCTGATGACCGACGTGTGCCTGCGCGACCTCCGCCAGCGCGCGGCCTGAGCGGGGCGAGTGGGCGAGTGGAACGTGCGTCCGCCTCGGGGCCGGCGCCACCCCGAGGCGGAGGTGGCCGCAGGAGAGGCCGCATGGGGGAACGAGGAACGGGGAAATGGGAACGGGCAGACGTGGTCGGGGACGTCAGCGCATGGCGGGCCGGTCTCGGCTGTCGGCTGTCGGCTGTCGGCTGTCGGCTGTCGGCTGTCGGCTGTCGGCTGTCGGCTGTCGGCTGTCGGCTGTCGGCTGTCGGCTGTCGGCTGTCGGCTGTCGGCTGTCGGCTGTCG
>JBCCQJ010000485.1:0-1861 GCA_039024395.1 Bacteroidota bacterium | reverse complement strand
GGCTGATCGTCGAGCAGATCGCGGCCGCGCAGGCCGAGCGCGACGCCTCGGTGGTCCAGATCCGCACGCTCCGGGCGCGGATGCGCGCCATCGAGGTGGAGCTGCGCCGCCTGGAGCCGCAGCTCGGCGACCGCCTCGGGTCGGGCCTCGACGCCGAGCTGGAGACGGCCCAGCAGCGGGTCCAGACGCTCGTCGCGCGCCTCGACGCCTACTACCAGGAGAACCCCGAGCTGCGGGGCGCCGACGAGCGGCCGGCGTTCGTGGCCTCGCTGGAGCAGGAGCTGGCGCGCGCGCGCGGCCGGGTGCAGCAGATCTCCGACCGCCTCGCCCGGGAGTCCCTCGAGGCGGCCGGGGCGCCGGGCGACCCGAGCGCCGGCTTCGTGCGCGCGAGCGGCCTCCGCGCGCAGCTCGCCGACCTCCGCGTCGAAGTCGAGGGCCTCGAGGCGCAGCGCGACCAGCTCGCGTCGCGCCTGTCGCAGTACGAGGCCGAGCTGGCCCGCATCCCGCGCCAGTCGATGGAGCTGGCGCAGCTCCAGCGCGACCGCCTCGCCACCGAGGCGCTGGCCGGCGCGCTGGTGACGAACCTCCAGGAGGCGCGCGTCGCCGAGCAGTCGCAGCTCGGCTACGCCAAGCCCATCCGCCCCGCGTTCGAGACCGACGAGCCCGTCGCGCCGAAGCGCCTCCGGAACGTGTTCCTGGCCATGGTCCTGGGCCTGTTCCTCGGGAGCGCCCTGGCGATCGCCAAGGTGCGGCTCGACCACCGCATCCACCGCCCCGACGACATCCGCGACCGCGGGCACGCGCTGATCGGGACCGTGCCCGACACGACGGACCTGATCGAGCGCGACTTCGAGGGGCAGGACACGGTCCACATCGACGGCCGCGAGATCGACTCGCGGGTGATCACGCTCCTCAACCCGATGGCCGCCGCCAGCGAGGCCTACCGGGCGCTCCGGACGAGCGTGCAGTTCAGCCGGCCGGATGTGATGGTCCAGACGGTCGTCATCACCAGCTCGAACCCGGCCGAGGGCAAGAGCACGACCGCGGCCAACCTCGCCGTGGTGATGGCCCAGGCCGGCCGCCGGACGCTCCTCGTCGACGCCGACCTGCGCAAGCCGACCGGCCACAAGAAGTTCGGCGTCCCGCGCGAGCCGGGGCTGGTGCAGCTCCTCTTCGACGACGCGCCGCTGCAGCTTAGCCACCTCACCGAGGTGGCCGACGACCTGTGGATGCTTCCGGCGGGCGCGCTCGCTCCGAACCCGTCGGAGCTGCTGGGCTCGAAGCGGATGCGCGACGTGCTCGCCGAGATGCGCGAGCTGTTCGACGTCATCATCCTGGACGCGCCGCCGGTGCTGGCGGCGACGGACCCCGTGCTGCTCTCGACGCAGGTCGATGCCACGCTGGTGGTGACCCGCGCCGGCATCACGAAGGACTACGACCTCACCGCGACGATGGACGCCCTCCGCGAGGTCGGCGCGAGCGTGATCGGGACGGTCCTCAACGGCTTCGACGTGGCCAACGCCTACGGCTACCGCTACAAGTACGCCTACCGCTACGGCAGCGACTACGCGTACGGCTCCGACGTCGCCTAGCGCCCTCTCGTCCCCCCGCCTCGATGCGCGCTCTCCTCCTCGCGGCCCTGGCGGCCGCCTTCCTGATGCCGTCCGCCGGCGCGCAAATCGTCCCCGGCGGCGAGTTCGGGCGGATCGACGACCGTCAGACGACGCCGCAGGGCGGCTACTACATCAACGCGCGGCCCGGCGAGCCCACCACGCGCCTCTCGGTGTGGGGCCAGGTGCTGCGCCCGGGGGTCTACGAGGTGGGGCCGGGCTTCGGGATGGGCGAGGTGCTGGCGCTCTCG
>JBCCQJ010000484.1:0-1871 GCA_039024395.1 Bacteroidota bacterium | reverse complement strand
TGGTCGTCCGGTAGCCGGATCGCCCCGCCTCGGTGCGCCGAGGCGGGGCCGGCGGATGGACCCGAGGCGCCTTGCTCGGGGCGGGCGGGGCTGGTAACGTTCCGGACACAGGCGGTCTCCGGGGCGCCGCAGACCCGCCCTCGACCGCATGCGCCCGATCTCGCTCTCCGTCTCGCCCCGCCGCCTCGCCGTGTTCCTCTTCGGGACGACGGCCGCGCTGGTCGCCGGCCATGTGCTGTTCACGATGGGGAGCGAGGTGACGGGGCACCCGATGTACCGGCTGCCGCGGTTCTTCAACCTGGGCGGCGAGGCCAACCTGCCGGCCTATTTCTCGGCTGCCATCCTGCTGCTCGCCGCCGGCCTGCTGGCCCTCACGGCCCGGACGGCCGAGACGCGCTGGATGCGGATCGGGTGGGTCGTCCTCGCCGCCGGCTTCGCGCTGATGTCGCTCGACGAGGCGACGCTGATCCACGAGGGCCTCGTGGGGAGCATCCTCCTGAACCAGATCGGCCGCGGCGAGGGGGCGACCTACTACCGCTGGTACCTGCTCTACATCCCTCTGGTGGTGATGATCGGCGCGCTCTACGTGCCGTTCCTGCTCCGCCTGCCGCGCCGCCTCGCGGGGTGGTTCCTCGCCGCGGCGGCGCTGTTCCTGGGCGGCGCGATCGGCGTCGAGATGGTCGAGAGCACCCTCGCCTACACCGAGGCGTCGACGATCCGGATCATGGTCAACCAGGCCATCGAGGAGGGGGCCGAGATGGCCGGCGTGTCGCTGTTCAACGTGGCGCTGGTGGGGCACCTGGCCCGCCTCGGGGCCCGTCTGGACCTCGGGTTCGGCGCCCCCGAGGCGGCGGGTCCTGCCGGGATTCCCCTACACGGCGCCCCCGAGGCGCCCGGCACCGAGGCGGCGGCGCGGCAGCTAGCCTGAGGGCATGTTGGACCTCACCGCCGCCGCTCTCGCGGGCCTCCTCGGGAGCGCCCACTGCGTCGGCATGTGCGGCGGGTTCGTGGCCCTCCTCGGCGCCGAGGGCGGGCGGAACGCGGCCGGACGTCAGGGCGCCTACTTCCTGGGCAAGACGCTGACCTACGCGACGTTCGGCGCCGTCGCCGGCGCGGCCGGCGGGTCGCTGGTGGCTCTGTTCGGGACGCTCGGCGGCGTCGTCGGCATCGCGCTGGGGGTGGGCATGGTGGTGGCGGGGCTCGCGCTGTGCGGCGTGGCATGGCGCGCCGGCCGCGCACCCGGCGCCCGCCTCGCAGCTCGCCTCGGCCCGGCGATCACGCGCCTCGTGCAGTCGGGCTCGCCGGCGGCGCTGGTGGGCCTGGGCGCCGTGAACGGCCTGCTGCCGTGCGGCCTCGTCTACGGGATGCTGGCCGTTGCGGCCGCCTCGGGGAGCGCCGCGGGCGGCGCGGCGACGATGGCCGTCTTCGGGCTGGCGACGGTGCCGGCGCTCGCGCTCACGGGCCACCTCGGGGCGCGGTGGCGGCCGGCGAGCCGGCTCCGGATGCAGCGCCTCGCCGGTGTGCTGGTGATCGTGATGGGCGCCCTCACGCTCACGCGCGGCGCGATGGCGTTCGCGCCGGCCGAGCGCCCCGAGGCGGTGATCACGATGTGCGGCCCCGAGTTGCCGGAGGCGTCCGTCGACGCGCCGTAGAGCCCGCTGGGGACCGCCGACGGCCGACCGCTCGGGAGGGTGGACGACGGACGACAGACCACAGACGACGGCCTGAGGACGCTCGCCTCGGGGCCGACGCAACGCACGAGCGAGTGTCCCCCTCCTGGACAGGAGGGGCCAGGGGTGGTGGACCGAGCCCGGCACGCCGCCTCGGGGACGCGCGAAACACCTACCCTTCAAATCTCCCCCTCCCAGCGG
>JBCCQJ010000483.1:0-1884 GCA_039024395.1 Bacteroidota bacterium | reverse complement strand
TGGTGTCGAACCGCGCCTCGGCGCCGGCCCCGAGGCGGCCTGTCGTGAACAGGACGTGGGCGCTCGCGAGCGTGGCGTGGCCGCAGAGGTCCACCTCGACCTCGGGCGTGAACCAGCGGAGGCCGAACGCGCCATCCGCCTTGGGGACGAGGAAGGCGGTCTCGGAGAGGTTCATCTCGCCCGCGAGGGCCTGCATCCACGCCTCGGGGGCGGGCGCGTCGAGGATGCACACCGCGGCCGGGTTGCCCGTGAACGGGCGGCTGGCGAAGGCGTCGACGGTCGTGAGGGTCATGGGACGTGGAGCGCAGGACGTCGCGCTCGCTCGACATCACGCGTCTGCCTTGCCGGGGCACCCCTCGCGGCGGCAGTGGCCGTAGACCGTGAGGGCGTGGCGCGACACGTCGAAGCCGTAGATCTCGGCGACGGTGTCCTGGATGGCCTGGAGGCGCGGGTCGCAGAACTCGAGGATCTCGCCGCAGTCCTCGCAGATGAAGTGGTCGTGCTGCCAGTAGGCGAAGGCCCGCTCGTACTTGGCCTGCTGCTGCCCGAACTGGTGCCGCACGGCGAGGTCTGACTCGATCAGCAGGTCGAGCGTGTTGTAGACCGTCGCCCGCGAGACCTGCACGTCGCTGTCGAGCAGCCGCGTGTACAAGGTGTCGGCGTCGACGTGATCGGACGTGGCGTAGAGCGCGTCGAGGATGGCAAGGCGCTCGGGGGTCCGTCGCTGCCCCCGCTCCTTGAGGAAGCCGAGGAAGCGCTCGCGGACCTCGTCGAGCTGGGATTGGGGAAGCGACATAGGACTAGAGGTTCCGGCGGAGCGCCCAACGACTGACGCCACCGCGCGGACGGTTTCCGGGTGGCACCGAGGCGGGCACTGCTCCGTTCCCCGAGGCGGGCGTCTTTTTGCCGAGTGCCACCAGCCCGGCCGCAACGAGCGCCGCCTGCTCCGCCTCGGGGGCGGGCGCGAGGGCGGCGGCGTCGAAGTGAGCGCCGACGAAGCCGGTGTCGAAGTCGCCCGACGCAAACGCCGGGTGCTGCATCACGTACCGGCAGAACGGGATCGTCGTGCGGATGCCCGCCACGTCGTACTCGGCGAGCGCGCGGTCCATGCGGGCGATGGCCTCGGCGCGCGTGCGGCCCCACGTCGCCAGCTTCGACACCATCGGGTCGTAGTGGACCGGCACCGCGTCGCCCTCCTCGACGCCGGCATCGAGGCGGACGCCCGGCCCGGACGGGGGGCGGTGGCGGAGGAGCGGGCCGGGCGCCGGGAGGAAGCCCGCCGGCACGTCCTCGGCGTAGACGCGGCTCTCGATGGCGTGGCCCCAGATCTGGAGGTCGTCCTGTCCGTAGCCCAGCGCCTCGCCCTCGGCGATGCGGATCTGCTCGGCCACGAGGTCGAGGCCGGTGATCATCTCCGTCACCGGGTGCTCGACCTGAAGCCGCGTGTTCATCTCGAGGAAGTAGAAGTGGTGGTCGGCGTCGAGGAGGAACTCGACGGTGCCGGCGCCGACGTAGTCGCACGCCTGCGCGGCCTGCACGGCCGCCTCGCCCATCGCGGCCCGCATCTCGGGCGTGAGGACCGACGAGGGGGCCTCCTCGACGACCTTCTGGTGGCGGCGCTGGACCGAGCACTCGCGCTCGAAGAGGTGGACCACGTTCCCGTGCTGGTCGGCGAGCACCTGGATCTCGATGTGGCGCGGCCCGACGAGGTACTTCTCGACGTAGACGCGGCCGTCGCCGAAGGCGCTCTGGGCCTCGCTGCGCGCCCGCTCGAAGGCGCCCGCGAAGTCCTCCGGCCGCTCGACGACGCGCATCCCCTTGCCGCCACCGCCCGCCGCCGCTTTCACGAGCACGGGGTAGCCGATCTCCGAGGCGGTCTGCTGG
>JBCCQJ010000482.1:0-1885 GCA_039024395.1 Bacteroidota bacterium | reverse complement strand
GCCTCGACGACGCCGGCCGCCTCGGGCTGCGGACGCAGACGGTCGGGTGGCTCCGCAACCGCGGCTACGCCTTCGCCGACGCGGGCGCCGAGGCGTTCGCCGACGAGACCGGCCTCCGCGCCGACGTCCGCGTGAAGGTGAACGTGGGGCCGCGGGCGACCGTCGACACGATCCGGGTCGAGGGCGCGGTGTCGCTCGACGAGGCGGTCGTGCGGCGCGAGCTGCCGTTCGAGAGCGGCGACCTGTTCGACGCGAGCGGCCTCGCCGAGGGGCAGCGCGAGATCTTCGGGCTGGGCCTCTTCGAGCTGGCCCTCGTCGACGTGGCCGAGGGGCAGGCCCGCTCCGACACGACGATCAACGTGGCCGTCCGCGTGCGGCGGGGGCCGTCGCGGGTGCTCAACGGCTTCGCAGGCTACTTCTCCGAGGGCGGCATCACCCTCCGCGGCCAGTTCTCGCACCGGAACGCGTTCGGGGGGGCACGGACGCTGGCCCTCGGCACCGAGGCGCGGACGGGCATCGGCGACGTCGGCAGCGCGTCGGTCAACGGCGGCCCGATCCGCGACTACCGCGCCTCGGTGACGTTCCGCCAGCCGTACGTGCTCGACCGGCGGCTCTCGTACACGCTCCAGCCGTCGGTGCGCGACCGCGAGGACGAGATCGAGCAGAGCCTCCAGTACGAGGTCGCCAACACGCTCCTCTTCACCCAGAGCCAGCTCCGGACGCTGTCGCTGTCGCTCGTGGGCCGCTTCCGCGACCTCGGGCGCGGCCAGGGCCTGCGGATCGTCGACGGCAACCTGCTCGACGACGAGGCGGGCCTCCCGACGGCGCTCACGGCCGCGACGGGCGCCATCGGCCTCGACGCGACGTGGGGCCGCCTCGACGACCCGCTCCGCGCGCGCGAGGGCTTCGTGCTCCGCCCCTCGGCGACCGTCGCCGCGGGCGACGTGACGTTCGGGCGCGGCCGCATCTCGGCCACGGCCCTCCGGCCGATCGGCGGGCGCTCCGGCCTCGTGGCGCGCGTGACGGCCGGCGCCATCGGGCCGCTCGGCGCGACCGACGCCGACGCCGCCGACGACTACGTGCTGCTCCGCGACCAGCTCTTCTACGCCGGCGGCACGGCCGACGTGCGCGGCTGGGCCGGCACCCGCCTCGGGCCGAAGACGATCTCGGTGACGCCGCCCACCGAGGGCGACGAGGTGTTCGACCCGACCGACGTGACCAGCCGCGGCGACGTCAACTACGTCGGGATCGGGGGGCGCGCGAAGGTCTCCGCCTCGGTGCAGCTCAACCTGCCGCTGCCCCTCGGGCCGCAGTGGGGCGCCCAGGTGTTCGTCGACGCCGGGCAGGTGTTCGCGCCGAGCAACGTGCCCTCCGAGACGCTCCTGCGCGCGACCGGCGCCCCGGCCGACTCGACGCTGGCCGACCTGATCGACGGCGAGGGCGGGCTCCGGATCGGGACCGGCGCCGGCATCCAGTACCTCTCGCCGGTCGGGTTCATCTCGTTCGGGCTCGGCGTCAAGGTCAACCCGTCGTACTTCGACCTGCGGTCGGCCGCCCGCGTCTACTGCGGCGACTCGATCCTGGCCGACGAGCCGAGCTGCGGCGACAGCACCGAGGCGGACGACGGCGGCGTCATCGGCTACCTCGACGCCCGCCAGAACGGGTCCGACTTCAGTCCCGACCTAATTCCTGAGCGCGAGCCGTTCGGAGGCTTGCTCAGCTTCCTCAACGTGCTCTTCGGCCGAGGCCAGCTCTACATCTCCATCGGCCAGACCTTCTAGTGCAGCGCCCGTTCCCTCCCTCCGGGTACCCAAGCTCCACCTCGGGGCCGACCGCCTCGGTGTCCCGGAGTCTCCTCCCCCCCGCGGGGGGAGGCCGGGAGGGG
>JBCCQJ010000481.1:0-1908 GCA_039024395.1 Bacteroidota bacterium | reverse complement strand
GGTGCGCATTGGTCAGGCGGGTGGGCCGTAGGGCGTCGTCCGTAGAGCAGAGGCTGCGGGGGCCGCCCTACGAACCACGCCCCACGCGCTAGAACAGCGGAACGGCTGTCTCGGAGCCGTCGAGGGCGAGGTCGGGCGCCCCCTCGGGGACGATCGAGAGGGCGACGCGAGCGTCGGTGAGGTAGGTCATCGCGGCATCCGTCAGATCGCGCGGGGCGAGGGCGCGGAACCGGGCGAGGTCCTCCTCGAAGTAGTCCGGCGTGCCGGTGAAGTAGAGGTAGTGGTTGAGCTGGTCGGCCTTGCCGCCGAACCCGTCGATGGTCTCGAGAGACGTCAGGAAGTCCGACTCGATGCCGTTGACGACGCGCTCCAGCTCGCGCGCCCCCGCCGCCTCGGTGCGGATCCGCTCCAGCTCGGCCGCGATCTCCGCCTCGATGCGGTCGAGGTCGACGCCCGGCCGGGCCGTCGCGACGACGTAGAAGGCGCCCCCGAGGCGGCTGCCGTTCTGGAAGGCGAAGACGTCCTGCGCGATCTCGAGGTCGTAGACGAGGCGGCGGTAGAGACGGCTGTTCTTGCCGCCGGCGAGGACGCTCCCGAGCGCCAGCATCGCGGCGTCGGCCGGGGCGTAGGCCGCCGCGCTGTGCCACCCGAGGTAGAGCCGCGGGAGCTGCACCTGGTCTTCCAGCACGAGCCGCGTCTCGCCCTCGAGGCGGGGCTGCGCCACCGACTGCAGCGGCGGCTCGGGGCCGCGCGGGATCGAGCCGTACCAGTGCTCGACGAGGCGGCGCGCCTCGGCGAGGTCGATGTCGCCCGCGACCACGAGGCTCGCGTTGTTGGGCGTGTAGTAGGTCTGGTAGAAGCCGACGACGTCCTCGTAGCTCGCCGCCGAGATGTCGGCCATCGACCCGATGACGGGCCAGTGGTAGGGGTGGTCGGGCGGGTAGAGCGTCTGGCCCAGGACCGACCACGCGAGCCCGTAGGGCCGGTTCTCGACGCCCTGCCGCCGCTCGTTCTTGACCACGTCGCGCTGGCCGTCGACCGCCTCGGGGGACATCGCCCCGAGGAGGTGCGCCATGCGGTCGGCGTCGAGGTAGAGCGCCACCTCGAGGCCGTTGGCGGCAGCGTCGGTGGTGTAGTTGGTCCGGTCGACCGTGGTGGAGCCGTTGGCCCCGCCGCCGGCCTCCTCGAGCCACGTGTCGATGGCGCCCTCGGGCACGTGCCCCGACCCCTCGAACATGAGGTGCTCGAAGAGGTGCGCGAAGCCGGTCCGCCCCGGCGCCTCCTGCCCGCTCCCGACGTGGTACCACGTGTTGACGGACACGACCGGGATCGAGGCGTCGCGGTGGAGGATCACGTCGAGGCCGTTGTCGAGCTGGAACCGCTCGTAGTCGACGGTGAGCTGGGCGTCCTGGGCGAGCGCCGGCGCGGCGGCGAGGACCAGGGCGAGGAGGACGGTGCGCATGGCGGAAGGAGCGTCGGCCCCGAGGCGGCAGTGCCGAACCGACGGCGCCCGCCTCGGGGTGTTGCAAAGGTAACAGGGGGAGGGCTCGGGGCTGTCGGCTTCGGGCCGTCGGCTCTGGGCGGTACGACCCCGGACCGCCGACAGCCGCCTCGGGGCGGAGGACCACGGGCGACGGACCACAGGCGACGGACCACGGGCGACGGACCACAAAGAGCCGCCTCGGAGCCGACCGCCTCGGCAAATGATCGTCTCCTCCCCCCAGCGGAGGGAGGCTGGGAGGGGGGCGACACATCGAGCGCCACGCCCGACCCCGAGGCGGTTCGTGCGCCCCGAGGCGGCGTGGAGCGGCAGACCACCTCGGGGTGGGCTGCGGCGAGCGCCGGGACATCCCGACACGTCCGGGCGTACGGCGGTGCGCCCCTACGAGCCACGCCCCGATTCGGCTG
>JBCCQJ010000480.1:0-1924 GCA_039024395.1 Bacteroidota bacterium | reverse complement strand
TCGACGACCACCTCGTCGTTCTCAAGGGCCGAGGTCTGGAGGGATCGGTCCTCGCCCTGGATGTGGACCTCGGCGAGCGGGCCGTTGGTGCCGATGCCGACGCCGCCGGCGGCGCGGATGAGGAACTGGCTCCGGCCGGTCGAGACGAGCGAGTCGGCAGAGAACTGCGAGTTGTCGGACCAGACGAAGGTGCCGTCGTGGGCGGCGCGGGCGTAGTAGCCGGCGGCGAAGCTGAAGGACCCGTGTGCCTGGTTGCTGAGGCCTCCGGGGACCGTGCTTTGGAAGCCTCTGGCGGTGTTGTTGTTGCCACCTCCAACCGTGCTGCCAATGCCGCTGGCGGTGTTGGTAACGCCGCCGCCAATCGTCCCGAACTCGGCCGTCACCGTATTCGGAAAGTCGAGTGTTCCTCCGCCCGAGATCGTCGCACTGCTAACGTTTGGACTGACGGCGTTGGCCGGCGACCCGCCCACGAGATTCGGGCCGCGTCCGTCTGACGGAAATGTGCTGGGTGTGACGGTGAGCCCGTAGAGCCCGAGCGCGTAGGGGGCGGCTCCGAGCGCCGTCCGCGGCCCGAGTACCTGCGTGCCTCCGCCCGAGGGCACCGACACCTCCAGCCACAGCGGCCGCCCCATGTCATCCGGCAGGTCGGTCGTGGCCCCGAGGCGGACCGCGAACGCCCCGTCGGCGTCGGGCGTGACCGTCTGCGTATCGGTCCACACCGCCGAGCCCCCCGAAGCGGCCTCGAACAGGCGGAACGTGACGTCGGTGGCCGCGGTGACGGGCGTGCCGCTGTCCTGGAGGACGCCCTGGAAGGGGATCTCGCGCGGGACGAGCGGCTGCGCTGAGGTGGCAGCGGAGAGAAGGAGGAGAGCCGTGAGGGCGAGCGGGCGAGGCATGGGCGTGCGGGCGTCTACCTGTCCACTCGCCATCGAGGCGAAGAAGGGATCACCCGTCGTCCGCCTCGGGGCCTGGATCGGGGCCCTCGGGGCCCGGGTCCGGGCGCGCGAGTCCCTGCACTGAGGCGGGCGGGTGCGCCGGGGACCCCGCCTCGGTGCGCCGGATCTCCTGTTCCGGTGCGGGCCAAGACGTTATGTTTTGGGCGCTCACATGTCCGCGCCCCTGCCCGCCACCGACCGCGCCGGCGTCGTCACCCGGCTGCTCCAGGACGCCGACGGCGAGGGAGACCTCGTCGACCGGCTGCTGCCGCACGTCTACGAGGAGCTGCGCGGCATCGCGCGCGCGCAGCGCCGCCGCCGCGGCGCGCCGGACACGCTGCTGACGACGGCGCTCGTCCACGAGGCGTACCTGCGGCTCGTCGGGCGCGACATGGTCGCCAACCGGGCCTACTTCTTCGCCGCCGCCGCGCGCGCGATGCGCAACGTGCTCGTCGACCACGCGCGGCGGCGCGTCCGCCGGCCGCGCGGCCACGGCGAGACCTTCAACCCGGATCTCCACGCCGGCGCGGCCGACCCGCTCGACGCCGAGGCGGCCTACCTGCTCGACGTCCACGACGCGCTCGGCCGCCTGGCCGGCTTCGACGAGCGGGCGGCCCAGATCGTCGAGTGCCGCTTCTTCGGCGGCCTCACGATGGAGGACGCCGCCGAGGCGGTCGGCGTGAGCAAGCCGACCGCCAAGCGCGACTGGCGCCGCGCGCGGGCCTGGCTCCACACCCAGCTCGGCGAGGCGCCCGCGACCGCCTCGATGACGCAGGTCCTCCTCGGTGACGACCGCCTCGATGGCTGACGGCCGCCCCGCCGACCCGACGCCCGCCTTCTGGGGCCGCGTGCGCGACGCCTTCGACGCCGTCGCCGACGCCCCCGAGGCGGAGCGCGCCGCCGCCCTCGACGCCGCCTGCCGCACGCCCGACGGCGACCCCGATCCGGCGCTTCGCGCCGAGGTCGAGGCGCTCCTCGCCGCTGACGCC
>JBCCQJ010000479.1:0-1936 GCA_039024395.1 Bacteroidota bacterium | reverse complement strand
TCGCCCCCCTCCCGACCTCCCCCCGCTGGGGGGAGGGGACTTGTTTGCGCCGAGGCGGTCGGCTTCGAGGTGGTCGGCTTCGGGGCGGCTCTTCGGGGTCTGCAGCCCGTCGTCCTCCGCCCCGAGGCGGTCGGCTCCGAGGCGGTGTCGTCCAGGCCGGTCGCTCAGGCGGCGGTCCGCGGTCTGTCGTCCGTGGTCCCGCCTCGCCTCGAGGTGGCGGTCCGTGGTCCTCCGCCCTTCGCTCCGAGGCAGCCGTCCGCGGTCGGCCGTCGTTCCGCCCCGAGGCGGTCCTCACCAGGTGCGGCGCGGGCCGCCGCCTCGGCAGCACCGACGCGGGCGTCCACTCGGGAGCTCCTACAGGGCGAGGTCGATCAAGACGCTGGCCGTGATGAGTGCGCTCGCCAGGCCGATCGCGTGGGTGGGTTGCTTGAACCAGTAGCGGATCGAGATCACCAGGTAGAGCCACGGAGCGGCCAGCGCGACCGTCATCCAGAAGGGATCGTCCAGGGGAAGGCCCCCTCGCTGAAGCACGGGAATGCCGATCAGCGCCCCGATGGCAACCACCCCCAGGGAATGCGACAGGTTGAACCCAACCCACGCCTTCCACAAGGTGGTCCGGATCGAGGGTTCGAGTCCGAGGCCACCAACCACGGACATCGCAGCTCGAACGCCCTCGTCTTCCGGGGTCAGGGGACCGCCCGACGGAGACGAACGGAGCGTCAGAATCCCATGTGCGACTCCGAGCAGGGTGAGGATGCCGGCTCCGACCAGAGTCAGGATGTACATCGCTGTAGGGGGCTCTGGTCTCGGCGCGACCAGCCGTATGGAACAACGCCCGCAAGGTATGACAGGCGCTCTCCAGATGAAGCTCATCGAGCCTCCGAGGCGGGTCAGGTCATCACCAGGGCGAGGATGACGGCCACAATTCCGATGACGACGAGCGTCGCGACGACGCCGAGGACGGTCCCGAGCATGGCCGGCGTCGTGAACGCGTCCTCGCGCTGCCACTCCGGCACGAGGTCCATCTCACGCTCCTTCACCAGGCGGGCGTGGTCGCGCTGGCGCCGCTGCGCCGCGACCGCCTCGTCGAGGGACGCCCGGAACTGGTCCGCCGCGCCGTCGCCGGCCGGGTAGAAGCGGCCGTACTTGCTCCACGGCGTCGCCCGCGCCCCGAGGCGGGCGCGGACCCGCCACAGCAGCTTCTGGCCCGCCGCCGGCACGAGGCCCGGCAGCGCGATCTCGGTCGTCTGCCCGGCGTCGAGCGTCAGCACGTCGCGGTCGAAGGTGGCGTGCGGCGACAGCTCGACCTCGTAGCCTGTCGCCCGGGGCACGGGCGTCCAGCGCAGCGACACCGACACCGCGTCGACCACCTCGCCGCCGAGCGGGCCGGTGACCCGGGGCGCGTCCTCCTCGGCGGGCGGGGCGCCCTCGCGGGTCGGGGCGCCGAAGCCGAGCAGGGTGGCCCAGTCGACCGGCGCGGCGCCGTCGATGGCCTCGCCCGTGGCGTAGGGCCAGACGGGCGCGGGCGGCGCCTCGGGGAGCGGCTCGACCGTGGGGATCCGGCGCGCCTCGCGCTCGGCGGCGCGCTTCTGGTCGGCCGCCTCCGCCTCGGTGCGGAGCGCCGCCTCGATGTCGGCCGGGGTGCCGGCGCGGAAGGTGGCCGGCGCGCTCCAGGCGCCCCCGCTCCGGCGGACCCACCAGATCAGCTCGCCGGCGGGCAGGTCCGCAGCCAGGGTCGTCTCGGTCGTCGGCAGGCCGGCCAGCTCGAGGAGCGGGTCGGTCGGCGCCGAGGCGGCGGCGACGCGCAGGTCGAACGACGACGCGCCCGGCGGGGCCGTCCACCGGAACGTCACGGCGTCGAGCGGGGCGACGGCGCCCCGGACGGGCTCGGCAGGGGTCGGGGCCACCGAGGCGGCCGAGCGGGGGCGGGGGGGGG
>JBCCQJ010000478.1:0-1939 GCA_039024395.1 Bacteroidota bacterium | reverse complement strand
CGAGGGTCCGAACGGGACGGAGAATTTCATTCTGGAGTGACGCGCTTGGAGCGCGCCTCTTGGAGTCGGCTTGAGCCGAAACCCCGGCTTTGAGCCGGAATCCAACCTATGGGCTTTCAGCCCATAGTCGTTCAGTCCTCCGCGCGACCCGAAGGGCGCTCTGGGGCGACATCGTGCGGTGTCGCCTGTCTCGTAACGCCTCGGGCAGGCGACCGCTGTACGAAACACGCACCCCAATGAACCGGGAGCGCTTCCGGTGATTTCGGGCCCGAGGCGCGTTCTCCGAGGCGCGGTCCGAGAGGCCACGGTGTAGGTTAGAGCCCCTCTGACCCGCCCGTCTCTCCCACCCGTCTCTGATGTCCCGGACTGCGCATCGCCGCACGAAAATCGTCTGCACACTTGGCCCGGCCGTCGCCAGCCGCGAGGGCGTGCGCGCCCTCATCGGGGCGGGCATGGACGTCGCCCGCCTCAACTTCTCGCACGGCAGCCACGACGACCACCGCCGGATGATCGAGGTCGTCCGCGAGGAGGCCAAGGCTGCCGGCCGCGTCGTCCCGATCCTTCAGGACCTCCAGGGCCCGAAGATCCTCCTCGGGCAGGTCCGCGACGGCGGCGTGCTCATCCACCGAGGCGACCGCCTCACGCTGACGAGCGCCGAGGTGGCCGACGGCGACACCGAGCGCGTCCACGTCAGCTACGACGCCCTCGCCGAGGAGGTGACCGTCGGGAGCCGGATCCTGCTCGACGACGGGCACCTCGAGCTGGTCGTGCACCACATCGACGGGCTCGAGGTGCAGACCGAGGTGGTCGTCGGCGGCCCGCTCCTGCCGCGCAAGGGCGTCAACCTGCCGCAGCTCAAGAGCGCGCGGCCGTCGCTGACGCCGAAGGACATCCAGGACCTCGCGTTCGGGCTGGCGCACGACGTCGACCTGATCGCGCTCTCGTTCGTCCGCTCGGGCGGCGACGTGTCGGACCTCGTCGGGCGGGTGCAGGCCAGCGGCAAGGACATCGCGGTGATCTCGAAGATCGAGAAGCCCGAGGCCGTCGACGACTTCGACGCCATTCTCGAGAGCAGCTACGGCGTGATGGTGGCGCGCGGCGACCTCGGGATCGAGATCCCGATGCAGGAGGTGCCGGTCGTGCAGAAGCGGCTGATCCGGGCGTGCCTCGAGGCCTCGAAGCCGGTCATCACGGCCACCCAGATGCTCGAGTCGATGATGGAGAACCCGCGCCCGACGCGCGCCGAGGCGACCGACGTGGCGAACGCGGTCTTCGACGGGTCCGACGCGGTCATGCTCTCCGGCGAGACGGCGGCCGGCAAGTACCCCGTCCGCACGGTCGAGGTGATGGACGAGATCGTGCGCTCGGCCGAGGCCAACCGCCGGCCGCTCGGGGGGCGCCAGGCCGTCGACGTGGTCTCCGACGCGCAGGCGCCCGTCACCGAGGCGGTCTCGTACACCGCCGTCCGCCTCGCCGAGGAGACCGGCGCCAAGGCGCTCTGCTGCCTCACGCACAGCGGCTCGACGGCCCGCGCCGTCTCGAGCCACCGGCCGGACGTCCCCATCTTCGCCTTCACCGACGACGCGGCGGCCGTCGGCCGGATCGCGCTCGCGTGGGGCGTCGAGCCGGTCGTGATCCCGTTCCAGGAGCACACCGACCAGGGGGTGCGAACGGTCCAGCGGGTGCTCCTCCAGGAGGGCACCTTCCGCGTCGGCGACCGGATCGTGGTCACGGCGGGCCTCCCGCTCCCGTCGATGGGGCGGACGAACATGGTCCACGTGACGACCCTCGGCGGCGACTGGGTGGAGTAAGGGGGGCTGTCGGCTCTGGGCTGTCGGCTCTGGGCTGTCGGCCGTGGATCTTCGGTCGCTCCGCCTCGGGGCCGCCCGCCTCGGAGATGGCGAGACGGCCCCAACCACATCTCCTCCCCCCAGCGGGG
>JBCCQJ010000477.1:0-1963 GCA_039024395.1 Bacteroidota bacterium | reverse complement strand
GTTGGTAGTTGGTAGTTGGTAATAGCTGATGGGTTTTGACTATTACCAAGTTACTGTTTCCATCCAAGAGTTGGTTCTTTCTACTCCCCGCTCTGCGCGACCGAACCCCCTGACTATGGCGATTAAGACCCTCGACACGACCAAGCTGGCCGCCGAGACCGGCAACCTCTACGAGACCGTCGCCGTGCTCTCGAAGCGCGCCCGCCAGCTCTCGTCCAAGACCAAGGCCGAGCTGGACCAGCGGCTGAGCTACTTCGAGGACCTCTCGCTCGACCCGGCCGAGGAGCTGCGCTCGAACGAGGACCAGCTCCGGATCTCGCTCGAGTACGAGCGCCAGCCGAAGCCCAGCCGCGCCGCCGTCGACGAGATGGTCGAAGGCGAGCTGTACTTCCGCAACCCGACGCCGGCCGAGGAGGCGGGCCTCTAGCCCACATCCGCCTCGGGGCGAGCGGACGTCCTCTCCCGGCCGGACCTCGCCTACGCCCGTGGCCCTCGCCGGCACCAAGCTCGTCCTCGGCATCACGGGGAGCATCGCGGCCTACAAGGCCGCCGACCTCACGCGCCGCCTCGTCAAGGCCGGCGCCGAGGTGCAGCCGGTCATGACCGAGGCGGCCGCCCGGTTCATCCCGCCGCTCACCATCGCCACGCTCGCCACGCGCGAGGTTCTCGGCGAGCTGTTCCCCGAGGCGGGCGAGGCGCAGACGGCCTGGACGAAGCACGTCGACCTCGGACTGTGGGCCGACGGCATCGTGATCGCCCCGGCGACGGCGCAGACGCTGGCGAAGCTGGCCGGCGGCTTCTGCGACTCGATGCTGACGGCGATCGTGCTCTCGGCGCGGTGCCCGGTCCTGGTCGCGCCCGCGATGGACCACGACATGTGGGCGCACCCGGCCACGCAGCGCAACGTCGAGCGCCTGCGCGCGGACGGCGTCGAGGTGGTGGCGCCGGCGCACGGCGAGCTCGCCTCGGGGCTCGTCGGCGACGGGCGGCTGCCGGAGCCGGAGGACCTGGTGGCCCACGTCGACCGCTGGCTGACCGCCGACGGCCGACGGCCGACCACCGCCTTGGGGACGAGACCCCAATCCCCGACCCCCGATCCCCTCTCGGGCACGCACGTCGTGGTGACCGCCGGCCCAACGCGCGAGGCCCTCGACCCGGTCCGCTTCCTCTCGAACGGCTCGACGGGCACGATGGGGTTCGCCCTCGCCGAGGCGGCCGCGCGGCGCGGCGCGCACGTGACGCTCCTCGCCGGTCCGGTCGCGCTCGACACGCCGCCGGGCGTCGACCGTGTCGACATCACGACGGCCGACGACCTCCTTGAGGCGGCTCTCGCCCACGCCGAGGCCGACCTCGTGATCGCCGCCGCCGCCGTCAGCGACTACGCCCCCGCCTCGGTGAGCGACCACAAGCTGAAAAAGGGGGACGGCGACCTCACGCTCCACCTGCGGCGCACGCCGGACGTGCTGGCAGCACTCGGCGAGCGCAAGCGCGACGGGCAGACGCTCGTCGGGTTTGCCCTCGAGTCGCACGACGGCGAGGCGAACGCGCGCGGCAAGCTCGAACGCAAGCGCCTCGACTGGATCGCCCTCAACGCGGCCACCGAGGCGGGCGCGGGCTTCGGCACGGGCACCAACCGCGTGACCCTCCTCGGGGCCGGCGGCCAGCGCGTCGACATTCCCACGGCGCCCAAGCGCGACGTCGCCGAGGCGATCCTCGACGCCGTGACGGCTGGCTGGGGCTGAACGCCTCGGGGAGGACCGCGCCGGGGAAAAACGTTGGCGGCGCCTGACGGCGGGCGGACGTCGAGGCGGTGGAACCGGAGAAGACGCCTCGGCGAGGCGTCTCTACGGGCACCGCGATTGGGCGGACGGATGCGGTGAACGACCGGGCGCCGCGGGCGGCCGAATGGCGGGAACATTTCCACGGCCGCGCCCCATCCCCCATCCCCCATCCCCCATCCCCC
>JBCCQJ010000476.1:0-1970 GCA_039024395.1 Bacteroidota bacterium | reverse complement strand
CGGCCCCGTCCCTCGCCCCCCCGCCTGGGCACCCCCGCGGCCGCCGGGGTTCCGCGCCCGGCCCCGTTGGTGGGGCGGGGCGCTCGCCGTATGGAGCCGGTGGAGCCGTGGCAGCGGTCAGGACGGTTGTCGGTCCCGATCTAGGACGTGGGCCGTCGGACGTGGGGACGGGCGGATACGGTGTGCCGTGGCCGGAGCGTCCATCCCACGCCCCACGAACTACGCACCTGCCACCTAGACCCCGGACGTCTCGCGCCAGCGGTAGCCGACGGGGTCGATCGGCGCCGGGGTCGAGGCGCCGTCGCCCGACGGCGTGGCGCCCTTCGAGATCCAGGCCGCCTGGAGCGGCGCCTTGGCGGTCGCCGTCGTCGGAAGGTCGGCGAGCGTCCGGGGCAGGAGGCTCGCGAGCGACGCCGGCTCGGTGCGTGCCGCCTCGGGGCGGGCGGCCACCGGACGGGGCGCGACTGGACGGGGCGCGACCGGATGGGCGGCGGCCGGACGGGGCGTAGACCGGAACGCGGGGGCCGACGTCGGCTGCGACGCCGGGCGGTGCGTCGGCATGGCGACCGGACGCGGGGCGCTGGGCGCGGCCTCGCTCCGCGTCGACGTCCGCGGGATGTCAGCCAGCGTGCGCGGCATCGGCGCCGCCTCGGGGTGGCGCGGCGCCGGCGACAGGGCCGGACGCGCGACGGGGCGCGGCGCCGAGGCGGGCACGGTCGGGCCGCTCACCGGCCGGGGGAAGCGCGGCGCCGCCGAGGCGGTCGCCATCGGGCGGATGACGGCCGGCGCCGAGGCGGGCGCGGGGTGCATCCACGCCTCCGCGATGCGGGCGATGTCGTCGTAGAGCGGGCGGTCCTGGCGGAGCCCCTCGAACGCCGGCATCCACGCCGGCGCCGGAACGGGGCGGCCGGGCGCACGCCGCTCGGCGCGGAGGAACGAGAGCTGCGAGAGCGCGATGCCGACCGTCGCCAGGATCGGCGAGAGCCGCTCGGCCTGCTCGTAGGCGGTCCGCCCGGCGAGCGTGCCCATCGAGACCACGTCCTGGTTGCCCGCATTCGTCGGGATCGACGACGTGGACGCCATCTGCGCGTGGTGCCGAAGCTCGGCCACGAGGGCGGTCGCCGTCATCTGGGCGCCGGCGAGGCCGCTCGTCGGGCCGGGGTCGTAGGCCAGCAGCAGCGGCGCGTCCACGACGCCCCGCTTGGGGTCGGTGAGGGCGTCGAGCAGCCGCTCGGCGAAGACGCCCGTCTGCACGATCGAGGCGTTGAGGGTGTCGGCCGCGAACGCGATCTGCTGGCCCTGGAAGTTGCCGCCGTGGAGCGCCAGGTCGTCGGCGATGACCGGGTTGTCGGAGACGCCGTTCATCTCCGCCTCGACGATCCGCCGCGCGAAGGCGACGTTCTCGCGGCAGGCACCCAGCACCTGCGGCGCGCAGCGGAGGACGTAGACCTCCTGGAGCGGCCGCGAGGGATCCTCGGCCTCGGTGCCGCGCTCGACCTCGGCGCGGATCGCGGCCGCGCTGCGGATCTGGCCGGCGTGCCCGCGCGCCTCGTGGACGCGCGCGTCGAGCGCCTGGCGGCGGCACCCGAGCGCGCGGTACGCCCAGCCGACGAGCCGCTCCGTGCGGGCGATGAGCCGCTCGGCCTGCGCGACGGCCAGCGCGAGGTAGGCCGTCATGAAGGCCGTGCCGTTGACCAGCCCGAGCGCCTCGCGGCCCGAGAGGGCCAGCGGCTCGAGGCCCGCCTGCGCGAGGGCCGTCGTGGCCGGGATCCGCTCGCCGGTGACCGTGTCGACCGCGAAGCCGGAGCCTGTCAGCACCCGCGCGATGTGCGCCAGCGGCGTCAGGTCGCCGCTCGCGCCCACCGACCCGACCGTCGGCACGAACGGCACGATGCCGGCCCGTGCGAGGCCGAGAAGCGCTGTCGCCACCTCGGGGGCGAGCCCCGAGTGGCCTTGCGCGAGCTGCTGTG
>JBCCQJ010000475.1:0-2003 GCA_039024395.1 Bacteroidota bacterium | reverse complement strand
CGTCTTCTCGATGTTCATGTCGAACACGGCCACGACGGCGATGATGATCACGCTCGTCGGGCCGATGCTGGCGCAGATCCCGCGTGAGGACCCGGTGCGGCGCGGGCTGCTGCTCTCGGTGCCGTTCGCGGCCAACATCGGAGGCATGGGGACGCCGGTCGCCTCGCCGCCGAATGCGGTTGCGCTGGGCGTGCTGACGGACGCCGGGATTCCGATCTCGTTCGGGACGTGGATGCTGATCGCGGTGCCGCTCGGTGCGCTGCTGCTCACGGTCACGTGGATGCTCCTGCTCCGCGTCTACCCCGCTGCGACGCCTGGCCTCAACCTCCAGCCGATCACGAGCCGCCTCACGGGACGCGGGCTCGTCGTCCTCGCCATCGCGCTTGCAACCATCGTGCTCTGGCTCACCGAGCCGTGGCACGGGCTGCCGACCGCCGTCGTGGCCCTGCTCCCGGTCGTGGCGTTTACCTCGCTGGGCGTCCTCAACCGCCACGACTTCGACGCGCTCCAGTGGAACGTGCTCGTGCTGATCGCGGGCGGCCTCGCGCTCGGCCTCGGCATGCGCCTCACGGGCCTCGACGCGGCGCTCGTGGCCGCGCTGCCCACGGGCGGCGGCACGGTCGTGCTCATCCTCACTACGGGCACGCTCGTGCTGAGCACGTTCATGTCGAACACGGCGGCGGCCAACCTGGTGCTGCCCATCGGCGTGTCGCTCGCGCTCACCACGGCCGACGGCGGCACCGACGCGGTCATCGTCGCGCTCTGCATCGCGCTAGCCGCCTCCTCGGCGATGGCGCTGCCGGTGAGCACGCCGCCGAACGCGATCGCCTACGCGCAGGGCGAACTGACGACGCGCGACCTCATCGCATCCGGCACCATCGTCAGCGTGATTGCGCTGGTCCTGATCGTGCTGCTCGGTCCGCTCGTAATCGGGTTCTGGAGGGGGTGAGGCTCGGCTGTCGTCCGTTGAATCTCAGAGCCGTGGCGCGTCACGGTCGCTTGTAGCGATACAGCGCGGTCGCGGTGAGCACGAAGAGGTGGTCGTCTACGAGCGCGGAGCCGATGAGTGTGTCGTCGGGGTCGGGCAGCGGGATTGGGTAGACGGCCCGCTCGACGCCGTCGAGGTCGAGCACACGGACGGCGCGGGCGGTGGTGACGAGGAGGCGACCGCGTGCAAAGGCGAGGGCCACGGGCGGCTCGGCGAGGTCGAGGCGGCGCAGTCGGAAGCCGTAGGTGTCGTAGACCACGAGGCGGCTCCGTCCCCGGTCGGCGACCACGAGGGTCCCATCGTCCGTCACGGCGAGGTCAACAGGGTCGCGGAAGCCGCCGATGCTGCGCTCGAACGTGCGGTCCACGTCGTAGGTGAGCACGCTCCGGCTGCGCGCGTCGATGACGTGCAGCTCGTCGGTCGGGCTGAGCGCGACGGCGCGCGGGTCGCCCACTAAGACGTCTTCGACGCGGTCGATCGGACCGTCTTCGCCGGGCTGCTCGACAGGGATGGAGCGGACGAGGCGGAAGTCGCGCTCAAAGCGCTGCACACGCTGGTTGCCGAGGTCGGCCACGAAGAGGGCGAGGCCGTTGGTCGGGTCGAGGCCGGCGGGCTCGAAGAAGCCGTAGTCGCCGCTGCCGGGCCCACCGTGCGTGGCGAGCTGTCGCCCAGCGGCGTCGAGCACCGTGATCGTCGCCGCAGCGGCATCGACGACGTAGAGCCGCCCGGTCGGGTCGGCGCTCAGCGAGACCGCGTCCTCGAAGGTGGCAACAGCGGACGGGACAGTCGGGGTCATGGCGCGCGTGGAGTCGGCGGCATCGGGGGCCTGTGCCGTCGGTGCAGGCTGGGCATGCGCGAAGCTGCCTGCCAGGAATAGCGCCAAACCGAGACCAAGAGAGCGCATCGGCCTACGTGTTCGTGTCGTCTTCGGTCTGTGCTTCCTCCCGACGCAACCCCTTCTGGCCGATATCGCGGCGGAACTGCATGCCGTCGAAGCAGACCGTCTCGACGCGCG
>JBCCQJ010000474.1:0-2004 GCA_039024395.1 Bacteroidota bacterium | reverse complement strand
GCGACGGGCGCGCCGTACACGCCGGCCGAGGTCGGCGTGGCCCGGTCGCTGGCGAGCGCGACGGCCGCCTCGATCCGTGCCGGCCGTTCTGCCGTCGCCGTGGGCAAGGCGAACCGCCGGCAGGCCGCGCGCGCGCAGGAGCTGCGGACGCTCTTCGAGCTGTCGCAGGCGTTCGGCGCCGCGCTCGACCGCGAGGCGATCCTGAACCGCCTCGGGTTCGCGCTCATGGGGCAGCTCCTCGTGAGCCGGATCGCCGTCGCCCTCGGCGACTCGAACCGGGACGACCGCGAGACGCCGCTGCCGGTCACGTTCGCGCGCGGCACCTCGGGGCCGGTCGACGACGTGCCGTGCGCGCTTGCCGATCTCGACGGCCCGTTCCGCCTCGACCCCGCCTCGGAGCTTGCCGGCGAGGGCTGGACGTGGGCGGTCCCGCTCCGCGCCGGCGACGTCTCGCGCGGGGTGGTCCTCCTCGGGGCGCGGCTCCAGGGCGAGATCGACCCCGAGGCGGCCGACTTCGCCGCCGCCCTCGCGGCCCTCGCTGTCGGCGCCCTCGAGACGACCGACCGTGTGGAGGAGCGGCTCGACCGCGAGCGGCTGCGCGAAGAGGTGCGCCTCGCGCGCGAGGTGCAGGCGCGGCTCCTCCCCGAGGCGCTGCCCCAGGTCCCCGGTCTCGACGTGGCGGCGTACTGGCGGCCCAGCCGCGACGTCTCGGGCGACACCTACGAGGCGGTCGCCCTCGGCGAGCACCGCCTCGTGGTGGCCGTGGCCGACGTGGTCGGCAAGGGGATTGGGGCGTCGCTGCTGATGGCGACGCTCCAGGCCGGCTTCCGGCTCCTCCACCCCGACCTCGACACCGAGCGCCCGGACCTCGCCGCCGCGACCGCCCGCCTCGACGCGCTCGTGCGCCAGAGCACCGAGGCGACGCAGTTCGTCACGCTCGCCTGGGGCATCGCCGACGCCGAGGCGGGCACGTTCACGTACGTCGTCGCCGGGCATCCGCCGCCGCGCCTGCTCCGCGCCGACGGGGCGATCGAGGCCCTCGCGTGCGGCGGGCCGCTCCTGGGCGTGATCCCGGGCGCGCAGTTCACCCAGGGCACAGTCCGCCTCGGGGACGGCGACGCGGTGCTGCTCTACACCGACGGCGCGACGGAGGCGCAGGACGACCGCGGCGAGGAGCTGGAAACGGCCGGGCTCGACCGCGCCCTCCGGCCAACGACCTCCGCCGAATCCCTCATCGAGGCGGTCACCGAGGCGGTCGACGCCTGGGCCGCCTCGGGGAACGCCGAGGCGGACGACCTGACGCTGGTGGCGGTGCGGCGCGAAGGGCAAGGGGGAAGGGGCAAGGGGCACGAGTCGTAGGGATCCCCCTTTCCCTCATCCCCCTTCCCTCATCCCCTCCTCTTCCGCAATCGCGGCGAGCAGCGTCCGCTCCGCCTCGGTGAGGGTGCGATCGCGGCGGGCCATGACGGCCTCGGCGACGCGGAACGCCTTGTCGCTCCGGTACGGCACCAGACCGTCGGCGCCGCCCCAGGCGAACGACGGGACGTGCCGCGGCGGGAAGCCCGCCCCGAACAGGTTGCAGAACACGCCGACGACGGTCCCCGTGTTAAACATCGCGTTGATCGAGCACTTCGAGTGGTCGCCCATGAAGAGGCCCGCGAACTGCCGGCCGCTCGGCAGGAAGTCGCCCGCGACGGCGTCGTAGAGCGTCACCTCGCCGTAGTCGTTCTTGAGGTTCGACGTGTTGGTGTCGGCCCCGAGGTTGCACCACCGGCCGAGGTAGCTGTCGCCGAGGTAGCCGTCGTGGCCCTTCGACGAGAGGCTGTGGAGGACGCTCCCGTGCACCTCCCCGCCCACCTTCGACCGGTACCCGATGGCGCTCGTGTCGACCCGCGCGGCCGGCTTGACGACCGCCTTCGGCCCGAGAAACACCGGCCCGCGGACGACCGCGTTCTCGCCCACCTCGGCGTCCGCCCCGATCCAGACGGGCCCCGAGGCGGCGCT
>JBCCQJ010000473.1:0-2018 GCA_039024395.1 Bacteroidota bacterium | reverse complement strand
GTGCCCCGTGCTGGTCGTTCGCGACGCCCTCGTCGACGGCGACCTCCGGCTCGCCGAGGCGGACGACCCCGGCGTCGAGGCCGCATAGCCGGACGCCGCCTCGGGACGGCTCCGCCTCGGGGCCTGCCAGCACCTCTGCACAGCGGGCGCCGGCCCCCGAGGCGGGCGCCCGCCTCGGTGCAGGGGCCAACCGCGGGGTACCTTCCGGGCGCACCCCCGGACCCCGAATGACCCGCAGCATGACCGGCTTCGGCCGCGGCACCGCCCGCCTCGACGGCGCCTCGGCGACGGTCGAGGTGCGGACGGTCAACGGCCGCTACGCGGAGGCGACGGTCCGGGGCCTGGGCAGCGAGCTGAGTGAGCACGAGGCGGCGATCTCGGGGCGCGTCAAGGAGGCCATCGCGCGCGGCAACGCGACCGTCCACGTCTCCGCACACCGGGCCGGCGGCGCCTCGGCGGCGCTGCAGGTCGACCCCGAGGCGGCCCGCACGACCGGCGCGCTCCTCCGCGAGGCCGCCGAGGCGGCCGGGCTGGGCGCCGACGCCGTGACGCTGGCCGACGTGGTCCGCCTCGGGGACGTGCTCGTGCCCGCCCCGGCGGACGACGACGGATCGACCTGGGAGGCGGTGCAGGCCGCCCTGGCCGAGGCCCTCGACCGCCTCGCGGCGATGCGCCGCGCCGAGGGCGAGGCCCTCCACCACGACCTCGCCGCCCGGGCCGACGCCATCGAGGCGGCGGTCGCCGAGGTCGAGGCCCGCGCACCGGAGCGGCTGGCCGAGGCCCGCGCGCGCCTCGCAGGCAAGCTCGACGACCTGATCGCCGACGACCGCCTCGACGCCGGCCGCCTCGAGGCCGAGGTGGTCCTGCTGGCCGACAAGCTCGACGTGACCGAGGAGACGGTCCGCCTGCGGTCGCACCTCGGCCAGTTCCGCGAGGCGCTCGGCGCTCCCGAGGCGGTCGGTCGACGGCTCAACTTCCTCGCCCAGGAGATCGGCCGCGAAGTCAACACGATCGGGTCGAAGGCCAACGACGCCGAGATCACGCGGCTCGCCGTCACCATGAAGGAGGAGCTCGAGAAGATCCGCGAGCAGGTGCAGAACGTTGTCTGAAGGGAAAAGGCAGAAGGGAGAAGGGAAAAGGTCGGGCCTCGCTCAGACGTGCCCGGTATCGCTCTCACCTTCTCCCTTTTCCCTTTTCCCTTTCACCCCATGAAGCTCCTCGTGCTCACGGCGCCCAGCGGGGCGGGCAAGACGACGATCGCGCGCCGGCTGATGGCCGAGGTGCCGGGCCTCCGGTTCTCGGTCAGCGCGACGACGCGGCCGCCGCGGGAGGAGGAGATCCAAGACGTCCACTACCACTTCCTGACGCTGGGAGAGTTTTCCGACCGCCTCGATGCGGGCGACTTCCTGGAACATGAGGAGGTCTACCCCGGCCGCTTCTACGGCACCCTCCGCCCCGAGCTGGAGCGGCTCGCGGCCGACCCCGAGGTGCGCGCGGTCGTGCTCGACATCGACGTCAAGGGCGCGCTCAACGTGAAGCGCCTCTACGGCGACGCCGCGCTGACGCTCTTCGTCGCGCCGCCGAGCCTGGACGCCCTCGCCGCACGCCTCGACGCGCGCGGGACCGAGGACGCGCAGCAGCGGGCGGTCCGCCTCGAGCGGGCCGAGATGGAGATGGCGCACGCACCGGAGTTCGACGCCGTGGTCGTCAACGACGCCCTCGAAGCGGCGGTCGCCGAGACCGTCGGGCACGTCCGCGCCTTCCTCGACGGGCCGGCGTAGCACCGCCTCGGGGCCAGCCTGAGGCCCCGCCTCGGGAAAGGGCGGTGGCGCCTGCGGCGGTCGGCGCCGAAGCGGCGGATACGGCGGAGAGGCCCCGGCGGGACGTCTCTACAGCGTGCTACGGTCGACCGGCTGGCGGGAACATTTCCACGGCCGCGCCCCATCCCCCATCCCCCATCCCCCATCCCCCATCCCCCATCCCCCATCCCCCATCCCTCTTTCCCTCAGATCCACGAT
>JBCCQJ010000472.1:0-2025 GCA_039024395.1 Bacteroidota bacterium | reverse complement strand
CTCTACCCCGGCACCTTCGACCCGATCACCTACGGCCACCTCGACGTGCTCGAGCGCGCGCTGAAGGTGTTCGACCGCGTCGAGGTGACCGTCGCCGTCAACACCTCGAAGCGGACGCTCTTCTCGACCGAGGACCGCGTGGAGCTCGTGCAGGCCAGCGTCGCCGGGCACGCCGACGCCGACCGCGTCGCGGTGACGGCCTTCGAGGGGCTCCTGGTCGACCATGCCCGGGCGACGGGTGCTGTGGCCCTGGTTCGCGGCCTCCGGCAGGTGTCCGACTTCGACTACGAGTTCCGGATGGCGCTCGCCAACCGGCGGCTGTTCCCCGAGCTGCAGACGGTGTTCCTGATGCCGGCCGAGGACCACACGTTCGTCGCCGCGTCGATCGTCCGCGAGATCCATCGGTGGGGCGGTGACGTGAGCTCGTTCGTGCCGCCGGTCGTCTCCGAGGCGCTGGCCCGCCTCGGGGGCGAGGAGTAGGGGGACCGGCGCTCCAGTGGGTTCAGGGATGCGGAAGACACAGGCCGCCTCGGGGCGGGAGATTTTTCGATGGCGAAGCGCTTCCAGGGCTGGAGACGCAGGGCTGAGCAGAGGCGAGGCTCTCTACCTTGCGGCAGCCTCCGCCTCCGCCATGACTGTCTCGCCTCCTGCCCTCGACGCCCTCAGCCCGCGCGTCGAGGCCATGCAGCCCTCCGCCACCCTCGCGATCTCGGGCCGCGCCGCCGCCATGCGGCGCGAGGGCCGCGACGTGATCGCCCTCTCGGCCGGCGAGCCCGACTTCCCCACGCCCGCGCCCATCGTCGAGGCGGCGCACCAGGCGCTCCGCGACGAGCGGTTCCACTACACGCCCAACCCCGGCATTCCGGAGCTGAGGGACGCCATCGCCCAGAAGCTCCGCGACGAGAACGGCCTCGCCGTCGAGGCGGCCGACGTGCTGTGCTCGAACGGCGCCAAGCAGTCGGTCGCCCAGACGATCGTCGCGCTCTGCCGGCCCGGCGACGAGGTGGTGATCCCGGCCCCGTACTGGGTGAGCTACCCCGAGATGGTGCGCCTCGCCGGCGGCGTGCCGGTCGCCGTCGAGGCCTCTGCCGAGGCCGACTACAAAATCACGCCGGCCCAACTCGACGCGGCGATCTCGGAGCGGACGCGCGCGCTCGTCCTCTGCAGCCCCTCCAACCCGACCGGCGCCGTCTACGCGCCCGACGAGCTGGAGGCCCTCGCGGCCGTCCTGCGCCGCCACCCGCACGTGGTCGTCGTGTCGGACGAGATCTACGAGTACGTCCTCTTCGACGCCGACTTCCGCTCGTTCGGGACGTTCGACGGCATGGCCGACCGGACGGTCACCATCAACGGCTTCTCGAAGGGGTTCGCCATGACGGGGTGGCGGCTGGGCTACCTCGCCGGGCCGTCATGGCTGGTGAAGGCGGCCTCGAAGATCCAGAGCCAGTTCACGAGCGGCCCGAGCGCGATCACGCAGTACGCATCCCTGGCCGCGTTCACGATGGGCAAGGAGCCGATCCGCGAGATGGTGGCCGCCTTCCGCGCGCGCCGCGACGCCGTGCTCGCCCGCCTCGGGGCCATCGACGGCGTCTCGGTCCCGACGCCGCAGGGGGCGTTCTACCTCTTTCCGGACGTGTCGGTGTTCTACGGCCGCACGACGCCCGGGGGCACCGAGGTGGGCGGCAGCATCGACCTCTGCACCTACCTCCTGGAAGAGCAAGAGGTGGCCCTCGTGCCCGGCGCCGCGTTCGGCGCCGACGCCGGCCTGCGGATCTCGTACGCGACCGACCTCGACACGCTCCTGCGCGCCTGCGACCGCATCGAGGCGGGCCTCGGGGCGCTGCGCTGAGAGGACGACCGCGGACCGCGGACGACAGACCGCCGTCTGGGCACTCGGTCCAGACGCCACCGCCTCGGGGCCTACCGCCTCGGGGACGGACGACGGACGACAGACCACGGACGACGGCCAGAGTGCCTCGGGACCGACCGCCTCGGTGATTTTTGCTCTCCTCCCCCCAGCGGGGG
>JBCCQJ010000471.1:0-2044 GCA_039024395.1 Bacteroidota bacterium | reverse complement strand
GGCCGAGCGCGTCGTACACCCCGAGGCGGACCTCGGCCGGCGCGTCGAGCTGCCAGCGCACCGTCGCCGCCGAGGCGGCCGGGTTGGGCGCCACCGCGAGCGCGAACGCCGCCTCGGGGGCCGCCTCGGTGGTCACGCCGACGCGCGCCGGCCACGTCAGCAGGAGGGTGTACCGGGCGTCGGTCAAGGTGCCGTCGGAGTCGTAGCACCGCACGCGGGCGAAGGTGTTGTTTTGCCCTCCTCCCGGGGGACCCCAGCTCTGCACGTTGCAGTGGACGCCGGCGGTGCGGTAGGCCGACACCATGACGTTGCCGCCGGGGGTCGCACTGCCGAGGCCGGAAAAGCCCATCTGGTAGCTCCCGGTACCGAGGCGGAAGGCCGTGACAGCGCCGTTCGGGTTGGCGGTGTAGGACGGGTCCGGCGTGTAGCTCTCCTGGGTCGCGTTGTTGGCCCAGGCGAAGCCGGCATCTCTCGTGACTGCGTCGTTGGCGACGAAGAGGACGGTGTAGCGCGAGTCGACGAGGGCGCCCGCCGGGTCGTAGCAGCGGACGCGAACCACGCCGTCGCCCCATCCATCGGAGATGCAGCGGGCGTCCGAGCGGTAGGCCGTGGCCTGCACATGGCCCTCCTCGACATTGAGGTCGGCGAACGCGATCTGGTACGAGCCGACCGACGTGCGGGTCGCGGTGATTGCGCCTCCGGCGCCGTTGTAGCTGAACGACGCGTCCGGTGTGTAGCTGGCGGCACCTTCGTCGTCGGCCCAGGCATACGCAATGACTACGGCCGCTTCGGAGGCGCCCCCCTCCGCCGAGACAAACTGGCCTCCCCCGGCCCTCGTGACGAACAGAAGGGTGAACTCGGAGTCCACCGGCGATCCCGAGGCGTTGTCGCACCGGACATTCGCGACGAGGTCTCCGCCCGATGAACCCCATCCGTTCGACACGCAGGACGCGGCGGAGCCGTAGGCCGAGACCTGAACGTTCCCGCCCCCTGCGATCAACGTCTGGCCCTCGACATTGACCGCGTAGCGGCCGGTGGACGAGCGCGTCACGAGGATGCTGCCGCCCCCGCGGTTGTAGGAGAAGTCGGTATCGGGGGTGTAGCTGTCGGCGGTCGGCTGGTCGGCCCAGACGTAGGCCCCGATGGACGCGTCGAGGACCTGCGCGTCGGCCGGCGTCACGAGCGCGCCGACGAGCGCGAGGAGGAGAGTGAGTCGCAAAAGCATGAATACCAGGGGATTGAGAGACCACCTCGAAGATGCGACGCGGTGACCAAACAAACTCGGCCTCGCGTACACCCCGTCCTTTGACCCCCGTGAAACTGGCCTCGTGGGCAGGCAATCGCCCGTTCGGCGAGGGATTCCTCAGCCGTCCCTCAGACCGACCGCCTCGGGGCGCCTGCGGCCTCAACCGCGGCGACACGACGCCGCCTCGGGGCCGGCGGTCGACCGCCTCGAGGCCAAACGAGATCTCCTCCCCCCAGCGGGGGAGGCTGGGAGGGGGGCGACGAATCGACCGCTTCGGCAGCCCCCGAGGCGGGAGCCTCCTCGCGAGGCCCCTCAGCCCGACCGCCTCGGGGCGCCTGCGGCCTCGACGACAGAACACCCCCTCGGGGCCGGAGATCGACCCCGAGGCGGAAGAAACGAGCGCGGAGAACGAGCGCGCTAGAGCACCCTTCGGGCTGGTACACGGTACCGGGTACGAGGTACGGCCCGAGGCGCCCTCGGCGCTCGTGTACCCCGTACCCCGTACCCTCCTGCATTTCGCGCTAGCGAACGAGCGAGAGCGGGCGCGTCGCCACGCGGCCGTCGGCCACCAGCCGCACCACGTACACACCTGCCGGCAGACGTTCGGCGTTCAACGCCGCCGCGTGGTCGCCGGCGCCCAGCGCGCCCTCGGCCAGGACCGCCACCTCGCGGCCGAGCGCGTCGTACACCCCGAGGCGGACCTCGGCCGGCGCGTCGAGCTGCCAGCGCACCGTCGCCGCCGAGGCGGCCGGGTTGGGCGCCACCGCGAGCGCGAACGCCGCCTCGGGGGCCGCCTCG
>JBCCQJ010000470.1:0-2046 GCA_039024395.1 Bacteroidota bacterium | reverse complement strand
GGGGGCGCCCCCGCGCCCGCGGCGGGGCGCGGGCCCGGCCCCCCCCCCCCCCCCCCGCCTCGGGGAGCGCGCAGCCGAGGTGGCGCTGTCGCTCGCGTCGCCGCTCCTGCTCGGCCCGCTCCGCGCCCTCCGCCCGACGCCTGCCGAGGCAGTTGCGACGGCCCTCGTCGAGACGGCCGCCGCGCGGCCGACCGGCGTCCACGTCTACGACCCCGAGGCGATCCGGCAGGCCGCAGCCGACCCCTAGGGCGGTCCCCGAGGCAGCCACCGGGGAATCGCGGAAGGGCTTCCCGAACCCGGCAGATGCGGACCTGGGCACGCCGACGGCTGGTTCGCAGGTCCTCTTCCACCCTGCTCTCCCATGCGCACCTCCCTCCTCGCCCTCGTCGTCGTCGCCCTCGCCGGCTGCGCCTCGAACCGCGCGCCCGCCGCGCCGACGGCCGCCGACCTCGGCCTCAACCCATCGGCCCTCTCGGCCAACGCTACCATCGTCGAGAACGCCGTCTCGCAGCCCCAGCTCTCGACGCTCGTCTCGCTCGTCCAGCAGGCCGGCCTCGTCGAGACGCTCTCCGGCACAGGCCCGTTCACCGTCTTCGCACCCGTCAACTCCGCCTTCGAGGGCGTCGACGCCTCGGGGCTGACCGACGAGCAGATCGCGGGCATCCTCACCTACCACGTCGTCGCGGGCAACCTCTCGGCGGGCGACATCTCGGACGGCATGACGCTCGAGACCGTCCAGGGCGGCACCGTGACCCTCTCGGTCGGCGACGGCGTGATGGTCGAGAACGCCAACGTGGTCTTCGCCGACATCGAGGCTAGCAACGGCACGATCCACCTGATCGACGCCGTCCTCATGCCCTGATCGGCATCCCGGTCTCGGCCGGGACACATCAGGCACGCTCTCCGGGGCCGTCTCACACCGAGGCGGCCCCGGTTTCGTTCGCCGCCTCGGGGGCGCGGGGCGGGGCGCCGTCGCCCTGGCCGGCGGGCGCGAGCGGCAGGCGGACCGTGAACGTGGTCCCCTCCCCTTCTTCGGTCTCGAAGGCGATCGTGCCGCCGGCCGCCTCGACGGCCCGCTTCGAGATCGCCAGCCCGAGCCCCATCCCGCTCGTCTTGGTCGAGAAGCTGGGCTGGAACACTTGGTCGCGCGCCTCGGCAGGGATGCCCGTGCCGTCGTCCTCGACCTCGGCGACGGCCTCGCCAGCACCGAGGCGGGTGCGCAGCGTGATCCGGCCCGGACGCGGGCGCTCGGGCATGGCCTGGAGCGCGTTCGTGAGCAGATTGACGAACACGCGCCGCAGCTCCTCGCGGTCGGCCAGGACGAGGAGCGGGCCGTCAGCGAGGTCGACCTCCAGCTCGGCCCGGCCGCTCTCGGCGAGCGGACCCTCGAAGAGCGCGGCGGCCTCGCGGGTGACCTCGCCCAGGTCGACCGTCTCGGGGCTCCGCATGGGGAGGCTCGCGAAGCGCGAGAAGTCGGAGGCGATTCGGCTGAGCGTCTCGATCTGGTCGATCAGCATGTCGGTCGTCCGCTCGAACTGGCCGGCGAAGCGGACCGCCTCGGGGGGCGCCTCGTCGGAGGGCGCGCGGAAGGTGCGCTGGAGGTGCTGGACCGACAGCTTCATCGGCATCAGCGGGTTCTTGATCTCGTGGGCCACCTGGCGGGCCATGGTGCTCCAGGCCAGCTCGCGCTCCTGCTCGGCGAGCTGGCGGCGGCTCTCGGCGAGCGCCGCCTGCATGGCGTTGAACGACTCGACCAGCTCGCCCACCTCGTCCTGCGTCTCGACCGGGATCGGCTCCTCGGCCTCGCCCGCGCCGACGGCCCGGAGCCCTTCGCGGAGCCGCCCGAACGGCCGCGTCAGTTGCCCCGCGAGGACGACCGCGATCACCAGGATCGCCGCCATCAGCGCCAGCAGGCCGCCGAAGAGGTAGCCCACCATCCGCGCCTGCCCCGCCTCGATGGCCGCCTGCTCGGAGAGCGTCGGGTTGGCGAGGGCGCCGGCCGGCCGGCCGAGCGAGTCCGGGAGGACGGTGTAGCCGGTCGTGTAG
>JBCCQJ010000469.1:0-2071 GCA_039024395.1 Bacteroidota bacterium | reverse complement strand
CGCCGCTCGGCCGAGGCGCTCGACTTCGAGCGGCTGCTCCAGGGCGAGTACGGCTCGGAGTACGAGCTGCCCGCGTGGCTCGTCGGCGAGAGCGACCCGCAGACGGGCCTCGAGGTGGGCGCCTCGTTCGGGATCGGCTTCCGCGCGACGTCGATGCTGCGGGTGTACGCCGAGGGCGAGTACGCGCTCTCGCCGTTCTCCGACCGCGCCGACCGCGCGCTGATCCCGTTCCGCCTCGGGGTTCGCGCCTCCCTCTAGCCCGCCCCTCTCCTCTAGCCGACGCCGGCCATGACCGACCGCACTGACCACGGCGCCCCGCGCGACGACGACTTCGGGGCCGACCCGTTCGCCGACGTCCGCGACGGCGACACCGAGGCGGCGAGCACCGACCCGTTCGACCTCGAGCCCGTCCTCGACGACGACTACCAGAACACGCCCAACTCGTACAACGTCCGCAACATCGTCCTGATCGCGGCGGGCGGGTTCGTGCTCGTCCTCGTGGCGTTCCTGTTCTCCCTCGGCGGCGGCGACGAGGCCGGCCGCCTCGCCGTCGACGAGGGGGCCAACAGCCTGCCCCTGGAGGCGACGCCGCCGGACGTGACGATGCGGCCCGTTCAGGCCGGGCCGGCGTACCCCGAGGAGGACCTCAGCCTGCTCCTCGACGACCCGGTCCTCGCCGCGGGCGGTTCAGGGGGCTACGGCGCGCCCGCGCCGAGGGCCGCCGCGCCGTCCGGCCCGAGCGAGCCGACCTACCGCGACCTCCGCCGCGAGGCGTTCCTGGCCGCCATCGGCAAGCCCGCCCGCCGGTCGGTCGAGGACATGCCGGCCGGCCAAGCGCAGCCCGCCTACGTGGTCGACGCGATGGGCAACGTGATCGGGCCGGCGCCCGGCACCGACATCCCGAACGCCGTCTACGGCAACGCCGCCTCGGGGCAGGCCGGCGGCCCGGGCGGAGGGATGACGCAGTTTGCGAGCCAGCGCGGCGGGCGTGCCGCGCCTCGGGGCGCAGGCGGCGCCGCGCGGCGCCAGGCCGGCACCCAGGCGCAGGCCGAGTTCACCGACTTCACGCTGCCGCAGGGGACGCTCATCAACGTCGCGCTCGAGACCGAGGTCAACAGCGACATCGACGGCGTCATCATCGCGCGGACCGTCGAGGACATCTACGACCGGACCCGCCGCCACGTCGTCATCCCGCGCGGCAGCCAGATCGTCTCGGTCTACGGCGGCGGCGACGTCGTCGGCGAGTGCCTCGTCTCGACCGTCTCGCGCCTCAACCTGCCCGACGGCCGCAGCGTCGACTTCTCGAACGCCGATCTCCACGACCTCCAGGGCCGGCGGTGCCTGAAGGACATCGTCAACCGCCACACGGGCTCCAAGATCGGGGCCGGGTTGCTCCAGGCCGCCGCCGGCATCGGCTCGGCCGTGGCCGGGCGGCGCGTCCGCCGCGAGGTCGTCCTGATCCGCAACCCGGACGGCAGCACGAGCGAGGTGCCCCTCGCCGACGACGTCTCCGCCGAGGCGGCCCGTCGAGGCGCCGACGGGGCGAACGACGCCGTCCGCAGCTCGACCCAGCGGACGCTCGAGCGCCCCAACACGGTCATCCTGCGGGCCGGCCTCCGCGCGCTCGTCGTGGTGACCGACGACATCGACATGGGCCGGCCGTACTACAACTTCGGGCCGGTCCCGACGGGCCGCTCGCCGTTCGACGTCCGCCCGTCGCCGCGGACCCGCCCGGCCGGCGCGCCGGTGCGCCCGAACGGCCCGAACATCCCGCCGCCGCCGCCGGTCCGCACGCCGGTCCGCACCGCCTCGGGGGGCTGATGCGCACCACGCCCGGCACCCCGGCCCCGGTCGCGCGCGCCGAGGCCCTCCCCGAGGAGGGCGTCGGCCCCGGCAGCCCCACGCCGTGGCTGGTCGGCGCGCTCCTGTCGCTCGTCGCGGCCGCGCTCGGCGGCTCGCAGCACGTCGCGCGGGCGTTCGCCTTCGACCCCCGCCTCGGGGTGCCGCAGGTGGCCCTCCCCGAGGCGGCGGGCCCGGTGCTCGTCGCCGTCGCGGCGCTGCTCGGCGTCGG
>JBCCQJ010000468.1:0-2091 GCA_039024395.1 Bacteroidota bacterium | reverse complement strand
CCCCGCGGCGCGCCCCCCGCCCGCGCCCCGCCCCCCCCCCCGCCGCGGCGGGGGGGGGGGCGCCGGGGGCCCCCCCCACGAATCGACCGCAAGGCCGGACTCCGAGGCGGCGCAACCGATCCTCGCCTCGGGGCCGAGGCATCCTGACACGGAGAGGGCGTGCCGCGGCACGCCCCTACGGCCATCGCCCCGATCCGGCCAGGTGCCGGCCCCGAGGCGGTGGGCTTGGTGCGTGCGTCCGCTCTCCCCTGGTCCGATCGTACCACACCGAGGCGGGCGCGCGGCCGTAGGGTCTGCCATGACCGCTCGACTCGCCCTCCTCGGGGCCGCCCTTGCCCTCAGCGCCTGCGCCTCGTCTCGCCCCGAGGCGGCGCCGCGCGACCTCGTCGTCCTCGCCCACGGCATGGGGCGGACCTCCCTCTCGATGGTGCCGCTCCACGTCAGCCTCCACCGGGCCGGCTACCGCGTCCTCAACGTGGGCTACAGCAGCCAGGGGCCGAGCGTGGCCCAGATCGGCGCGCAGATCGGCCACGAGGTCGAGGCGGCGCTCGACGCCGAGGCGGCCCCGCAGGTCCACTACGTCGGGCACAGCCTGGGGACGGTCGCCATCCGCTGGCACCTCCTCCACGAGGCCCCCGAGGCGGCCGGCCGCGTGGTGATGCTGGCGCCGCCGAACCAGGGGTCCCACGAGGCCGACCGCCTCGCCCGCTGGGTCGGGTGGATGCTCCCGCCGATTCGCGAGCTGCGCACGACGGGCGGGACCGCGGTGAGCCTCGGCCCGCCGCCGGGCGTCGAGGTGGCCGTCATCGCGGGCGACCGCGACGGCAAGGTGCGGGTCGAGGAGACCTGCCTGGAGGGCGCCGCGCACGCCGTCGTACCGTCGCGCCACACGTTCATCATGATGCGCCCGCGCGTGCTGGGGATGGTCCGCACGTTCCTGGCGACGGGCGTCCTCCCCGAGGCGGACGCCTCGACGTGCGCCGACCGCCTCGGGGCGGGGTGAGAGGCGCGCGACGGGGTGCAATGGAATCGGGGCGTCGTGCCTTGAGCGCCAGGAGTGGAGGGCGCGCTTCGCGCGCGGAGGAACGGAGGGCGTCTCGGGGTCCACCGGCCGCGCAGCTTTTCGCTCTCACCGGACGCCTGTCTCAGAGGCGACCCAGGGCCGCGACGAGCGCTCCGAGGCGGGCGTCGACGTCGGCCGCCGGCCCCCACCACAGGACTCGTTTCTCGCCCACCTCGAGGTGGTGCACGAATCCCTCGCTCCCCTCAGGAGCGCCCCAGTCGCGCGCCTCGACGGCGGTCCCGAGGCGGTCGATCTCGGTCTGGTCCGCCTCGGGGAGGGTGCCGGTCCGGCGGCCGCGCGTGACGTAGCTGCCACCCTCGACCGTGTAGGTACCATCGGCCGCGATGGCGACCTCGAAGTCGGCGTCGTACCCGCCCGTGGTGCGGTAGCGGATCGGAGTCACGCTACCGGAACACGACCTCGTCGACGACCTCGCCCCCGAGGTGGGCGTTGAGGCGCTCGCGCCAGGCCGTCCGCTGGAACTGGAGCTGGTGCCGCCACGCGGCCGACCGCACCTTGACGTGCAGCACGCCGTCGCGCATCCACACCTGCTCGGTGACGCCGGCGATGGCCTCGCCGGCCAGCGCCGGCCACGCCTCCACGGCGCGCGCGGCGTCGAACCGCTCGCGGTAGCCGTACCGCTCGACGAGGTCGGAGAGGACGGCGCCGAGGCGCTGAGGCGAGTTCGAGTCGGGCACCGAGGTGGGAGAAGACAGAGGCCAAGCTAGGAAACCCGAGACCGCCTCGGGGCCTGAAAGCGGCGACAGATGGTTGCGAGCGGCCACCTCGGGGTCGAGTATGGCGCCCGATTCGTCGCCCCCCTCCCGACCTCCCCCCGCTGGGGCAGGGCTGGTAAGTTCTGCCGCCAATCCCCTAAATCCAGTCATTCCCGCGCAGGCGGGAATCCATACGGCGCCGATTCTGGCCACCCTCGCATGGATCCCCGCGTTCGCGGGGATGACTCTGTGGGTAGAACAGAGCCGAGGAGTGAGAACTTAACGGCCCTGCCCCGCTGGGGGGAGGAGACT
>JBCCQJ010000467.1:0-2093 GCA_039024395.1 Bacteroidota bacterium | reverse complement strand
CGACTTTGGCCTTTTCGATCAGACCGACCTGCGATTGCTCCCAGCTTGGTCGGATGACCCTTGTCTTTTTCCCATGTCGGGGTCAGAACCCAGACCTTGGAAATACTTCGTTGCCCGTTTCCACACCGCAGGAGGCGATATTGGGGTCTAGCCGAAGGGCCAAAGTCCAGCTAAGGTTGTGTGCGGCACCTGCCGGCGGCGACGTACGTTCGGTTCGAGGACCCTCCCCATCTCCGATGCGCGCTCTCCTTCTCGCGGCCCTCGTCGCCGCCCTCCCAGCGGCCGCTCAGAACGCCGGTCCCGGCTTCGCCGTCGTTCCCGCGCCCGGCGCCTACGCCGAGGGCGGCCTCGGGCTCGGGTGGAGCAGCAGCTCCGGCCTGCTCGTCGGCGGCTCGGTCGGGCTCGGCTACCAGCTCCCGAACGGATTCGACGTGGCCGTGCGGACGAACGGGGTCCGCTACGGCGACGAGCGCGGCGTGCTCGCCGTCCAGCCCGAGGTGGGCTACACGCGCGGCCTCGACGCCCAGACCGTGCTGAGCGTCCGCCTCGGGGCGCGCGGGACGATGGCGTCGAACCCGGTGTACGAAGACCCCGACCTGGGCGTCCGGTCGGTCGCAGGCATCGGGCACGTGGCCGTTGCGCGGCGGCTCGACCTCGGGCCGAACTTGTACCTCGTCCCGACGGTCGGGGCGTACGGCGGGGTCGGCGACGCCACCAACACCGGCCTCGCCCCCAATGACGGGGGCCTCGCGAGCTACGACGGCACGTTTGCCGAGGCGGGCGCGCTCGCCGGGCTCCAGCTCGGGTTCCGCGCGCTCGGGACGCAGTTCCGGGTCGGCCCGATCGTCAACGTGCCCGTCCTCCGCAGCGGGGCCTCCGCGCACGGGGCGAGCGGGCTCGGCCTGCGCCCGATCTACCCCTCCGCCCGGATCAACTTCTAGCGGAGCGCCTCGACCGCGAGGCGGGTGTGATCGGTGAACACGCCGTCGACGCCCGCCTCGGCGAGCGCACGCACCTCGGCGGCAAGGTCACCGTGCGCGGCCGGGTCGTCCCCAAGGCGGAAGGGCGGCAGCAGAAACGCGTTCTCGGCGCGGACCGTCCAGACGTGGACGTCGAGCCCGGCGGCGCGGGCCGCCTCGGCGAAGCCCGTGTCCGCGCCCGCCTCGGTGAGCACGAACCGCTTGTGGACCCCCAGCGCGTCGGCGAAGGCGGCCACCTCCCCGAGGCGATCGGGCGCCAGGAGGGCGTCGTAGGTCTCCGCCGGCGCGTCGAACGGGGCGCCGCCGGGGTAGGCCAGGAACACCAGGCGGAGGTCGGTGAGGCCGCGCAGGCGGCGGAGGTTGCCCGCCTCGAACGACTGGATCCAGACCGGGTCAGCCGGCGAGGTGTAACCCGCCTCGTGGAGGAGCGCCACAAGCGGCTCGTCGAGCGGCAGGCCGATCTGGCGGAAGTAGGTCGGGTGCTTGGTCTCGGGGTAGAGCCCGACCGGCCGGCCGCGCTCGGCCCCGAGGCGGCGCGCGAGGTCGATCACCTCGGCGAGGGTCGGGATCTCGAACCGGCCGTCGTAGGCGGCGCTCTCGGGCCGGAGGTCGGGCAGCCGCTCGACGGCCCGCAGCGTCTTGATCTCAGCCAGCGTGAAGTCCTCCGTGAACCACCCCGTCACCTCGCGGCCGTCGATGGTCTTGGTCGTCCGGCGGCCCGCAAACTCCACCCGCGCAGCGACGTCGGTCGTCTCGGAGATCTCGTTCTCGTGACGCGCGATGAGCACCCCGTCCCTCGTCGCGACGACGTCCGGCTCGATCACGTCGGCGCCGTGTTCGACGGCGAGGCGGTAGGCCTCGAGCGTGTGTTCAGGAAGGTCGCCGCTGGCGCCTCGGTGCGCGATCACGAGGACGGAGTCGGCGGCGGTCACGGCGAGCAGGAAGGCGAGGGCGAGCATGGCCCCAAGGTCGCCGCCTCGGGGCCGGCGCGCGTTACCAAACCGAGGCCCCGCCTCGGGGAACGTCACCGAGGCGGGGCTGGGCAAGGGAGAGAGCGCCCTTCGGGCTGCTCTGAGGAGTGGAGGGCGCGCTCCGCGCGCGAGGGAATGGAGG
>JBCCQJ010000466.1:0-2105 GCA_039024395.1 Bacteroidota bacterium | reverse complement strand
GACGGGGCCGTCCGCCTCGGGGCGGTAGTTGCTCGGCGCGATGGCCCGGGCGGTCCCGTCGTCCTGCCCCGAGGCGACCAAGAGATCCCCCACCGAGGCGGTCCCGGTGATCCACACCTCCGCCTGCCCGACCAGCGCCACGAGCGCCCCGCCCGCCTCGGCGTCCGGGTTGCCCACGAACGCCGGATTGCTGGAGGCGATCATCACCTGCTCGGCCGCCTCAGTGTCGAGCGACACCTGTCCGCCTCGGAGCCCGACGAGGTCGCCCGGACGCACCGAGGCGGACCCGGTCCCCGAGGCGGCCAGCGGGAAGAACTCGGCGAAGTCGGCGCCCCCGCCCATGAACGTGCCGTCGGCTCGCACGTTGCCGTTGCTAAACACCCGGAAGCGCAGGTTGCCTGAGCCGAACGCCCGGATGAGGTCGCCCGTCCCGTTCTGGCCCACCACAAACGCGGCGTCGGTCCCGTTGGCCAGGAAGTAGCCTGCGATGCCCCCGCCGGTCGACGTGTTCTCGGCGCGTACGGTCGCCGTCGAGAGCCCCGAGCCGGTGCTGTTGACGATGAGAAGCTGGCCGGCGGTGGGCGTGTTGGTGCCGATGCCGACGCCGCCGGCGGCGCGGATGAGGAACTGGTCAGGGCCGGTCGAGACGAGCGAGTCGGCGAACGACTGGGAGTCGTCGGACCAGACGAAGGTGCCGTTGTGGACGGCGCGGGCGTAGAAGCCGGCGGCGAAGCTGTAGCTCCCGCGAGCATGGTTGCGCAAGCCCCCCGGGACTGTGCTGGCGCTGCCGCTGGCGTCGTTGACGCTGCCCCCGCCGACCGTGCTGCGGAAGCCGCTGGCCGTGTTGCTTCTGCCACCGCTGATTGTGCTTTCGGTGTTGCTGGCTCTGTTGGACGATCCCCCAGCGATCGTGCTGGAAAAGCCGCTGGCGATGTTGTCTCTACCGCCGCCGACGGTGCTTTCGCCACCGCTGGCCGTGTTGTCTTGGCCGCCTCCGACGGTGCTGGCGCGGCCGCTGACCGTGTTGTCTACGCCGCCGCCGATCGTCCCGAAATCGACCGTCACCGTGTTTGGCGAGTCGAGGAGCCCTCCGCCTGAGATCGTCGCGCTGCCGATGCCTGGGTCGACCGTGTTGGCCGGCGAGCCGCCTACCAGGTTCGGGCCGGCCCCGCTGAACAGGGACGTGCTGGGCGTGATGGTAAGCCCGTAGAGCCCGAGCGCGTACGGCGCGGCGCCGAGTTCTGTCCGCGGCCCGAGCACCTGGCTCCCTCCGCCCGAGGGCACGGCCACCTCCAGCCACAGCGGCCGGCCCACGTCGTCCGGCAGCGCCGTCCCGGCCCCGAGGCGGACCGCGAACGCCCCATCGGCGTCCGGCGTGACCGTCTGCGTCTCGGTCCACACGGCCGAGCCCCCCGAGGCGGCCTCGAACAAGCGGAACGTGACGTCGGTGCTGGTGGTGACGGACACGCCGCCGTCCTGGAGGACGCCCTGGAAGGGGATCTCGCGGTCGGGGAGCGTCTGTGCCGAGGCGGCGGCGGTGAGGGCAAGAAGGGCGGCGAGCGCGATCGGGCGAGGCATGGGCGAGAGGAGGATTCCTCCATCTCACGAAAAATCGACCGCCGGGGGATCACCCGTGCCCACCTCGGGGTCAGCGCGCGGCGGTTGGCTCCGAGGCGGTGAGCGCGTCGAGGCGCCGGGCGAGGGCGTCAATCTGGGTCTGCTGCGCGTCGAGCCGCGCCGCCTGCACCTCGATCTGGGCGCGGTCGGCCACGCGGTCGCCGCGCAATGCCTCGACGACCGCCCGCAGCGCCGCCGCCTCGTCGACGCCCACCAGCGCGAGGGCTCGGCCCGCCTCGGGGACAGCAAGCACGCGGCCCGCGACGGGGCCGTCCGCCTCGGGGCGGTACGCCTCGGGCGCGACGGCACGCGCCGTCCCGTCCTCTCGCCCCGAGGCGACCAGCAGGTCCCCCACCGAGGCGGGGCCGGTGAGCCGCACCTCCGCCTGGCCCACCAGCGCCACGAGCGCGCCGCCCGCCTCGGCGTCCGGGTTGCCCACGAACGCAGGGTCGCTGGAGGCGATCATGACCTGCTCGGCCGCCTCGGTG
>JBCCQJ010000465.1:0-2127 GCA_039024395.1 Bacteroidota bacterium | reverse complement strand
CGACGGGCGACGCGGCCCCGAGGTGGTCTGGCGCCGCGTCGAGCGCCGAGGCCGCGGCGGCGCGGGCGAGGACGGCGGCGACGGCGGCCTCGGCCGGACGCGGCTGCGGACGCGAGCGGGCCCCCCGGTCGACGGCCTCCCCCGACTGGCGGAGGAGTGCGGCCTCGACGAGTCCCGCCTCGGTGGCGGGTGCCGGCGCGTCGGCGTAGACGTGACGGACGGCTGCGAGCGGATCGGCCGCCTCGGCGTGTGCGAGGACGCGAGCGACCACGTCGGCGTCGGGCTGCGCGGCGGGGAGGTGGGCGAGGGCGTCGAGCGATCCGCTCAGGAGCGCGCCCTCGCTCGCGCGGGCCAGGACGGACGCCAGCACGTCGGCATCGGGCGCACGGTCTCCGAGGCGGACGGCGTGGTCGAGCGCCGCAGCGGTCGAGCGCAGCAGGGCGACCTCCGCCGAGACGGCATAGCCGTGGACCGCCTCGGTGGCGGACGCCTCGGGGGCGGCGTCGGGGAGGGCGTCGAGCGCCTCGCGCATCTCGCGCAGCAGCGTCAGCTCGACGTGGCCGGGCTCACCGGGCGCCGGCACCGGGCCGACGGGCTCGACGCCGTAGACGTGGCGGAGCGGGGTGAGAGAGTCGGACATCGGGGTCGGGGAGGGCGTAGCGAACGGAGCAGGCAGCGGTCTCTTGTGTGAAGAGGGCGGGGCGACGGCGGTCAGGCGACCGACGTCGTCTCCCCCGAGGCGGGCGGCGTGGGCGCGCCCGGCACGTCGGCGGTGTTGCCCTCGAACCACTCGGGCTCGAGGATCTTGCGGAGGTTGATGAGCGCGTAGCGCATCCGGCCAAGGGCGGTGTTGATCGAGACGCCGGTCAGCTCGGCGATCTCGCGGAACGTCAGCTCCGACTGGTGGCGCATCAGCACGACCTCGCGCTGCTCCGGCGGGAGCTGCTCGATGGCCGCCTCGACCTCCTGCCAGAGGTCCGCGCGTCCGAGGAGCGACTGCGCGTCCGGCGCCTCGTCGGGGAGACGGTCCCAGAACGACGGCCCCTCGTCCTCATTGCCGAACTTGTCGACGTCGGTGAACTTCTTCCGGGCGCGGAGCCAGTCGAGCGCGGCGTTGCGTGCGATCCGCATGACCCACGCGAGCCACCGCCCCTGGCTCTCGTACGAGCCCCGCCGCGAGTGCATGGCCTGGATCGAGCGGAAGAGGGTGTCCTGGAAGAGGTCGTTCGCCACCTCGCGGTCGCGCACCATGCCCATGAGGTAGCCGAAGATCCGCTCCTGGTGGCGGGCGAGGAGCTGCGAGAAGGCGCGCTGGTCGCCCTCGTCGAGGTACGCGGTCACCAGCTCGGCGTCGGTCGGAGGAGGCATGAGACGGGTCAGGCGTCGGCGGGCAGGCCGGCGGGCGCCGCCTGCAGAGAAGGGAGGGTCTCACGCGCCACGGCCGGCGCGGCTCCGCCGTCTCGTGACGCGAAGATCAGACCGTACTGGCCGGCGAAGAACAGCGGGTCGCCCTCGCGCTCGGCGCGGAGCCGTCGCCATGCGGCCCGCACCGGCTGCCCTGGGCCGACGTCGTCCAGGATCACGAGCGCGCCCTCCGCGAGGTGGGGCTCGACCTGGCGGAGGTACCCGAGCGCTGCCTCGGGGTCGTGGTGGCCGTCGATGAACACGAGGTCGAACGGCCCCTCGTCGCGCAGCACATCCGGCAGCGTCTCGGCGAAGGCGCCCACGACGATCCGCACGCGGTCGTCCGGGGCGTGCCCGACGGGGTGCCCGAGGCGAGCCAGGTGGCCGGCGGCCAGGGCCGCGAGGCCCGGCGCGCCCTCGAGCGTCACGAGGCGCCCGGCCGGCCCGCCCTCCGCCGCGGTGACGCACAGCGCCGCCGCGAGGTGCCCCGCCCCGACGCCCAGGTTGGTGCCCAGCTCCAGCACGCGCCGCGGCCGCGGGGGGCGCGCGAGCCCCGAGAGGGAGCGGCGCGGGGGGGGGCGGGGGCCCCCCCCGGGGGGGGGGGGGGGGGCCGGGGGGGTTTCCCCCGACCGGGGGGGGGGTTTCCGTCATCCCCGCGCGCGCCCCCCCTTGGCGGGCGGGGGGGTGGGCCCCGGCGCCCGGGACGCTGACGCGGCGGCAGGT
>JBCCQJ010000464.1:0-2141 GCA_039024395.1 Bacteroidota bacterium | reverse complement strand
GGTTCGGGCACGGTGTGCCTTCGTCTTCGGGAACCTGTCCTATCCATCCCACCATCTCACCCGCTGGGCGGCGGCGACGTGGCTCGACGCCCTCGACGGGTCGCTGCTCGACCACACCGACGAGGGTCGGCCGGCGCCCAGCGCGCGCTTTGCGTCGTACGCGCCCGCGCAAGCCGTGGCGGAGACGTTCGGGCTCGGGGGGCTGGTGACCGCGCTCGACGCGGCGTGCGCATCGTCTCTCTACGCGATGGCCCTCGCGTGTCGCGAGCTGCACGAGGGCCGCGCCGCCCTCGCCCTCGCGGGCGGCGGCATGCGGGCCGACGACTTGTTCCTCCACATCGGTTTCTGCGCGTTGTCGGCGCTGAGCCGACGGGGCATCAGCGCCCCCTTCGCCGCGGGCGCCGACGGCCTTCTGCCCGCCGAGGGCGTCGCCCTGCTCGCCCTGAAGCGCCTCGACGACGCCGAGCGCGACGGCGACACCATCCACGGCGTCATCCGCGGGATCGGACTCAGCAACGACGGCAAGCGGGCCGGCTTGCTCGCGCCCTCGTCCGACGGACAGCTCGAGGCCATGCGCGCCGCCTATCGACAAGCCGGGTGGTCGCCGTCGTCCGTCGGCCTCTTCGAATGTCACGCCACCGGCACCGCCGTCGGCGATCGGATCGAGGTCGAGAGCCTGAAGCAGCTCGTCGGCGACGCCCGCGGGGTCCCCCTGGGATCCCTCAAGTCGAACGTCGGGCACCTCATCACCGCCTCGGGCGCAGCCGGCCTACTCAAGGTGTTGGGCGCATTTCGGCACGCCCTCCGCCCCGCTAGCCTCCATGTGGAGACCCCGATCGACGCCCTGCGTGGGGACGCACTGCGCGTCTTGCAGGCGGCCGAGCCCTGGCCGAGCGAGGGGGCGAGGCGCGCCGCGGTGAGCAACTTCGGGTTCGGCGGCAACAACGCGCACCTGCTGGTCGAGGAGTACCGTCGCTCCGGCGCGAAAGCCGCGGTGGCATCCGCTCCGCGACCCGCTCCCCGCCTGGCGGTGGTCGATCTCGAAGTGAGGCTCGGCCGGTGGCGCGGCCCCAAGGCGCTCGCCGATGCGCTCGCCGAAGATGGCGTCACCCCCGGCGATGGCCGGCTCGACGGTCCTATTTCCCTGCCGGCATTGGGCCTCGCGTTTCCGCCCGCCGACCTCGACCAGACGCTCGCGCAGCAGCTGCTGGTCCTCGAAGCGGCGTGGCGGATGGCGCGGCGCGCCTCTCGGCCGCCTACCTCGCGCGCCTCCATCCTCGTTGGCATGGAGGTCGACCCGGAGGTCGCCCGGGCGGGCTTCGGGTGGCGCCTTCCCACCTGGCTCGAGCGCTGGCGGGCGGCCGGCATCGAGGTCGAAGAGGGATGGTTGGAGCGGGCGCTCGCCGGCCTCGGGGCGCTCACCGACGCCGCGGGCGCTCTGGGCGCCATGCCGAACATCCCCGCCAACCGGATCTCCGTGCAGCTCGATCTGCGCGGGCCCGGCTTCACGGTGTCGGCCGGCGAAGCCTCGGGCCTGGTCGCGCTATCGATCGCCAGCGATGCGCTCGCACGGGGCGACGTCGACGAGGCCTGGGTCGGGGCGGTGGACTTGAGCTGTGCGCCGCTGCACCGGATGGCCCAGCGCGCGGTGCACCCCTCCGCCCCGGCTCCCGCCGATGGCGTCGTCTTGCTGCGACTCAAGACCCTCGCTGCGGCCCAGCGCGAGCGGGACGCGATCTGGGCGAGCCTCGAGGCGAGCCCGGACGGTCCACCGGCCGATCCCGAGCCCCTGCTCCGCGCGCTTGGAGCCCCCTTTGCCGCCACCGATCTCGTCCCCCTCGCGGTGGCTGTTATCGGCTGCCGAACCGGTCGCCCCCCCCGCGCGTGGGCCGATGCGGCCCCGACCGACGGATGGCAGCTCGGCGCGGGACGTCACGGCTGGCGGGTGAGGCCGGCCGCCCCTCCCGCGCCCCTCCCCGAATGGCGAGCGCTCGAGGTCCTCACCCGTGACTACCCCGGCCCCCCCCCCCCCCGGGGGGGGGCCCCCCAAGGGGGGGGCCCCCCCCGGGGCCGGCCCCCCCCCCCCCCGCCCCCGCCCCCCCCCGGGGCCCCCCCCCCCCCGGGGGGGGGGGGGCCCCCCC
>JBCCQJ010000463.1:0-2150 GCA_039024395.1 Bacteroidota bacterium | reverse complement strand
GGCTACATCTACATCGCGCTCCCGCCGCTCTACCGCGCCAAGAAGGGCGCCAAGGAGATCTACTGCTGGACCGACCAGCAGCTCGACGAGGCCGTGGCGTCGCTCGGCGAGAAGGGCGTCGGCGTGCAGCGCTACAAGGGCCTCGGCGAGATGAACCCCGAGCAGCTCTGGAGCACGACCATGGACCCCGACCGCCGGATGCTCCAGATCGTGACGATCGAGGACGCCGCGGCGGCCGACAAGACGTTCTCGACGCTCATGGGCGACGCCGTCGAGCCGCGGCGCAAGTTCATCGAGCGCAACGCCAAGTACGCCACCATCGACACCTAGCCCGCCTCGGGGGCGGCCGCCGTGCGGCCCCGAGGCGGCGAGCGCCATGTCTGCGACCGCTCCTGCGAAGACGTCCCGAGCACGGAAGACGCCCGCCTCGCGGGCGAATGAGGCGGAAGTGTGGCCCTACGATGGGCCGATGACCTGGGACGACGTGTGCGCGCACCCGGCCCTCGAAGACCTTCCGTTCCGGATCGAGCAGGACGAACACGGCCGCATCCTTATGAGTCCCACGACGAACATCCACAGCCGACGTCAGCGGGCGATCGCTCGCGTGCTGGAGGCTGCGCTTGGAAGCGAGGCGATTCCCGAGTGCAGCGTCGATACGTCGAAAGGCGTCAAGGTAGCTGATGTCGCTTGGTTGTCCGAGGCATTCGTGGGTGAGCACGGGGAGGAGGAGGTGTTCAGCGTTGCCCCGCCGATCTGCGTCGAGGTGATGTCACCCTCGAATCCCTGGGCCGAGATGGAGGAGAAGGTGACGCTCTACCTCTCGAAGGGGGCGCAGGAAGTCTGGATCTGCGAGCCAGACGGCCGCCTCCGCTGGTTCGGCCACGAGGGCGAGCGGACCGCCTCGGTGATGGTCCCCGATGCCCCCGCGACCGTCACGCTCTAGCCGCCTCGGGGCCAGCGCCTCGGCGTCCCCGAGGCGGGCTCCGACGTAGGTTGCCGCCATGCGCCCCGACCTCTCCGTCGTCGTCCCGGTCTACAACGAGGCCGAGAGCCTGCCGGCCCTGGCCGACGAGATCCGCGCGGCCCTCGACGGCGCCGGCCTCTCGTTCGAGGTGTGGATGGTCGACGACGGCTCGGACGACGGCTCGTGGGGCGTCATCACGGCCCTCAACGAGGCGGACCCCCGGTTCGCGGGCGTCCAGTTCCGCCGCAACTACGGCAAGAGCCCGGCGCTCGCGGCCGGCTTCGAGCGCGCCTCGGGGCGCTTCGTCGCCACGCTCGACGCCGACCTGCAGGACGACCCGGCCGAGTTGCCCGAGATGGTCGCCCGCCTCGAGGCCGGCGCCGACCTGGTGAGCGGCTGGAAGCGCAAGCGCAACGACCCCTGGGAGAAGCGCCTCCCGTCGAAGTTCTTCAACCGCGTCACGCGGTGGATGTCCGGCATCCCGCTCCACGACTTCAACTCGGGCATCAAGGCGTACCGCGCCGAGGTGGTCAAGAGCGTCAAGGTGTACGGCGAGCTGCACCGCTACATCCCGATGCTGGCCAAGTGGGAGGGCTACACGCGCATCGAGGAGCAGGTGGTCAACCACCGGCCGCGGATCCACGGGCAGACCAAGTTCGGCTTCGAGCGCTACCTCCGCGGCTTCCTCGACCTCATCACCGTCGTCTTCCTGACGCGGTTCGTGCGGCGGCCGATGATCTTCTTCGGCAGCGTGGGGACGATCGGGTTCCTGGCCGGGTTCGTCGTGCTCGCCTACCTCTCGATCGCCAAGTTGGTCTACGGCCAGCCGATCGGCGACCGGCCGCTGCTGCTCTTCGGCGTGATGCTGCTGATCCTGGGCGCCCAGGCGTTCCTGACAGGCCTCCTCGGGGAGATGATCGTGCGGCCCGAGATGGAGGACGTGCGGCGCTACGACATCCGCGACGAGCGGACGGCGGCCCTCACCCGCCCCGAGGCGACCCGCCCCGAGGCGACCCGCCCCGAGGCGACGCCGCTGGCCCCGAGGCGGACCGGGTGAACCCTCCGCCGAGACCGCCTCGGGGGCGCCCGCCCCGAGGCGGCGGTCGGATCTTGCGCGCATGGCCCGCATCACGCTCCTCGGCCCGTTCTGGCCCTACCGAGGCGGCATCGCCACGAGGAAGTGGGC
>JBCCQJ010000462.1:0-2218 GCA_039024395.1 Bacteroidota bacterium | reverse complement strand
GTGCGACTCGGATGCCCGGAACTTTTCCACGGCCGCCCCCACTTTCCACTTTCCACTTTCCACTTTCCACTTTCCACTTTCCACTTTCCACTTTCCACTTTCCACTTTCCACTTTCCACGCTCTCGCCGCGAAGCGGCCCTCTCGTCGCGCAGCGACGCTCTCCGTGCTCGTACCCCCCCTGAGGCGGGCGCGTCGTATCCGCCGTGCACAGGCCCGGATGCGAGCGTCCTCCCCCACCCCGTGACGCACTACCTTGAGGCATGGCCCACCTCCTCGACTTCGAGAAACCCCTCGCCGACCTGGAAGCGAAGCTCGCCGAGCTGCGGCGCTTCGACGCCGAGGACGCCGCGGTCGACCTCACCGACCAGATCGCGGCCCTCGAGGCGCGCGTCGACACGCTCCGGCAGTCGATCTACCGCGGGCTCACGCGCTGGCAGCGCGTCCAGCTCGCCCGCCACCCCGAGCGGCCCTACACGCTCGACTACATCAACGCCCTCACGTCGGGCTTCCTCGAGCTGCACGGCGACCGCCTCTTCGGCGACGACCGCGCGCTCGTGGGCGGCCCGGCCACGTTCAAGGGCTCGAGGTACGGGAGCCACGACCAGACGGTGATGGTGCTGGGCCACCAGAAGGGCCGCGACACCAACCAGCGCAAGGAGCGCCGCTTCGGGATGCCCAACCCCGAGGGCTACCGCAAGGCCAAGCGGCTGATGGAGATGGCGGCCAAGTTCGGCAAGCCCATCGTGACCTTCCTCGACACGCCCGGCGCCTACCCCGGCCTCGAGGCCGAGGAGCGCGGGCAGGCCGAGGCCATCGCCCGCAACCTGCTCGTCATGGCGCGCCTGCCGGTGCCCATCCTCGTCGTCGTGATCGGCGAGGGCGCCTCGGGCGGGGCACTCGGGATTGGCGTGGGCGACCGCGTGCTGATGCTCGAGAACGCCTGGTACTCGGTGATCTCGCCCGAGTCGTGCTCGTCGATCCTCTGGCGCTCGTGGGACCACAAGGAGGAGGCGGCGCGCGCGCTCAAGCTGACCGCCCCCGACCTGATCGAGCACGGCGTGATCGACGAGATCGTGCCCGAGCCGGTCGGCGGCGCGCACCGCAACCCGCAGGCGGTCTTCGAGGCGGCCGGCCAGGCCCTCGCCCGCCACCTCGGGGAGCTGCAGGCGCTCTCGACCGACGACCTCCTCGCCGGCCGCCTCGACAAGTTCGACGCGATGGGGTCGTTCGCCGAAGGCACCGTCGAGGCGCCGGTCGAGGCCGGGTGAGCGCGTCCGATCCGGCCCGGCCCGTGATCCGGTACGTCCACCGCCACCGCGTGCGCTACCGCGAGTGCGACCCGATGGGCGTCGTCTACCACGCCCACGTGCTCGACTGGTTCGAGGCGGCCCGCACCGAGGCGCTCCGCTCGGCCGGCCTCCCCTACGCCGACCTCGAGGCCGGCGGCGTCATCATGCCCGTCACCGAGGCGACCGTCCGCTACCACGCGAGCGCCCGCTACGACGACGAGGTCGAGATCGAGACGACGTTCCCCGAGGTGGGCGTGCGCGTGCCGATCGACTACGCGGTCCGCCGCGCGGGCGAGGACGCGGTGCTGATGTCGGGCCGGGTGACGCTGTGCTTCGTCGACGTCGCGCGCGGCCGGCCGGTGCCGCCGCCGGCCGCGGTGCAGGCGGCCTTCGACCGCGCCGAGGCGGCTGCGCGGGCCGCGGAGAGGGCCGCCTCAGGGGCGTGAGCCGCGCGCTCTGGCAGAAGCTCGGCTACACGCCCGAGACCGTCGCCGTGCTCGACGGCGCCCCGGACCACTACGGCCGCCTCGTGGCCGGCCTCCCCGAGGCGGCCACGTTCACCGACGACCTCGACGCGCGCCCGACACTCGTCCACCTGTTCGCAACCGAGCGGGCCGGGCTGGCGGCGAAGCTCGCCGTCTATGCCGACGCGATGGACCGCGACGGGATGCTCTGGGTCTCGTGGCCCAAGAAATCGTCCGGCGTCGAGACCGACATGAACCTGGGCGCGCTGCACGAGGCCGCCCTGCCCCTTGGCCTGGTCGACGTGAAGGTGTGCGCCGTCGACGCGACGTGGACGGCCACGAAGCTGATGATCCGGCGCGAGCTGCGCTGAGTGGGCTGTGGGCTGTGGGCTGTGGGCTGTGGGCTGTGGGCTGTGGGCTGTGGGCTGTGGGCTGTGGGCTGTGGGCTGTGGGCTGTGGGCTGT
>JBCCQJ010000461.1:0-2225 GCA_039024395.1 Bacteroidota bacterium | reverse complement strand
TGCAACCCGAAGAACATCCACGTCGGCATCTGGCGGAACATCCGCGTCGAGTCGGCCCGCGACATCTCCGAGGGGACCCTGAAGATCGTGGCCACGCTGCGCTTCGACGTGAAGTTCGCGGAGGAGCCCGGGGTCGCCAAGGCCATCAACGTCCAGCTCTGAGCCACGGAGAACTGACCGATGCAGACCCTGCTCGTCCGACTCAAGCCCTACGACTTTCGTCGGGGCTTCGTCCTGCGCCGCTACACCTACCGCGGCATCAAGTTCCACGAGGAGCGCGGCTGGTACCGCGTCGACAAGGACGTCGGCGAGTACCTTCGGAGCGTCCGCCAGGTGCCTGGCGACGAGCACGCCCCGCTCGCCTTCGACGTGCACACCGAGGCGGAGGCCAAGGCGATCGAGGCCGACGAGGCCAAGGCGACCACGCGCAAGAAGGCCTCCGACCCGGTCGAGGCCAGCACCGCCGTGACCACCGCCGACCTCGAGGAGAGCGAAGCCAAGCCCGACAGCTCCGGCTCCAAGCGCCGGAGCACCCGCAGCAAGTAGGAGGACCCCGGTGTACGCCACCGTCGCCGATCTGCGCGCCGAGGGCGTCACCGTGGCACAGGCCGATGACGCCCGCCTCGAGGCGCTCATCGACGCCGCCACCGCCGAGATCGATCGCGTCACCGGGTGGTTCTTCGAGCCCCGCGCGCTGACGCTGACCCTCGACGGCCGTGGCGCGCCCTCGCTCGAGCTGCCGGCGCCGCCCATCCACCTCGACCGCGTCGCCATCGACGGCGCGGACATCTCGCTCTCCGCCGACGAGCTGATCGTCGTCGGGGCGCCGGTGGAACCGGGCTTCGACGCGCCCCGGCTGACCCGCCGCCTCGGTTGCTTCCCTCGCGGCCACGGCAACGTCGTGGCCCTTGGGCTCTTCGGCTACACCGAGCCCGACGGGACCGCGGAGGGGCGCACGCCCGCCGCCATCCGCCGCGCGTGCATCCTGCTCGTGCTGCGCTGGCTGCACCCGCTGGCCGACGACGGTGGCTTCGACGCCCGCAACCGCTGGCGGATCATCGAGGAGCGCACCCGCGACCAGAGCTACAAGCTCGACCGCCCCGGCAGCGGCGGTGGCCCGACCGGCGACCCGGAGCTCGACGCCATCTTGCTGCGCTACCGGCGCCCCGCGCCGATGGGGGCGGCCTGATGCGCGGCCGGCTCATCTTCCCGTTCCTGGCCGAGCTGCGCCGGCTGGACACCGCGGCGATGGCGAGCGCCGACCCCGACGGGGCGGGCCCGCTGACCGGCGGCTTCGACCCGGACTTCAAGGAGCCGGTCCTCGTCGACCGCGACGGCGACGGCGTCGCCGAGCGCGAGCGTACCGAGCTGCCCGCGATCCGGGTGCCGTGCCAGGTCGAGCCGAGGGTCTTCGAGGACCTCCGGATGTTGGCGAGCGGCGACTCGCCGCGCTCCGACATCAGCCTGGTCTTCCACTTCAAGGACCTCGAGCGGCTCGGCCTGGTCGACGCGACCACCGGCGACGCGCTCATCCGTCCCAACGATCGGCTCGCCGGGCTCTATGACCTTGGAGGACTGCTCGTCCAGACCATCCGCACGCCGCCCGGGCTCTACGTGAACCAGGCACAGCCGCGCGGGTTCGGGCTGGGCCGAAGCCGACCCCGTCGCAACCTGCTGCTCGTGACCTTCGAGGCCCGGCAGCTCGCGCCCACGAGGGTCGAATGAAGCACCTGATCGCCACCGCCGCCTTCACCGCCACGCTCTGTGCCTGCGGGCCCATGCACGTCTGCACGCCGACCGAGACCCGCTGCGCTGGCAGCTTCGTCGAGGTCTGCGACGCCGACGGGCGGTGGTCGCCCGCCGAGGACTGCGCGGGCGTGGTGGGCGCGGACGAGCCGGCGTGGGTGTGCTGCGCGGTCCCGGCCGACGAGCTCGGCCCCGCCGGTCACGCCTGCCTGCCCCCTGACGTCGCCTGCCCGGCGGAGGAGGAGGAGTGAGCATGGCCAGCGAGCCCACCTCTGCGCACGTCACCGCGTTCTGGGACGCGATGCAGGCCCGCTACGGGACGCGCATCATCGACAAGGCGAGCGCGGCCGAGATGCGCCTCGTCGGCTGGTTCCTCGAGCGGATCGGCGTGCTCGACGCGGCGACCCTCCTCGAGCGCTTCACCACGACCATCGGGCGGCGGATCTACGTGCCGTTCACCCCCGGCACGCCGACGCCTC
>JBCCQJ010000460.1:0-2233 GCA_039024395.1 Bacteroidota bacterium | reverse complement strand
GTCGGCACCCTCGCCGCCCAGCGCGCGCGCGCCACCGAGGCGGTGAGCGCGTTCTGGCTGGTCCTGCTGCTGGGCTGGGGTCTGGCGGGGCTGGGGGGATGGGTCGCCGTCGAGATCCGCCGCGCCGGCGTGCTGAACGTGCGGCGGGCGTGGCTCCGCGCCGGAGGCGCCCTGCTGGCGCTGCTCGCCGCCCTCGTGGCGACGCGCTACGGGCTGCTGGCGCTCGACGTGCCGGTCCGGTGGCTGGACACGGCGCGGCAGCCGGCGGCCCTGTTCGACCCGGCGCTGCTGGCGTCCGACCTCGGGTGGGGGGCGCTGCGCTCGCCCGGCGACCTCGCCCTGTCGGCGCTCGTTCTGCTCCTCGGGGCGGGACTGGTGCTCGTCTACGCCCTCCGCTACGCGGCCGCCGCCTCGGAGAGTGGGGAGCGCAGCCCGGTGCGCCTCGCGCTCGGCCTCGCCGCGGTCGCTGCGGTGACGGCCGCCTCGGGGTGGGGCGCGGCGCTCTGGGTGCGCCGGTCGGTGCTCGACGCCACGATCCCGTACACCGACCGGGCGACGCCGCTGCTCGACGGCCCGACGCTGGTCGTGGTGGGCGGCCTCGTGGCCGTGCTGGCCGCCTCGGTGGCGGCGGTCGCGGCGGCCGTGCTGATCGCGCGCGCGGCATGGCGCCGGCCCGGCATCGCCGGGTGGATCGTCCCCGTTGGGGTGTCGGTTGCGAGCGTTGCGGCTCTGGCTGCGCTGAAGCCGGACGTGCCCCTCGGGCCTCTGGCTGCGCTGACGCTCGCCGCAGGCGCCCTCGCCGTGGTCCTCGTCGGCCGGCCGCAGCGGTGGGTGTGGCCCCTCACGTTCCGGGGTGTTCTCGTCGGCACGCTCGTGTTCGCGCCGACGCTCTACGGGCTGATGCGCGCGCCGCTCGAAGAGCGGACGGTGACCCTCCTCGGGGATGCTGCGTTCGCCTTCGCCGAGGCGCGCGACGACCGTGTCACGTTCGCCGTCGATCAGGTTCTCACCGACGCGCGCACCGAGGACGCCCTCCGCCCGGTCCTTCTCGATGCCGTCGCCGAGGCGGACTCGGCCCGGTTCACGGGCCGCCTCGACTCGACGCGGCTGGAGATCGACGCGGTCGCGGCCAGCCTGGTGCGGTCGTCCCTGCTCGGCTCGCTGGCCGACGTGGCGACGGAGCTGCGGTTCATGAGTCCGTCCGGGGACACGCTCGGCAGCTACGTCGAAGGCGGCGTGCCAGCTCGCCGAGCGGACGATCCGCTTGGATACGAGACCATGCGGGAGCGCTTCGAGGCGCGTGGCGAGCGGAGCCAGCTCCGGCGGCGCGAGCCCGTCCCCGACCGACGCGGTCTGTTTCGGACGGCCGCGCTCGGTCCGCTCCTGGGCAACGACGCCGAGGTGGTCGCGTGGGTGTACCTGCTCGCGACACCGCGGACGGTCCGCTTCGCGGCCGAGACCCCGTTCCCGCGCGTGCTCGCCGGGACCGGCCTGTTCGGCCTCGACGACGAGTCGCTGAGCTACGCCGAGTACGACGACGGCGTCCGCGTGCGGAGCCGCGGCGCGGCGCCGCTCCGCCTCGACTCGACCATCTACGACCGCCTGAGCGGGACCGTCCGGTCGCTGCGCCGCACCGAGGTGCTCGGCGACCAGCGCGTGATGGCCTACTACGAGCGGATCGGCGACGACGCCCGCGACGTGGTCTCGGTCCGCGCGCCCTCCGACGACCGCCTCGACGTGCTCTCGGTGCTGCTGCGCCTGAGCCTGGGCGGCCTGGTGACCGGCGCCCTCCTGTTTGGGCTGGGCGTCTACGTCCGCCGGGAGGCCGGGCTCCTGCCGGCGCGGCGGACGCGGTTCCGCGACCGGGTGCTCAACCGGTTCTTGTTCGTCGGGCTCGCGAGCGTCGTGCTGACGGGCGTCGTGGGGCAGCGCGTGATCGTGGAGCAGAACCGCCAGTCGGTGCGCGACGCGCTCCAGCAGCGCCTCGCCCGCGCCGAGGCGGCGCTCGTAGCCGAGGGCCGCGGCCTCGACGCCGGCGCCGGCGCCCGCCTCGACCTGGTCGCCTCGGGGCTCGGCACCGACATCCACCTCTACCGCGGCGACCGCCTCGAGGCGTCGAGCCGGCGGCAGCTCGTGCGGCAGCGGCTGATCGAGACGCGCCTGCCGGGGCCGGTCTACCGCGCCCTCTTCCTCGACGACCAGCCGTACGCCTTCGCCGAGGAAGAGGGCGCGG
>JBCCQJ010000459.1:0-2245 GCA_039024395.1 Bacteroidota bacterium | reverse complement strand
GGGTGCAGGTGGGCTGGGCGCAGTGTCCCGGCGCGATCGTCGGGACCGACGCGGTCGATGTCCTGGCCTTGCAGAGGGGGCTCTCGCACAGTCGGAAAGCGGCCCTCGTCCGGGCGCGCTCGAGGGACACGGCTCGCCTGGACGTCGTGTCATCTCGAGTGGTTCCAGCGCCTTGGCGGCGTGGCCGCACCGGCGCGGATCGACAGCGCGGCCGAACGGCCAAGCCATCCGGTGGACGGAGTGCCCGCCGAACGAGACCGCGATCTCGCGAGGATGAGCCATCGGCGCGAGCGGGGTGGCGACTGGCGCCCGGGGCGGGATCACCCCGACCGACCGGGCCGTCGCGAACACGCTGGAGGATGTCGATGCCTGCCCGCCACGCCAGCCTCAGGCGAAGGGCAAGGTCGAGCGCCGGGGTCGCGATCGGCGCCGCGGCATGGATCCCTCTGCGCAGAGCGTCGCGTCCCGAGGCGAGCTGCAGGTCCGGACGGACAGGCGGATCGCTGCCCGTGCCCGAGACCGGCGCTGCCCGGCGACCGGGACGACGGTCGCCCAAGCCCGGGCGGCCGAGACGCGGCGGCCGACCCCGCTGCCCGATCCGATGCCGGTTCCCTTCGATGTGGCGGTCAGCCGCGGGGTCGGCATCGACGGGCCGATCTCGTTCGAGGGGCGACCGGAGGGCGTGCCGCCCCGCCCGATCGGCCGGACTGTCGACAGGCGCGGGAGTGCGGGCGCGGCGCGGATCCTCAGGGCCCGCCGGAGCGAGCCCGGAGCGGGCCATGGTGCCGCCATCTGTCCGAGGCCCAAGGCGACCGCCGAGCATCCCCGCCGAGCATCCCCGCGGACCGGCCGCGCGGCTCCCAATCGACCGGGCCCAGGGCGACGGCCCTTCGGATGACCGCACGATCGCCCCGCCCCCCGCTCGGCCGGATGGGCCGGACGCTTCGGGAGCCGATCGACGCGCCGGTCGCACAGCCTGCCATCGAGACCTCCCCTCTGCTGGCAGAGGTGGCGTGTCGCCGCCGTCTCACATGTCCCCGGACGGGCCGGCGCAAACGTCTCCACGTCGTCGGGTTCGGTGGTCGGCCGGGGTGTTGACGTGCCGCTCCGGTCTTTGGGGGCCGGCCGCGGCGTTTCGGCGGTGGCGGTGGCGCGATGAGCGGGCCCGGGACCTCCGCAGCGAAGACGGCCGACGCTCGGCATCGACCGGACCCGGGACCGGGTGCGCGCGCTCGGTTGCGGTCACGCGGCCGAGCGGCTCGGCGATGCGCTCGACGGCGCCGTGACCGAGGGCGAGCCACCGATGCGCCAGCGGTGCGCGCAGACTGGCGCCGCCCCCCAAGCCGTCCTCGCCCGCCGTCCTCGCCCGCCCCCAAGCCGTCCTCGACCGCGTCGCCAAGCCGTCCCCGACCGCCTGCTCGAGGCCGTGCGGGCCGGCCGCGAGGAACGGCGCCGTCGCACCGCGCTCGAGCTCTCGAACCCGGCCAGACGCGCGAGAGCGTCGAGTGCGCCGTCCAACCCGCGCCGGAGAACCTGCGCGCGCATCGAGACGCCGGCCACCGGCGCCCGGGTCCGCGGCACGGACCGTTCCGCGGCAAGGGCCGCCCGGCATCGGCAAGACCCACCTGGCCGCGAGCCTCGGCCGTGAGGGCGGTCCAGCGCGGCGTCTCCGGCCCAGTCCGACCGCGTCGACGCGCCGATGACCGCGCTTAAGGGCGACCGACATGCCCCCGGCCAGGCTGCGGCGGCGCGCGCACATGTCCGGAGCGCGTCTGATCGTCGACGGGCTCGGCTTCGAGGCGATGAGCCGCGAGGAGGCCGCGCCGTCTCATCGCCCACCGCTCCGACCGCGGCGCGATCCCGATCGCCGCGAAGACGAGCGTGCCGGACCGGACCGACCTCCTCGCCGGCGACGAGCTCCTCGCCGCGGCACCCCTCGACCGGCCGCTCCACCGCTCGAACGTCCTCGCCATCGAGCGCCGCTCAAACCGCCCCAGAGCCCTCGAGGCCCCCCCAAAGAACGAAACCGCCCAAGCCCAACCACCGCAGGCCGCGCCGCGCCCCGACACATGGTGTCCCACAGGACCCGGCCCGCTCAGCGCCCGTCGATGACCGTCACCACCCACCTCCAACCGGATCGGCGTCGCGCGACACCAACCGCAAAACCGGGTGTCGCCTTAAAATGCAAATCCGGATCTCGCTTGAAAGTGGGGCGCAAAGCGCATCTGCGCTGAGCCTCCAAGCG
>JBCCQJ010000458.1:0-2248 GCA_039024395.1 Bacteroidota bacterium | reverse complement strand
CTCGCGCGTGTCGGATCCTAAGTCGTTCGGCGTCTCGCCCGGCGGGGGCATCCGCGTCAGTGGGAACGTCGCCTGTCCGTCGCCCTCCACGATGATGGTTCCTGCACGGCGCGAGGTGCGCATCGGCCGGTTCACGCCGGCGACGCCCGACGGCGACGAGCTGCGCTTCGTGCTCGACGGGCTTGAGCACCTGCCGAGCGCGACGACCCCGGGCGGCCTCTACCTCCGCCTCGATGGCGAGGACGGGCAGGCGTACTATGGCCCCACGTGGAGCACCACGCGCGTGAGGATGCGGGGCTCGGAGACGCCCGGCCCCGAGGCGAACGTGACGCTCGCGCCGATGCCGGTGGCGGGTATCGTGACTCTCGAGTACGAGGGCGCGACCGACGTGGACGGCGACGGGGCCATCTGGCTAGCCGGCGCCGTCCTCTTGCAAGACGACCAGGGTGCGCCGGTGACCGGCTTCGCGGTCCGCGTCGGCGCGCCGGGCGGCGAGGCGGTCACGCTGCCGCTGCTGCCACGTCTTGAGGCTCTGAGCGGCGGCACGTGGTCGCCAGCCGAGACGTACGACGAGGCGGTCTCGGGCCTCTCGTTCGGCGTGCTCGCCGCGGCACAGGCGGCGGCGCGGGCCGCGCAGCGGGCGGTCAACCTGCGGTGGCTCGACGTGGAGACCGACGGGCTCCACGGTCCGCAGTCGCGGTTCACGCTCGCCGGCCGCGACGGCGGCAACGCTGACAGCCCCTTTGCCGAGGACGTGACGCTGATCCCGGTCGGTGGCGACGTCGACTTGAGGCGCGGTCTGACGCGACTCGCGCTCGTGGCGGCCACCGAAACGGCGCCGGCGTAGGTGCCACAACCCAACCCGTAGCGCGATGGAGCAGCACCCGAACTGGATTCTCCGAGGCGGCCTCCGCCACCTCGCGCTGTGGGCCGTCTCCGAGTCGGGCGTCGTGATTCCCGGGGCTCACGTCTCGACCGGCATCGTGGCCGACGCCGGAGTCGCGGAAAGCGGCGAAACGCGGACGCTCTCGAACGGTCGTCTCCAAGAGGTGGCGCGCTCGGTCTCGATAGCCGTGCCGATCTCAGACCTCGCCGTCGTGCAGGACCTCCGGCTGTGGCGCTCGCTCGGCTACCTGGTCCGGGCCGCCATGATCCACAAGGGCCGCGGGCTCCACGTGCTGTGGGACGAGCCGGCGACCGTCGTGCTCCGGTCGTTCGTGGACGGTCGCGGCGGGATGTCGGGCGTCCGGCTGATCCTGGAGACGACGAACTTCGACGCGCCCGTCGCCTTCACCGAAGACCTTTTGGCGCTGGCCGTGCCCGGCGCGTGGTCGGGCACGGCCGACGTCGTCCTGCCGGCGCCGGGGCTCACGGTCTACGCCTACGCCTCGAACCAGGACGTGACGATCGAGGCGCGGGGGGCGAACGGGCTCGCGATCGGGCAAGGCAAGACGGGCCGGACGGTGCCGTTCACGCTGCCGCCGAGCACGTTCAGCGTGCGGTTCACCGGGGGCGAGCGGCCGACCGTACTGACAAGGCCGACCCCGTTCGTCGTCGACGGCGGACTCGTGCTGCCGTAGCGCCTCGGCGCCAGCTCCGCATGCAAGCCGCCGCGGCGTACCGCGGGAGCGACAGCCGCCCGGCACGGAACACGGCCTGCCGACCGAGGAGAGCGTCGGCGGGCCAGAGCGCGAGGCCGAGCACGCGCGGCGCGTGGCAGACCGCTGGCGGTTCGTAGCGACCGCCTCGGGGGCGGCGGTCGTCGCCTTGGGCGTGGCGCGTCTACTCGGTCTCTGATTCGGACCCCTAGCGGTCCGACCACCGGGCGGCGGCCCCCATCGGCGCCCCCTTCGCCCCACCACGGGCCTGACGCACGGCCGGTGTCTCGGGACGCTCAATCCCGAGGGAATCGGCCAGGTGGGCGGCAGCGGCGTAGTTGCGCCCGTGCTCGGCCGCCTCGGGGGTTCTGTCAAGAGCTTGAGCGACGGCGTCAGGCAGGGTGATCTGTTTGGGCATTTCAGGCGCTGGCGTAGTCGCTGAGGTCAATGATGCCGAGGGTGTTACGCCCTGGCCTGGCGTCGTGAGGGGCCGCGTACGACGCGGCCCTTGCGCGGCGCAGACGCATTTCGTATGGGCGCCTGACCCTCACCGGCTCATGCCGGGAGAGATCAGGCGCCGCAAGCGTCTTCGTTACAGGCCGCCCATTCGTCAGCACCGATAGGTAGCGGCTGTATTTGTTGAAGGGGGG
>JBCCQJ010000457.1:0-2304 GCA_039024395.1 Bacteroidota bacterium | reverse complement strand
TCCCGCGCAGGCGGGAATCCATACGGCGCCGATTCTGGCCACCCTCGCATGGATCCCCGCGTTCGCGGGGATGACTCTGTGGGTAGAACAGAGCCGAGGAGTGAGAACTTAACGGCCCTGCCCCGCTGGGGGGAGGAGACTCGTTAGCACCGAGGCGGAGGACTCCGAGGCGGGCACTCTCAGGCCGTCGTCCGCGGTCCGTGGTCCGTCGTCTCCTCGCCCCGAGGCGGCCCGCCGTCTGCAGGCCGCGGCCCCAGGCCCCGAGGCGGCGGTCGGCCGTCGGCGGTCGCCCCCGCTACAGCTCGATCTCCTGGCCCTGCTCGGGGACGAGCACGCGCACGTCGGGGTGGAAGAACTCGATGTTGTCCTTCATCCACGCCTTCGCCGCCGTCTCGCCGTGGACCAGCACGACCGTCCGCGGCTTGACGCGGTCGACCACCTCGATGAGGTCGCGGCGGTGCGAGTGGCCCGAGAACCGGAACCGCTCGACGCGGGCGTCGACCGACACCGGCCCGTCGCCGTCGTCGAACACCATCGGCGTGCCCGTGGCGGCGGCCTCCTGGAGGCGCGCGCCTGGCGAGCCCTCCTTCGAGAAGCCGACGAAGAAGATGCCGTTCTTGCTGTCGCCCACGATCCGCTGCGCGAGGTCGAACGAGGGGGTCCGCTCGAAGAGCATGCCCGACGAGACGACGAAGATGCCGGGCCGTGACAGCGCCTCGTTCAGCCGCTTCTGCGTCTTCGGCAGCCGCTCCTGCTCGACGCCGTAGACCTCGAACTCGGGGTCGAGGCGGGGCGTCGAGTGGCGCGTCTTGTCGTAGACCTCCGCAATGCCGCGCATCGAGCCGGCCGTGTAGACGGGCGTCTCGTCGGGGATGATGCCGCGTCGCTTGTAGCGGTCGACGAGGGCCAGCATGTCCTGGCTGCGGCCGAGGGCGAAGACCGGGATCAGCGCCACGCCGCCCTTGGCGATCACATCGGCGAGGGCCTGGCCGAGCCGCTTCGCCTCGGCCTTGCGCGAGGTCGTCTCCGCCTCGGGGTCGGCGCCGAGCGTGGACTCGAGGAGGAGCACGTCGACGGGCCCCTCGGGGTAGTCGGCCTCGGGGAGGATGGTCTGCGGCGCGAGGCTGGTGTCGGAGGTGTAGAAGAGGCGGCGGCGCTCGCCGTTCTCGTAGCCCTCGACCAGAAGGCCGACGGCGCCCAGGACGTGGCTCGCGTGGAGGAACGTGCCCGCGAGCGGCCCCTCGGCCTTGAGGCCGGCGAGGTCGAACGGGCTGTCGAGCAGGTGCGTGTCGTAGACGTAGCTCAGCGCCTCGGCGGTCTCGACGTCGAACACCGGCGACGCCGACGTCGAGCCCTCGCGCACGCGCCGCTTCTGGAGCCGCGCCGACGACGGCAGAAGCATCTCGGCCAGCATGGCCGTCGGCCGCGACATGTGGATCGGCGCGTGCGGGATCTCGCGCGCCAGCACGGGCAGCGCCCCGAGGTGGTCGTGGTGCGCGTGCGTGACCACGATGTGGTCGACCGGGCGGCTCGTGAGCAGCTCGAACGGCGGGAGCGCCGCGTAGCCGTCCTGGTCGGGGTCCATGCCAGCGTCGAGCACGAGGCCGGTCCCGCCGAACGTGAGGTGGTGGCAGGACGCGGCGATCTCGTCGGTGTCGCCGAGGGAGAGGTACTTCATTCGGGGGCGTCGGGGGCACGGGAGGGTACCTGCGTCGGCGCCGGCCGATTCTGCGCTTTCCGTTAGAACGCGAACCGGTCGCGCCACCGCCTCGGGGAGGGTCCCTGTTCGCCCTCTGACTCGGGGGTGAGACCTTCCCGAGGCGACATCTGGGACGATCTTGCTGCAGAGCCGGGGGCTACTTTCAAATCATGCGTGCCTGCCCTGTCAAATCATGCGTGCCTGCCCTGCTTGTCCTCGTAGTCGCCTCGGGAGCCTGTGCTCAACCTGACATCCGCCAGCCGTGTGCTGTCCGCGACTGCGCTGCTGAGCAACTCGGGTACTGCGAGATCAACTACGGAGACCGCTGGACGCGAGAAGGTGACCACGCCGTTACAGTCAATGTCATCACGTTCGCGCCTGCGGCCACGTTGTTTGACGCCATCAGCAAGGCAGCCAGGGTGGAGCCCTCTGAAGCTGAGGATGAACTGGTTTGGTCTGGACTTATACCATTTCGCTAGGATCATAGTCCATCTGCGGCACTGACGATGTAGTCGTACCCCGTCAGGGAGCGCACCTCTTCCAGCGTCAGCCCCCGGAGGATCTCGGCGACGTGCTCTTGGAGGCCCCCGAGAGTCGTCCGCACG
>JBCCQJ010000456.1:0-2326 GCA_039024395.1 Bacteroidota bacterium | reverse complement strand
TCATCTCCGAGGCGGCGGTCCGCGGTCGGCCGTTGGCGGTCCCGCCCCGGGGCGGACCCGCGCGCCGCGCCGGTCGTTCCCGGGGTCCGCCCCACCCCGAGACCGTGGCCCACACCGACAACGGCGTCCGCTCTAACGGCACCTACGCCGGCACCTACCTCCCCATCGAGGACTACGGCCTCGTGGGCAACATGCGGACGGCCGCGCTGGTCGGCACGAACGGCGCCGTCGACTGGCTGTGCCTGCCCCACTTCGACTCGCCGAGCGTGTTCGGGGCCGTCCTCGACAGCGAGCGCGGCGGGCACTGCCGCCTCGAGATCGAGGGCAACTGCGCGTGTCGGCAGGTCTACCTCCCCGACTCGAACGTCCTCGTCACGCGCTACACCGGCGACGAGGGCGCCGCTGAGATCGTCGACTACATGCCGGTCGCCGACCTCGGGCCCGACGCCGGGTACCACCGCCTGATCCGGCACGTGCGCGTGCTGCGCGGGCGCGTCCGGGCGACGCTCCACGTGCAGCCCGGCTTCGACTACGGCCGCGAGACGCACACGGTGGCACTCACCGACGAGGGGGCCGAGTTCACGTCCGCCTCGGGGCGCCGCCTCGGGGTCTCGACGGTGCGCACGCTCCACGTCGACGACGCCGATCCTGAGCGGCCGGCCATCGTCCGCGAGTTCGACCTCGAGCGCGGCGACCGGGTGACACTCGAGATCCGCCACCTCGACGAGGGCGGCGCGATGGAGGCGCCGCTCTCGCGCGACGACGAGTACGCGCTCTTCCGCACGACGGTCAGCTTCTGGCGCGACTGGCTCAAGGGCTGCACGTACACGGGCCGCTGGCGCGAGGACGTCCGCCGGAGCGCGCTCCTCCTGAAGCTGCTCACGTTCGCCCCCACAGGCGCCATCGTGGCCGCGCCGACGACGAGCCTCCCCGAGAACATCGGCGGGCACCGCAACTGGGACTACCGCTACTCGTGGATCCGCGACGCCGCGTTCACGCTCTACGGGCTGCTGCGGATCGGCTTCACGTCCGAGGTGCGGCAGTTCATCGGGTGGCTGCGCGACCGCTGCGAGGCCGGCATTCCCGACGACCCCAACGGGCCGCTCCAGATCGTCTACGGCGTCGACGGCCGCCGCCGGCTCACCGAGCAGACGCTCGACCACCTCGAGGGCTACCTGGGCAGCCGGCCGGTGCGGATCGGCAACGGCGCCGCGGGCCAGCTCCAGCTCGACATCTACGGCGAGCTGCTCGACGCGGTCTACCTCTACGACAAGTACGGGACGCCCATCGCGTGGGAGTTCTGGCAGGACATCGTGCGCTACGTCGACTGGGTGTGCGCCAACTGGGAGCGGCCCGACGAGGGCATCTGGGAGGTCCGCGGCGAGCGCGAGCACTTCGTCTACTCGAAGCTCATGTGCTGGGTGGCCCTCGACCGCGCGCTCCGCCTCGCCGACAAGCGCTCGCTGCCGGCCCCGAGGCGGCGCTGGACCAAGACGCGCGACCGCATCTACCGCACCATCATGGAGCGCGGGTGGAATGCCGAGCGCGGCGCGTTCGTGCAGGCCTTCGGCGGCGACGCCCTCGACGCGTCGAACCTGCTCATGCCGCTCGTCTTCTTCACCGGGCCCAACGACCCGCGCATGATCTCGACGCTCGAGCAGACGCTCCTGCCCCCCGAGGAGGGCGGGCTCACAAGCGACTGCCTCGTCTGGCGCTACAACACCGGCGAGGTCGACGACGGCGTCGGCGGCGAGGAGGGCGCGTTCAACCTGTGCTCGTTCTGGCTCGTCGAGGCGCTCGCGCGGGCGGGCCGCGTCGAGCCGGCCTACCTCGAGAAGGCGCACATCATGTTCGAGAAGATGCTCGGCTACTCGAACCACCTCGGGCTGTTCGCCGAGATGACGGGGATGCGCGGGCAGGCGCTCGGCAACTTCCCGCAGGCGTTCAGCCACCTCGGCCTGATCTCGGCGGCCTACAACATCAACCGGGCGCTCGACGAGGGCCGCCCTGGCCCCTCGGGGCAGCTCCCCGACGAGCCCGAGCAGGCGCGCTCGGGCGAGCGCGTGGTGCTGCACCCCGGCGCCGAGCCGGCGTCGCAGCCCGGCCCCACCGGCGCGCGGTAGACCGCCTCGGAGTTCGAGCTTCAACGCCAGTACGGGGCGCGAGCCGTAGGGGCGTGGCGCGCCACGCCCCATACGCATCAGGTTAGCGCACATGCCTCCGGAGCCGTCAGCCGCTGCCACGTACTGGGGTGTCGTCTTCGGGTCTCCACCCCGCACCCCGCCCGCAGCACCCGCACGAGGACCGAGAGCGCCGCCACGAGCGC
>JBCCQJ010000455.1:0-2371 GCA_039024395.1 Bacteroidota bacterium | reverse complement strand
TTTCCACTTTCCACTTTCCACTTTCCACTTTCCACTTTCCACTTTCCACGCTCTCGCCACGAAGAGGCTCTCTCGTCACGCAGCGACGCTCCCCGGGCTCTCGCGCCGACGCCGCGGGGATCCGGCCTGTCATCCTCGCGTCCCACCGCCTCCCCTCTCCCGCCCGTCGCATGGCCTCGTCGCTCTTCTCGCAGATCTCCGCGCTCCTCGCCGGCGCCGAGCCCTTCGACGCGCTCTCCGACACCGAGCGCGAGGCGCTGCAGGGGCGGATGACGGTCGAGCTGTACGAGCCCGGCGACGTCATCCTCCAGCAGGGCGACGACATCCACCGCGCGCTCTACGTCGTCGCCGAAGGGCTCGTGCGCCTGTCGGAGGCGGAGAGCGGGCGAACGGTGGACATGTGCGGGCCCGGGGCGCAGTTCGGGGCCTACGGACTCATCCAGGGGGGCGCCCTGCCGTACGAGGCCAAGGCCGTCGAGCGGACCTCGTGCGCGCTCATTGCGGCGGCGAGCTTCCAGACGCTCCTCAAGAGGAACGAGACGTTCAAGGCCTTCTTCGACGCCGAGATCAAGCGGTACGTCCGCACGATCAACGACGACATCGACGCGAGCGGCGCGTTCCTCCTCTTCGACACCACGCTCGCGACGGTGCTCCGGGCCGAGGCGCCGACGGTCGCGGCCGAGGCCACCGTCCGCGAGGCGGCGCAGGAGATGGCCGCCTCGGAGGTCGACGCCGTCGTGGTCGTGCAGGAGGGCGTGCCGATGGGCGTCGTGACCGAGGGCGACCTGGTCGAGCGGGTCGTGGCGGCGGGCGGCGACACCGGCCAGCCGATCCTGAGCCTGGTCGAGCGGCCGCCGATCGCGCTCCGCGCCGACGAGAGCCTCTTCGACGCGATGCGGACGATGATGAAGAACCGGATCCGCCGCGTCGTCGTCGTCGACCGAGAGGGCCAGCTCCGGGGCCTGCTCACGAGCGAGGATGTGAGCCACTTCCGCGGGCTCGACCCGGTCGCCACCACCGAGCGCATCGAGCGCGCACAGTCGGTCGCGGAGCTGGCCGCCCTCCGGGCCGACTCGAACCGCCGCCTCTACCGCCTCTACCACCAGGGCGTCCACTCCGAGGACCTCCTCGACGTCGTCACCGAGGTGGACGACCAGCTCAAGCGGCGGGTCCTCGAGACCGTCGAGCGGACCCTCCGCGAGGAGTTGGGCGCCGACGCCTACGACGGGCCGTGGGCGTGGCTCACGTTCGGGGCGGCCGGCCGGCGCGAGTCGGTCCTTCGGGCGTGGCAGGACAACGGCGTCGTCTACGCCGACCCCGAGGCGGGCGACGCCGACCGCGCGGCGGCCTACTACGAGCAGCTTGCGACGCGCGCCGTCGAGGCGCTGCGGACGTGCGGCTACGGCGACCCCGAGAACGGCATCGACGCCGCCTCGGAGGCGTTCCGCCAGCCGCTCGCGGCGTGGCAAGCCGCCTACGACACGTGGGCCGCTGGCGCGAACTCCGAGGCGACCGGCCGCGCCGCGCTCTGCTTCGACCTCCGCGCCCTCTACGGCGACGCCGACCTGGGCGAGGCGCTGTGCAGCACGATTGCCGGCCACCTGCCCAACCTGCGGCTCGCCACCATCCTCGCGCTCCAGGGCATGCGCACCGCCCTTCCCCTCTCCGCCTTCGGCCGCATCGAGGTCGAGGAGGTCGACGGCCGGACCGGCCTCGACCTCCGGGTGCGTGCGCTCCAGCCCGTCGTGCGGATGGCCAGGGCGATGGCTCTCGACACCGGCTACCTCGCCTCAGCGAACACGTTCGACCGGCTCCGCCACGTCGCCCAGAGCGACCACGCGCTCGCGTCGCAGGCCAAGGCCCTGGTGCCCCCGTTCACGACCCTCGTCGACGTCTACCTGCGCGGCCAGATGCAAGCTGCCGAGCGCGGCGAGGCGCCGAGCGACCTCCTCGACCCGGACGGCCTCCACAAGAGCCAGCAGAACCTGCTCAAGGAGACGCTCAAGGCGGTGCAGTCGGTCCAGTCGGACGTCCGCACGCACTACGGGTTGTAGGCGGTCGGCGGTCGGGAAGCGGCTGCCGCCTCGGGGCCGGTGCAAGGCCGGACCGGGGGCGCCCGCTGGGTTCGGCGCGACGGGACGGTGGACGGTGGACGGTGGACGGTGGACGGTGGACGGTGGACGGTGGACGGTGGACGGTGGACGGAAGGTGCCGCCGCCTCGGGGGCGGCGCAAGGCTGGAACCGAGGCACCCGTAGAGACGCATCGGCGAGGCGTCTCGGGCCGTGAACGGCGCGTCGGATTCGCATCTCACCCCCCGAGGTGGAGATCCGGCAAGCCGCCTCGGGGCGAAACGTGGCGTTCGATTCATC
>JBCCQJ010000454.1:0-2377 GCA_039024395.1 Bacteroidota bacterium | reverse complement strand
GCTGCTAAGTGCTGACGCGAAGAGGTGTCGAGGTCAGCACTTAGCAGCCCTGCCCCAGCGGGGGGAGGTTGGGAGGGGGGCGACGACTCGACCGCCGCGGCTGGCCCAGGATCGCCCTCCCCCGCACGCACGTTCGTGCGTGCGCCCCTCCCGCTGGGAAGGGGAGACAGAAGGTGAGCGCCTTGCTCGCCCCCGAGGCGGCCTCCTGCATCACCGTCAGCCGCTGCACGTCCGCCTCGGAGCCGGCGTCGAGGCGGAGGACGTAGACGCCCGCCGCCAGCACCCCGGCCTCGATTCGCGCCTCGGGGGCGCTGCTTCGGGGAGGCCACCGCGCGGTCTCGGGGGTTCGGATATTGAGCGGGTCTCCCACCCGACCCGTGTCGCCCGCTTCCAACGCCTCCGAAAGCGCCGCCCTCGCCGCCATCTTCGAGGCGACCGTCGACGCCGTCATCACGATCGACGCCGAGGGGCGGATCGAGCGGTTCAACCCGGCCGCCGAGCGGACGTTCGGGTACGCCGCCGCGGAGGTGGTCGGCGAGCGCATCGACGTGCTGATGCCCGAGCCGTACCACTCGGAGCACGCGGGCTACCTCCGGGCCTACCACGAGACCGGGCGGCGGCGCATCATCGGCATCGGGCGCGAGGTTGTCGGCCGCCGCAAGTCGGGCGAGACGTTCCCGATGGACCTCGCCGTCAACGACGTGCGCCTGCCGGAAGGACGCCAGATCTTCGTCGGGGTGGTGCGCGACATCACCGAGCGCCGGCAGCTCGAACGCGCCGTGCTGCACGCCACCGAGGAGGAGCGCCGCCGGATCGGGCAGGACCTCCACGACGGGCTCGGGCAGATGCTGACGGCGACCGGCCTCCGCGCGCGACGCCTCGCCAAGCGGCTCGCCGCCGACGAGAGCCTCCAGACCCCCCTCGCCGACGAACTGGTGACCCTCCTCGACGAGGCCGACAGCTACGCGCGCGCCCTCGCGCGCGGCCTCGTACCGGTCGACATCGAGACGGGCGGGCTGGCCGACGCGCTCGACCGGCTGGCCGAGCGAGCGAGCCGGCTGCTCGGGATCGACTGCCAGGTGAGCCGCCTCGGCGTCGACCCCCCGCTCGGCCCCGAGGCGGCGATCCACCTCTACCGCATCGCCCAGGAGGCCGTCTCGAACGCAGCCCGCCACGGCCGCGCCTCCCGCGTGACGCTCGCGCTCGCCGGCGGGGAGCGCCAGAGCCGGCTCCGCGTCGAAGACGACGGCATCGGGTTCGCCGCCTCGGAGGCCGGCGCCGCGCCCGATCTTCCGGCGCCCGTCCGCCCGCGCGACGACCGCGGCATGGGCGTGCGCATCATGCACTACCGCGCCCGCGTGGCCGGCGGCGAGCTCGACATCCGCCCCGGCCCCGATGGCGGGACGGTCGTCACCTGCACGATCCGCCACGACGCTCCGCAGACCCCGCCGACGCCATGAGCCTCACGACCCGCATCCTCCTCGTCGACGACCACCCGCTGCTCCGGACCGGGCTGGCCCTCACGCTCGGCGACGAGCCCGACTTCGAGGTCGTCGGCCAGGCCGCCGACGCCGAGGAGGCCCTCGACGTGGTCGAGCGCCTCGCGCCAGACCTCGTCGTGGTCGACATCTCGCTGCCCGGCATGGGCGGCCTCGAGCTGGTCAAGCACCTCCAGTCGGTCCACCCCGAGATGCGGACGCTCGTCGTCTCGCGGCACGACGAGGAGCTCTACGCCGAGCGCGCCGTCCGCGCCGGCGCCAAGGGCTACGTGTCGAAGCTCCAGGCGGGCGAGAAGATCGTCGAGGCCGTGCGAACCGTTCTCCGCGGCGGCATCTACCTCTCCGAGGCGGTCAAGGACAAGATGCTCTTCGGGGCCGCCTCGGGGCGGGCGCCGATGGCGTCGCCGCTGGAGGTGCTGAGCGACCGCGAGCTGGAGGTGTTCGAGATGACCGGCCGCGGCGTCGAGACGAAGGAGGTCGCCGAGCGGCTGCACCTGTCCGTGAAGACGGTCGAGAGCTACCGCGCGCGCATCAAGACCAAGCTGGGCCTGACCAACTCGACCGAGTTGATCGCCCACGCCGTCCGCTGGGTGCAGGACAACCGGGCCGACTGAGCGACGGGCACGACCGCCGCCTCGGGGAGGAGCCGTGCCCGCTGCAAGAGCCGCCTCGGGGAGGTCCGATCCACACCGAGGCGGTCGAAGGTTCGCCCCCCTCCCGCCTCCACCCGCTGGGGCAGGGCCGTTACGTTAACAATCTGCGGCTCTGCTCCACCTACAGAGTCATCCCCCCCCAAGACGGGATACAAGAAACCGTGGCCCCAAATGGCGCCCTATGGATTACACCCAGCGCGGGAATGACAGAATGTGGGGGATTGG
>JBCCQJ010000453.1:0-2393 GCA_039024395.1 Bacteroidota bacterium | reverse complement strand
GGCGGGCTCTACTTCACGTTCGGGCCGGACAAGAACTACGCCTCGAACGACGCCCAGATGCGGATCGACACCGACGGCTCGGTCCACGCCGACGACGCGTTCTTTGGCGGCGGAGCTGACCTCGCCGAGTTCTTCCCCCTCGCGCCCGCCGCCTCGGTGCGGCCCGGCGACCTGGTCGGACTCCGAGGCGGGCAGGTGAGCCTCGCCACCGAGGCGGCCGAGCAGGTGATGATCGCCTCCTCCGACCCCGCGTTCGTGGGCAACCCGGACGCCGAGGTGGGCGGGGCGCTGGTGGCGCTGGTCGGGCAGGCGGAGGTGCGGATCACGGGTGCCGCCTCGGTGGGCGACCTCCTCGTGGCGAGTGGTCTCGACAACGGGACGGCGCGTGCCATCCCGCCGAGCGACTACCGCCCCGAGGCGGACGGTCCGGTGGCGGGCCGGGTCGTCGCCCTCCCCGAGGCGGGCCGGGCGGTGGCGCTGGTGGGCGTGGATGAGGCGGCGGCGCTGCGGTCCGTCGTGGCCCGGCAGGCCGCCCAGATCGAGGCGCTCCGCGCCGACCGCGACGCCGACCGAGCTCGGATCGACGCCCTCGCCCGCCGCCTCGACGCCCTCACCGCCTCGGAGACCGCCTCGGGGACCGGCATCGCCCGATGACCCCCGAGGCGGATTCGCGTGGCCCCTCGACGGCCAGTCTTGCGAGAGGCAGGAGAATCCCCGCCTCCCCCATGGCTCGCTTGATCGCCCTCGCCATCCTTCTCACCCTCACCGCTGCCGCCTCGGCGCAGACGCTCGTCCCGCGCGAGATCCCCTTCCAAGGGGTCCTCCAGGACGGCGGCACGCCCGTCACCGCAGCCACCGACGTCACGTTCGCGCTCTTCGAGGCCGCCTCGGGGGGGACGGCCGTGTGGACCGAGACGCAGACCGTCACGCCGGACGCCGACGGCGCGTTCGCGGTCCGCCTCGGGGCGGTGACCGACTTGCCGGATGACCTGGGCAGGCCGCTGTGGCTGGAGGTCGCGGTGCCCTCAGGCGGGGGAACCCTCATCTTCGGCCCACGGACGCCGTTCGGTGCGGCGCCCTACGCCCTCGGGCTCTACGGGCTCACCGTCACGCCCAGCACGTTCTCGGCGAGTGGGCTTAGCCCTAACCTCGTGGGTGGGTCGCCCGCCAACACCGTTGGCCCCTTCATGGGCGGCGTAACGATCTCGGGTGGAGGAGCGCCCAGTGCTCCAAACATCGTGACGGGCCTCTTCGGGACGATCGGCGGCGGCGTAGACAACACGGTCAGCGGCGGGACCAGTACGGTCGGTGGCGGGACCGGCAACGAGGTCAGCGGTGCAAGCGGCACCATCAGCGGCGGAGATTCCAATACAGCCGGCGGTATCGAGAGCGTGATCGGTGGTGGGAGCGGCAACGTGGCCAGCGGCGACCGCGGCACGATCGGCGGGGGCGTCGGCAACAGGGCCAGCAGGTCCCTCAGCACGGTCGGCGGCGGCGGTATCAACACCGCCAGCGGCTTTTCCAGCACCGTTGGTGGTGGCGATTTCAACACGGCCAGCGGGAGCTACAGCACGGTCGGCGGCGGCTTCGACAACACCGCCGCCGGCGAAGAGAGCACCATTCCCGGAGGCTTCCGGAGTCAGGCCCGCGGCCGGAACAGCTTCGCCGCCGGCTACTACGCCCGCGCCGTCCACGACGGCACCTTCGTCTGGTCCGACAACTCGCGATCGTTCCTCGACTCGCTCGTCTCGACCGGCCCCAACCAGTTCCTCCTCCGCGCCGACGGCGGCGTCGGCATCGGCACCAACACGCCCACTGCCGGACAGCTCCGCATCGTCAACCGCGCCGGCTCGGGGCTCTCGACGGCGACCGTGCACGCCGAGAACACGTCGTCCGGAAACGGCATCGCAGGCTACTTCCTCGCCAACGGGAGCGACGCCGCGTTCGTAGTGGGTCAGGACGGGACGGGCGACCTCATCCGGGCGTTCAGCTCGGGCAACCTTCGCTTCCAGGTCCAGAACAGCGGCGACGTGCGGGCCGACGGGACGTTCACCGGCGGCGGCGCCGACTTCGCGGAGTTCTTCCCGCTGGCCGCCTCGGGGACCGGGTCCGCCTCGGTGCGGCCCGGCGACCTGGTCGGACTCCGAGGCGGGCAGGTATCACTCCGCACCGAGGCGGCCGAGCAGGTGATGATCGCGTCGAGCGACCCGGCGTTCGTGGGCAACCCCGACGCCGAGGCGGGCGGGGCGCTGGTGGCGCTGGTCGGGCAGGCGGAGGTGTGGATCACCGGGACCGCCTCGGTGGGGGATCTCTTGGTCGCCTCGGGGCAGGACGACGGGACCGCCCGGGCCATCGCGCCGAGCAACTACCGCCCCGAGGCGGACGGCCCCGTC
>JBCCQJ010000452.1:0-2400 GCA_039024395.1 Bacteroidota bacterium | reverse complement strand
GGGCCGGGGTGGGGGCCCCGGCGGCGGCCGTGGGGGGGCGGGGGGGGGGGGGGGCGTCACTCATCGGAGTCGTCGTCGAGGAGGATGCGGAGGGCGGGTGTCTCGACGTCGTCGAACTGGCCGTCGCGGACGGCCCACCGGAAGGCGGCCACCCCGAGGAGGGCCAGCACGAGGGCGAGCGGGACAAGGACGTAGAGGACGATCACGAGGCGCGTCGGAAGGACGGTTGGGTGAGGGCCAGGGCCACGACGGCGAGCGACGAGACGGGCATCGCGGCCGCGGCCACGAGCGGCGTCACGAGCCCGGCGACGGCCGCGGCGGCCCCGAGGACGTTGTAGCCGAGCGAGAGCGCGAGCAGGCGCCGGACGGTCCGCATCGCCTGGCCCGATCCGTCGAGGGCGTCGACAAGCGGGGCCACGCCGCGGCGCGTGAGGAAGAGGTCGGCCGCGACGAGCGCCGCCGTGGTGCCGCCCCCGACGGCCGCGCCGACGTCGGCCTGGCGGAGCGCGGCGGCGTCGTTGACGCCGTCGCCCACCATCAGCACGGCGCGGCCCTCGGCCTGGAGCGCCGCGACGGCCTCGCGTTTGGCCTCCGGCGAGACGGCCCCGCGCGCCTCGGCGATGCCGAGCGTCTGGGCCACGGCGGCGACCGTCGCGGGTTCGTCGCCCGAGAGCAGCAGCACGCGCTTGCCTTCGTCCCCGAGGCGGCGCACGAGGTCGGCCGCCTCGGGGCGGAGCCGGTCGCCTACGCCGAGCACGGCCGCCGGCGCGCCGTCGACGGCAACCGCGACGGGCGTGTGGCCGGCGTCGGCCCAGACGCCGAGCGCGAGGCGCCAGCGGTCGGGGAGGGGCGCCGACTGGGCCTCGACCCAGGCCGGCCGGCCTACGACGACGGCGCTCTGGCCCACCGTGCCCCGCACGCCCTGGCCGGTGACCGCCTCGACCGCCGACACCGCCTCGGGGCCGACGCCGCGGGCGCGGACGAGGGCCTCGGCGATCGGGTGCGTCGCGTGCGCGTCGAGCGCCGCCGCGAGGTCGAGCGCCGCCTCGGAGCCGAGCGTGTGCGCGACCTCCATGCGGCCCTCGGTGAGCGTCCCCGTCTTGTCGAGCACGACGGTGTCGACCTCCGTCAGCCGCTGGACCGCCTCGTCGGACTTGACGAAGATGCCCGACCGCGCGGCGCGCCCCGAGGCGACCGCCAGCGCGAGCGGCGTGGCCATGCCGAGGGCGCACGGGCAGGTGATGACGAGCAGCGCCGCCACGTGCTGCGGCATCGAGGCGGGGTCGAGCCACAGCCAGAGCGTCGCCGTGAACGCCGCCAGCGCGAGCACCGCGAGGACGAAGACGCCCCCGAGGCGGTCGGCCCACAGCACGACGGGCGCGCGCTTGACCTCGCCCTTCTCGACCCACGCCAGCAGGCGCCCCACGCGCGTCGCCTCGCCGACGGCCGTCGCGCGGACGCGGAGCGGCGCCTGGAGGTTGGTCGTGCCCGCCTCGACGGCGGCGCCCTCGGCCACCGCCTCGGGGCGGGCCTCGCCCGTGAGGGCCGCGCGGTCGAGGCGGCTCGCGCCGGAGGCCACCACGCCGTCAACGGGCAGCACCTCGCCGGCCGGCACCTCGACCACGTCCCCGAGGCGGACCGCGTCCAGCTCGACCACGGCGACGGTGCCGTCGGCCTCGACGCGGCGCGCCACGCGCGGTACGAGCGCCAGCAGCCGCTCGGACGCTTCGCCGGCGAGGCGGCGGCTGCGGAGCTGGAGCCACCGCGCGGTCAGGAGCGCCGCGATCAGGACGGCGACCGAGTCGAACCAGACCTCGCCCTGGCCCGTGACGGTCGCCCACGCGCTCTGCCCGGCGCCGACGGCGATGCCGAGCGCGATCGGTGTGTCGAGGTGGAGGTGGCGGAGGCTCCGGGCGCGCCACGCGGCCCGCGCCGAGGCCCACGCGCGCTGGAAGAACGGCGCCGCGCCGTAGCCCACGGCCGGGATCGTGAGGGCGAGGCTGAACCACCGGGCGGCCGTCGCCAGCGGAGCCGCCGGGTCGGCGTCGAGGCCGCTGTAGAGCGCGAACGCCACCAGCATGATGTTGCCCGCCAGCGCCCACGCGACGCCCATCCGCACGAGCAGGCGGCGCTCGGCCGCCGTCGCCTGCCCCGCCTCGGGGCGCGACGGGCGGACGGCGTACCCGAACCGGGCCAGCCACCGCCCGACCTCGCTCAGGCGCACCGCCTCGGGGTCGAACGTGAGCGTGAGGCGGGCGCGGGGGAGGTCGAGGCGCGCCGCGCTCACGCCCTCCATCTCGTACGGAAGCCGCTCGACGAGCCATACGCACGCGGCGCAGTGGACGCCGTCGACGAACAGGTCGGCCTCGCGCCCCGAGGCGGCGGGCCGCGTCGCGGCCT
>JBCCQJ010000451.1:0-2401 GCA_039024395.1 Bacteroidota bacterium | reverse complement strand
TGTTGGGCAGCCAGACGTAGGCGAGCTGTCCGTCCGAGCGCTCCTCGACGCGGCGGCGGTTGTCCTCGGCCCACGCGTACGTGCGCAGGCCGCCCTCGCGGCCAACCGGCACGACGGTCACGCGGCGGGCGTCGTCCATCGACGGGGTGGCGCTAACGTGCAGCACGGTCTGCCGCCCGGCGGTGCCTTCGAGCAGGCGGTGGATGTTGTCGGCCGCCGTCAAGGGCTCGCTCTCGATGCCGACCAGGTAGTCGCCTTCCGACACATCGAGGCCCGGGACCGCGAGCGGCGCATCGAGGCCCGGATTCCACGCCTCGGCGGTGTAGATGCGGGCGATGCGGTAGCGGCCGTTCTCGATGGAGAAGTCGGCCCCAAGCAGGCCGCCAGGCACGCGCTCGACGTCCGGCTGGTCGCCGCCGCCGACGTACGAGTGCCCCACGCCGATCTCGCCACCCATGACGTCGAGCAGGTAGTTGAGGTCGGTGCGGTGGCTCACGTGCGCGACCCAGGGTGCGTACCACGTGCGGACGTCGTCCCAAGGGGCGCCGTGCATGTTGTCGACGTAGAGGAAGTCGCGCTGGAGGCGCCAGCCCTCCTCAAAGATCTGCTGCCACTCGGCACGCGGGTCGACGCGCTGGCGCACGCCGCTCAGGTCCAGCGCGCCGCCGCCAGCCTCGGGCGGACCACCCGCCGCGCCGACGATGCCCCACGTACTGCCCTGCCGGTAGAGCGCCTGCTGGCGGTCGTGGGAGGTCTCGAACGCGAACACGCCGCCCAGGAAGCGCGTCGGCTCGGCGTCGTCGAGGCTGTAGCGGTGGACCGTCACGCCGGGCTCGTCGGGAACGAATTCGAGCACGAACACGTGGCCTTCGGGACCGGCGACGAGGCCAGCATAGTCGCCTGCGGGCAGCCCCGGCGCGGCGATGATGCGGCGGTCCAGGCCGTCCCGGTCGAGTTGCACGGAGGCGTCCGCTTCTTCGTCTTCGGCTGCGTCGTCTTCGCTCTCATCGGCGTCCTCGTCGCCTTCGTCGTCACCCTCTTCCTCTTCATCGCTTTCCGGCTCGTCGTCGCTCGTGGGGAGGAAGGGCGAGGGCGTGTCGTCGGCCAGCGCGACCACGTAGAGGCTGCGCGTGACGGGGCGGTCGTACGAGCTCATGTCGAGCCAGCCTGTGTTGAGGCCGTAGTCGGTCGAGGCGAGCAGGTAGAGGTAGTCGCCGCCCGCGTCCCAGACCGGCGTGATCGCGTCCGCGAAGCCGTCGGTGACCTCGATGATTTCGTCCTCCTCGGTGTCGTAGACGCGGATCTGCTTGTACTGCGTGTCGAGCAGGCGGGCGTAGGCGAGGTACCGACCGCCGGGCGCCCACACGGGGTTCATCGACCGGTTCGGGTGCGCGTAGCCATCGACGTCGAGCACACGCGCCGCGCCGCTCTCGGTGTCGACGAGCCAGAGCTGGTAGTCGGTGTCCGTAAACGCGAGGTGGCCGCCGTCGGGGCTCCACTGCGGCCGGAAGTAAAACGTCGGGTCGGGTAGCGGGATCGTGCGCAGGATCTCCCGGCCGAACTGGTCGGCGATGACGAGCTGGTATTCGCCCGAGGCGTCGGAGAAGTAGGCGATCTGGGAGCCGTCCGGACTCCAGACGGGCGCGCGCTCGGCCACGCCCGGCGTCTCGGTAAGGTTGCGCCACGGCCCGTTCTCCTTGGGGATGGTGAACACGTCGCCGCGGTGCTCGAAGAGCGCCCGCTGCCCCGTCGGCGAAAGCGACGCGTTCGTCAGCGCCGAGGCACGTACCTCCTCCCAGCGCGGTCGGACCGCGTCGAGGTCGCCCCGTGCCGTGATCACGAGCTGCGTGCTCTCGCCCGACGCGGGGTCGAGCAGGTGGAGGTAGCCACCCTGCTCGTAGATCAGCGCGTCCGGCCCGGCGTCGAGGCTCTTGACGTCGAATTCGGTGTGGAAGGTGAGCTGCCGCTCGGCCCCCGTCGCCGGGTCGAAGCTCCACACATTGCCCGCGTAGTCGCGCTCGGAGAGGTAGTAGACGACGCCGTCGTGCCACACCGGGCGCAGGTGCCGCTCGTCGGTCGGGCGCGGCGTCCGCCTGAGGCTGAGGTCGTCCAGGTCGACGATCCAAATCGGCTGGGCCTGGCCGCCGCGGTAGTTGCGCCACTCGGGGTCCCAGTACGTGATCGGCTCGTAGGCGACGGTGCGACCGTCTGCCGAGAGGTCGCCCTGGGCAGCGCGCGGGACGCCGAGCAGTTCGGGCAGGCCGCCTCCCTCAGCGGCGACGGTGTAGAACGTGTTCAGCTCAGTCGGATGGCCGTGGCGGCTCGACCGAAACAGGATGCGGTCGCCGTCGGGCGTCCACCCCTGCACCACATCGGCGGCCGGGTGGTACGTCAGGCGCTC
>JBCCQJ010000450.1:0-2402 GCA_039024395.1 Bacteroidota bacterium | reverse complement strand
GGTGCACTTCGGGGGCGGTCCCCCCGCTTTCGCGGGGGCAGGGTCTGTCCGCGGTCCGTCGTCCGCGGTCCGTCGTCCGGCCGCAGGCCGATTCAGAACTCGACGCTGAAGCCGATCGTGGGCAGGCGGCCCGCGGACAGACCCTGCCCCCGCGAAAGCGGGGGGACCGCCCCCGAAGTGCACCGCCTCGGGGCCTGCCCAGCGTGGACGCCGAGGCGAGGCGCGGATCGGTCGGCCACTCCTGGCCTCCACCCGTGAGGTGGAGGGAGCATGGCGTCAGCTCACGAACAGACCGTCCCAGCCATCGGACCTAGAGTGGTTTGCGCTGGGGTGCGGTGCATGGCATCTCACCGGAACCCTCCACTGCGTTCAGGAAAAGGCAATTCTGACCCACTGACGTACTGAACCACTGTTCAACTGACTCTATCTGGAAGCCTCCAGCCCGGCCGCGCCGAGCGCCGCCCGGAGCCGCTCGACCAGCCCCGACGCCCGGCGCTGCGGCGTCTCCACTGCGGCTGCGACGTCCGCCTCGGTGCCGAACACCGACACCGCGCGGCGCGCTCGCGTGGCGGCCGTGTAGAGCAGCTCGCGCGTGACGAGCCCCGCGCCGCGCGTGCCCGGCTCGGGCATCACCACCCCGAGGCGGTCGAACTCCGACCCCTGGCTCTTGTGGACCGTCAGCGCCCACGCCGGCTCGTGCGCGGGCATCCGGGCCAGCGGCACCGGGTCGCGCCCCGGGAAGACGACCTGCCACGCGCCCCCGAGGCGCCACACGACGCCCACGTAGCCATTCGCGAGGCCGGTGTCGCGGTCGTTGACGGTCACGAGGAGCGGACGGCCCGGGTAGACGCGGTCGCCGTAGGCGCTCCACCGCACGAGGCCCGCGGCGCGGAGCGCCCGCTCGACTGCCTCGCTCAGCCCCTCCACCCCGCGCGGGCCGCGCCGGACGGCCGCCAGCAGGCGGAACGCGCCGAGCGCGTCGAGGGCCGCCTTGGGGTCCGACGCGCCCACCACCTCGGGGGCGAACTGCATGGCCCAGGCGACGGCCGCCGAGGCGGGGTCGTCGGCGACGAGGGCGAGGTCGTCGCGCGCGCGGAGGGCCGCGACCGCCGCCTCGGGGTTGCCGTCGCGCACGGCCAGGGCGAACACGCCCACGCCGGAGTCGGCCGTGAACCGACGGCTCTCGGTGAGCGTCACGACGGAAGCGGCCATCCCCGAGGCGGAAGAATCGGCGGGCACCCCCTCCAGTCCGAGGGCCGTGCAGAAGGCGTCGAGGCCCGGCGGCGGGTCGCCCAAGCCGGCCGCACAGAGGTCGGCAAAGGTCGTCCCCACCTCGACGGGCGGGAGCTGGTCGGGGTCACCCAGGACGACGAGCCGCGCGCTCGGGCGGAGTGCCCCGAGGAGGGCGTCGAACAGGCCGAGGTCGACCATCGAGCCCTCGTCGACGAGCACGAGGTCGTGCGGCAGCGGCCGGCGCGGGCCGTGGGCGAAGCCGGCCCGCTCGGGGTGCGCGCCGAGCAGCTTGTGGAGCGTCACCGCCTCGGTGGGGACCCCTCGCGCGAGATCCTCGGGCAGGCCAGCGACACCGTCGGCGAGGCTCTCTCCGAGGCGGGCGGCCGCCTTGCCGGTCGGCGCGGCGAGGGCGACGCGGAGGTCCGGCTCCGCGGCGAGCAGGAGCGCCAGGATGCGGGTCGCCGTGTACGTCTTGCCCGTGCCGGGTCCGCCGGCGACGAGCAGGACGCGCTGCCGGAGCGCTGCCGCGGTCGCGAGCGCCTGCCGGTCCAGCGCGCCATCGCTCCGCGGCGGAAACAGCCGGGCGAACGCCGCGACGGCCGCCTCGGGGGGCACGTCGGCCGCGGCCCCGAGGCGGGCGGCGACGGCCTGCGCGACCCGACGCTCGGCGTCCCAGTGGCGGCGGAACGCGAGACGGCCGTCGGCCAGGACCAGCGGCGTGCGGGCGCCGGCGTCCCCGGCGGCCGGGCTCGCCCCGAGGTGGGCCTGCCACGTGCCGAGGTCGGGCAGCGAGGGGAGACTCCGGAACGACGCACTGCGGGCGTGCTCGTCTTCGGGGAAGACGCGACCGGCGTGCTCGGCCAGGTCGACCGCGCTGTGGCCGTCGCGGCGGGCGCGGGACACGAGGGCGGCCGAGAGGGCGACCGTCCGCGCACGGTCGGGGTCCGGGTCGGCGTGCTCGGCGTCGAGGCCGGCGAGGGCGCGGCCGAGCGCGAGGTCGATGGGCTGGGCGGCCTCCGCCTCGGCGATCCGGTCGAGCGCGTCGGCGACGGCGTGGGGGAGCCTACGCATGACGGCTGGCGGCGAGCGCTTTGCAGGTGGGACCGCCGACCGCCGACGGCCGACGGCCGACCGCCTCGGGGCCGAGCACGACACCGAACCAAACGTTC
>JBCCQJ010000449.1:0-2405 GCA_039024395.1 Bacteroidota bacterium | reverse complement strand
GTGCTGGCGGGCGACCCCCTGTAGCGGCTTGCCGTGGCGGCTCGGCGCAGCTCGCGCCCGTGCACGGCCCCCGCGCCGACGACTCCCTCTTCCCCAACCCTGCCCTCCCATGACCTCCCGTTTTTCTCTCGCCCTCGTCGCCGCGCTCGCGCTGTCGGCCTGCGGCGACACCGACGAGACGCCCGCCACCGACCCGCCCCCCACGGCGACCGCCGACGCCGACGGCCCGCTCGTCGTCTACACCGGCCGCAGCCAGTCGCTCGTCGACGAGGTCGTCGAGCGGTTCCGCGCCGAGACCGGCCTCGAGGTGGAGCTCCGCTACGGCAGCGACGCCGAGATCCTGGCCGCACTCCAGGAGGAGGGCGCCGCCAGCCCGGCCGACGTGTTCTGGGCCAACACGGCCGGCGCCCTCGGCGCCGCGGTCGAGGCCAGCCTCTTCGAGTCCGCCCCGGACAGCGTGCTCGCGCGCCCCGAGGCGTTCGTCCCGTCCGGCGGGCAGTGGGTGCCGGTCACGGCCCGCTTCCGCACGCTCGCCTACGACCCGGGCGACATCGACCCGGCCACGTTGCCCGCCTCGGTGCTGGACATGCCGCAGCAAGAGGCCCTGCGGGGCCGGATCGGCTGGACGCCGCAGTACTCGTCGTTCCAGGACTTCATCACGGCCCTCCAGATCACCGAGGGGGAGGAGGCCGCCCGCGAGTGGGTCGAGGGCGTCCGCGCGCTCGACCCGGTGGCTTACGCCTCGAACTCGGCCATGCTCGAGGCCCTGGCGGCGGGCGACATCGACGTGGCGCTCACCAACCACTACTACATCCTCCGCGTGACCGAGGCCTCGGACGACGACACCGACCCGGTGGCGACGCACCGCTTCGAGGCGGGCGACGTGGGCAACCTGGCGCTCGTGACCGGCGCCGGCCGGCTCGCGACGAGCGACATGGACACCGCGGCGGCCCGGTTCCTGTCCTTCCTGCTCTCGGAGACCGCTCAGCGCGACGCGGCCGAGCGCGTCTACGAGTACCCGGTCGTCGGCGTCGAGACGCCCGGCTACCTCGTCCCGCTGGACGAGGCCCGCGGGCTCGGGCCGGAAATCGACTTCGAGCAGCTCCGCGACATCGACGGAACGCTCGCTCTCCTCCGCGACCAAGAGCTGCTCTAGCGCCGGCTCGTTCGCGGTCGCGGCCGGCTCTGGTGTGTGGGGCCGGCCGCGTCTGTTTGTCGTCTGGCCTCGATGGACCTCGCTCCCGCTCCGACCTCGTCGCCTTGGCTCGGCCGCGTCCGGCGCATGGGCGCGGCCGCATGGCGCCACGCGCTGTGGATCCCCGTCGGGGCCGTCGCGCTGGGCGTGCTCGTCCCGCTCGGCTACCTCGCCGCGCGGGCGCTCGCGGCCGACCCTGCGACGCTGGCCGACCTCGTGCTCCGCGGGCGGACGCTCCGGCTGGCCGGCAACACGATCGGGCTGACGGCCGCCGTCCTCGTCTCGACGGCGTCGCTGGCGCTGCCGCTGGCGTGGCTCGTGGCCCGCACCGACCTGCCTGCGCGGCGGCTGTTCACCGTCCTCGGGGCGCTGCCGCTGGCGGTGCCGGGCTACGTGATGGCCTACGCCCTGCTGGCGGCGACCGGCTCCAACGGGCTGGTCGCCGACCTCACCGGCGTGGTGATCCCCCGGCCCGGCGGCTTCGTGGGCGCGTGGCTGGCGCTCACGCTGACGCTCTTCCCCTACCTCTTCCTCGGGCTCCGCGCGGCGCTCCTCGGTCTCGACCCGTCCCTCGACGAGGCGGCGCGGACGCTCGGCGCGAGCCCCTGGCGGCGGGCGCGGACGGTCGTGCTCCCGCAGCTCCGGCCGGCGCTGCTCGCAGGGGGGCTGCTCGTCGGGCTCCACGTGCTCGGCGACTTCGGCGTGGTCTCGCTGATGCGGTTCGAGACGTTCAGCTTCGCGATCTACCTCCAGTACACGGCGGCCTACGACCGGGTCTACGCCGCAGCCCTGGCGCTGATGCTTCTCGGGCTGACGGGGGCCCTTCTCTGGGGCGAGGCCCGCCTGTTGAAGGGCCGCCGGTTTGCCCGCCTCGGGGCGGGCGTGGCGCGGCGGCCGCCAGTCGTCGCGCTCGGCCTGTGGCGGTGGCCGAGCGCGCTCGGCGCGGGGGCGGTGGCCGTCCTCTCGGTCGGGGTGCCGGTCGGGGCGTCGCTGTTCTGGCTGGGGCGCGGCCTGGAGCCTGGCGTCGTGGGCGACCTCGGCACCGCCCTCGTCGACTCGGTCTCGGCCGCGCTGCCGGCCGCGCTCGTGGCCGCCGCGCTGGCGGTGCCCGTCGGCGTGCTGAGCGTGCGCCGGCCGTCGCGGCGGACGGCCCTCGCCGAGCGGGTGGCCTACCTCGGGTATGCGACGCCGCCGCTCGCGGGCGCGGGCG
>JBCCQJ010000448.1:0-2414 GCA_039024395.1 Bacteroidota bacterium | reverse complement strand
ACGACGGAGACGCGCGTACCGCTGGCGGCGCTGGCCGACCAGGAGACGGCCGAGGGCGCCGAGACGGTGACGCTGCGCGTGCTGCCGGGCTCGGGCGGCGGGGCGGTGCCCGCCTCGGGGCAGGACGCGGCCACGATCACGATCGGCGACGGGGCGGCGGCGCCCGACCTGGTGCTCGCCTCGGTGTCGCCGGCGGTGATCCCGGCCACGGGCGAGGCCACGCTGACGCTCTCGGGCGCCGGCTTCGGCGACGACGCCACGGTGACGCTCTCCGGCCCGGCCTCGCTCACGGCCGAGTTTGTGGGCGACACCCGCGGCGGCGCGCAGGCGCTCGCCCGCTTCGTGACGAGCGGGGCGCCGACCGGCGCGTACACCGTGACAGTCACGTCCGGCGGCGAGACGGCGATGCTCCCCGAGGCGGTGACGGTGACCGACGCCGTCGAGGGCGGGACGACCGACGTGTGGGTGGAGGTCGAGCGGCGGACGCTCCGCGACGGGTTCCGCGCACCCATCACGATCCGCTACGGCAACGACGGCACGGCCGACGCCATCGGCGTGCCCATGCGGATCGCCTTCCCGGCCTCGCTCGATCCCCAGTTCGTGTCCGAGATCGGCGACCTCGACGACCCGCCGGATTGGTACGTGCGACCGACCGACCTCTGGCAGATCGTGACGTACGCCCCTCCGAGCACATTCACCGCGATCGGGAGCATTCGAACCTCTCTATCTGGGACCTCGGCGTCGGGCGGCGCAAGCGCCCGCGCGGAGGGGCAGTCAGAGACCGACTACGCCGTCGCCGTGCTGATGCTGCCCGTCGTCCCGGCCGGCGGGCACAGCGAGATCATCGTGAGCGTGCTGCCGACGTCACGGTTCGAGATCAACGACCCCTACCTCATCGGCGTCGGGGCGCCGTTCAACACGCTCGACGTGGACGCGGTGGAGTCGCTCGTCTCGGACGGCGACCCCGAGGTGGCCGCGCGGGTGTGGGCCGCCTCGGGGCCGCGGCCGGTCAACCTGTCTTCGGCCGCCTGCGCCAGCGACGGGCTCACCGCCGACGCCCTGGCGTCGGGCCTGGACACCGCCGCTGGCAACGCGGCGTGCGTCAAGTGCCTCTCCGGCATCGGGGCCATCGTCAACGCCGGGCTCACCTCGAACCCGTGCATCCGGGCCGGGCTCGGAGCCCTCTCGGCCGCCCTCAAGGTCTACGCCGACGCGCAGCTCGGGGACGGCCTCGGGATCGCCTCAGCCATCCCGATCGAGGGCGGGCTGTCCAACTTCCTACTCGCCGCCGCCGCGTGCGGCGTCGCCACGGCGGCGCCAGGCGGGCTGCTCATTCAGGCCCTCACGCTGGCCTCCCAGACGTCGGCGGTGATCGGATCGGCTGGGACGGGTGTCGCGTGCGCAGAGTGCATCCGGAGCGAGTTCCCCGGCCTCCTCGACCTCGTGTCGTCGAAGGACCCCAACGACAAGCTCGGGCCGATCGGCATCACCGAGGACGCCTACGTGTTCGACCTCGACCGCGCCGGCTACACCATCCGCTTCGAGAACATCGAGACCGCGACCGCCTCGGCCATCGAAGTCACCATCACCGACCCGCTCGACACGTCGGTCTTCGACCTCTCGGAGTTCAGCCTCGGGACGGTCGTGCTGCCCGACACGAGCTTCACGCCGCCGCCGGGCCTCGCCGAGTGGACCACGTTCTGGGACCGCCGCCCGGCCGTCAACTCGGTCGTCCGGGTCCACGGCGCGCTCGACCGCGAGACCGGCGTTGCCGCGTGGCAGTTCTCCGACCTCGACCCGGACACGTACCGGCTCCGGATCTCGGCGGACGCCGGCTTCCTGCCGCCCAACGACGCCACCGGCCGCGGCGAGGGCTCGGTCGCCTTCACCGTCGGCGTCCTCCCCGACCTCCCCGACGGCACCGTCATCGCCAACGAGGCGGACATCGTCTTCGACCGCAACGAGGTCATCCGCACGCCGCTCTTCGCCAACACCATCGACCAGGGCGCGCCGACCAGCCGGGCGATCTCGGCCGAGCGGTTCGACGCCGACTCGTCGTGGGTCGTCCGCTTCGAGGGGACCGATGCCGGCGCGGGCGTCCGCCGCTACGACCTCTACGCGCAGCCCGTCACGGGCGGCCCGTTCGTGTACGCCGCCTCGGCCATCGAGGTGGACTCGGTCGTCTTCCGAGGCCAGCCGGGCCTCGACTACGGCTTCTTCGCGCTCGCGACCGACTGGGTCGGCAATGCGGAGCCGCCCAAGACCGCGGCCGAGGTCACGACCTTCCCCGTCGCCACCGAGCCCGACGCCGCCCTCCCCGAGGCAGTCGCGCTCGCGCCCCCCTACCCCAACCCGACGCGCGGCGAGGCGGTACTTCAGATCGGCCTGCCCGCCTCGGGGCCGCTCCGGGCGGT
>JBCCQJ010000447.1:0-2449 GCA_039024395.1 Bacteroidota bacterium | reverse complement strand
CCCAAGCGACCCTCACAGCTGCCCCGAGGCGGCGGTCGGCCGTCGGCCGTCGGCGGTCCCGCCCCAAGGCGGCCCACTCCGAGGCGGCGCGCCTGTCCCGCCGTCCTCCTGGCATCTCGCGAGCGCGCGGATCCCAGAGGGGGGCTCTCCGGTTCGAACCGACCCGGCCGGCTTCAGATGCCGGGCGCGTCTGTTCCCCTCTCTGCCCGTCCCGCCATGTCTGCTCCCCAGCCCTCCGCCGAGGCGTGGCGCCGCGCGCGCGCCGGCGACCGCGACGCCTTCGAGGAAGCCCTCGCGCCCTACCACACGGACCTCCGCGACGCGGCCGATCGCTTGCTCGCCGTCGAGCGCGACCCCGTCGACGGCACCCCCACCGACGAGCTGCCCGCCGACATCACGCCCGAAGAGCTGATGGGCGAGGCGCTGCTGCGCGCGTGGGACCTCCGCGAACGCTACGACGCCGACCAGATGAGCTTCCGCGCGTGGCTGCTGGGCCTCCAGTCGCGGTCGCTCGACCGATACGTCCGCCGCGAGAGCCGCTACGCCCGCCGCAAGGCGATCTCGCTCGACGAAGAGCTGCCGACAGGCGAAGACCAGGACGCCGTGCAGGAGCAGTTCTACGCGTTCCGCCAACCGTTCGACGTCGACACGTACGCCGAGATCGTGGCCGGCACGACGGCCGGCGACGAGCCACCGCTCGATGCCGACGACCTCGACCGCCTCGGGGTCGCCGAGGCCGAGGCCCGCCGCGCGGCCGTGCTCCACGACGAGTTCGAGCTGTCGCTCGCCGAGGTGGCCCAGATCCTCGACGCCTCGCTCAAGGACACCGCCTCGATGATGAACCTGGCCCGCGAGGGCCTGCGTGCCCGCATCGGCAGCGTCGACGACGCTCACGACGACGACCCCACGCACGACTCCTACACCGGCGACCCGCTGCCCGACGCGTAGCGGACGCCCTCCCTGGTCCCTTCCCTCAACCCGATGTCCGCCACCCTCGCCCCCGACACCCGCGACGCCCTCCTCACCGAGCTGCGCCGCCGCACGACCACCCCGGGCTTCCACTACCTCTCGCCGGACCACCTCCAGCGGCTCAACGACGCCCGCTCGGCCGAGGCGCCCATCGTCAGCCTCTACCTCGAGCTGACGCCCGAGGCCCGCATCGGGGGCACGTGGCGGACGACCTTCAAGGACCTCTGCGACCGCGCCCTCGCCGAGGCGGGCGGCCACGAGGACGCCGTCCGCGCCGAGTGCGACCGGATCGCCGAGATCCTCGAGGCCGGCCTGCCGCGGACCGGCCGCGGCGTGGCGTTCTTCGCCTGCGAGGCGCTCGGGCTGTTCGAGCGGCTGGGCACCGCGATCACGCTCCCGAGCGAGGTCCACGTCGGCAGCAATCCTCATGTGCGGCCGCTCGCGCGCGTCCGCGACGAGAACGACCGGTTCGTGATCGCGCTGCTGTCGATGCACAAGACGCGGTACTTCTTCTCGCAGATCGGCCTCGTCGAGGAGGTCTATGAGATCGACGGCGAGGAGTTCGCCGTGACCGACCTCGTCTCGAAGGACCAGAAGCAGGACCGCAAGGCCAAGCTCCGCCGGCAGCACGCCAAGCGGAGCGCGCACGCCGTCGAGCTGATCGCGCGGACGCTCGAGGCCCGCCACGTCATCTACTCGGCCCCGGCCGACATGGAGGCCGACTTCCTCGACGCGCTCGACCAGGCGACGCGCCAGAAGGTCTCGGGCGCGTTCGCCTGCGACACGCTCGCCACGACGGCCGAGGTGGCCGACGCCGCCGAGGCGCTCCAGCGCGAGGTCGAGGCGCGGGAGGAGATGGAGACGCTCGGCCGCGTGCAGGAGCTGCTGTCGTCGCGCGCCGTCGCCGGCCTCGACGACACGCTCGACATGCTCAACCAGCAGCGCGTGATGACGCTCGTCGTCGACGACGGCGTGACGATCCCCGGCGGCATCGACGCCACCTCGGGGATGCTGACGACGCAGACCGAGGGCACCTACGAGGCCACCGGCGGCGAGGTCCACCCGGTGAACGACCTCGTCGAGTGGATGCTCGACCGGGCGATGGAGCAGGGCGCCAGCCTGGAGCTGGTCCGCAGCGAGGCCGCGCGCCGCGCGCTGGCCGAGCACGGCCCCGCTGCGGCCCTCCTGCGCTTCTAGGCCGCAGGCTGCGGGCTTCCGGCTGTCGGCCTTCGGCGGTGAGGGGCCTCCTACCTCGGGGTCGACGTCTGGCCCCGAGGTGGTGGATCGGGAGTCCCCTCTCCCTCGGGGCGAGAGACAGGGTGAGGGAATCCCTCTCCCGGAGGACCGCCACCTCGGGGTCGAGTGTCATGGTTGATTCGTTGCCCCCCTCCCGGCCCTCCCCCGCGGCCAGTTGGCCCCCCCACGGCCCCGCTGCGGCCCTCCTGCGCTTCTAGGCCGCAGGCTGCGAGCTTCCGGCTGT
>JBCCQJ010000446.1:0-2473 GCA_039024395.1 Bacteroidota bacterium | reverse complement strand
CGCTCGACCAGTGGCGCGGCGTCGGGGACACCGGCGAGGACGGGGCTCAGCTCCATCTCCTGGCTCGCCCGCAGCCCGCGGAAGCCCTCGAGCCAGCTCTCGGCGACGAACACGAACTGGCGGTCGCCGTCGAGCAGCGCCCCCACGGCCTCCAGCACGGGGTCGAAGCGCGGGCGGGCGGCCCCGTCGCGCGCGTCGTCGAAGGCGGTCCGCGCCGAGCGCCGCCGCCGGGCGTTCTCGATCGTCTCGCGCATCACCGACAGCACGCCCATCGGGGTCGCCGGGTACACCCCCGAGGCGGTGTCGATCTGGCCGATCACGCTCATCGGCTCGGTCAGCACCAGCGCCTGCGGGGCCTCGCCGCGGCCGGTCTCGCGGAGCAGAACCACGGCGCCCTGTCCGGCCAGCAGCCCGTCGCGCGGGGCGACGTGGGCGGCGGTAAACCCGACCTCCCGGAGCTGCTTGATGCGCGCATCCGAGGCGTCGAACATCGCTCGCACGTCGCGGTCGGGCGTGATGCCGGCCAGCTCGCGCGGCGGGTCGCCTCGGTCGCCGTCGTAGCGGTCCGGGTCCTCCGGCGCCGGCACGCCCGCGTAGCCGAAGGCGTCGACGAAGCCGGCGTAGACGATCAGCGAGTCGCCCTCGACCACCTCGGCGTCGAACGGGACCGCCGCGTCCTCGCCGACCGCCTCGATGCGGCCGTCGCGGACGACGACCGTGGCGCGGTCGAGGACCTGTCCGGGCGCGACGACGACGCGGGCGTTCGTGATCGCGACGGCGTTCGTGACCGGCCGGAGGGGCGTCTCTTCGCTGATCCCCTGCGCGTGCGCCGTCGTGGCGAGGAGAAGAGCGGCCGCCGCGGCGGCGAGACGGAAGCGAGGAACCATCGAGAGCGTGGGGAGGCGCCGTGAAGATAGGCGCACCCCTCGGCCCCGAGGCGGGTCCCGGTCCGCCGCCTTGGGGCGCGCGCGATCCAGTCCGCCCCAAGGCGATGGGTCAGCCACCCGGATTCTCGATTACGCCCCACTCCCGGGCAAGGCTCTGCGCCGCCGGGGTCACGATCTGGCCGGCCCCGAGGCGGATCCGCTGCCGGCGGAGGCGCGCCTGCCGCACGTCGGTCTCGGTCACGACGCGCCGGTCGATGGTGACGGTCCGGTCGTCCCGCACCGGGGCCGCCGGAGGCGCGAGGTCGACGCCTGGGAGCCATCGCGCCGCCTCGGGGCGGCCGGCGGCCAGCCAGAGCGCGCGGTCGACCTCAGCAACCGCCTCGGGGCCAGAGGCCACCGAGGTGGCGACAGCGAACTGGCCCAGCCCCAGCGTAGCGACCTCGGGGACGTTCCACGCGCGACGAAGCGCATCGGGGAGGACGAGGCGGTTCTGGACGGGCGCGGGCGTTGGGGCTGTGAGAGCACCCACCGGACCGCGCAGCCTGAGGCCCGGACGGGTCCCCACCGCCTCGGCGTCGACGGCATCGAGGCGGACGTCCAGGGGCGCGCCCGCCTCGACGGGGATCGTCGCGACGACGGTCCCGAGGCGGACGACTTCGCACTGGGCGTTGGTGCGGAGCGTGGCACTCGGGCCGAACAGCGATCCCACCGCCTCGGGGGGGAGGACGACCCGCGAGCCGAGCGGGCGGACCGGGATCGCGTCGGGGCGGATCACGCGGGGCCGCCCGGCAGGAAGCGCGCCTCGACGTCGCCGATCTTGTCGACGCGCCGCGCGTGGCGGCCGCCCTCGAAGGGCACGCTCAGGAACTCCGCCAGGACGCGCTTGCAGGTCTCGACGCCCATCGTGCGGCTGCCCAGCGTGAGCACGTTCGCGTCGTTGTGCGCGCGGGCGTTGAAGGCCGAGAACACGTCGGGGCAGAGCGCGGCGCGGACGCCGGGCACCTTGTTCGCCACCATCGCCGAGCCCACGCCGACCCCGTCGATCATGAGCCCGAAGCCAGCGGCCCCGAGGTGGACCGCCCGCGCGACGGCGAACGCGAAGTCGGGGTAGTCAACGCTCTCGGTGGACATCGTGCCGAGGTCCGTGACGGTCCACCCGAGGCTGCGTGCCTGGGTCACGAGCGCGTCTTTGATGTCGAATCCGGCGTGGTCGCAGCCGACGGCGAGCGTCCGCTCCGGCGGGACCCGCCTCGGGGCCAGACCAGGGCTGTGAGTGCTCCCCGAGGGGGCGGCCACGAGGCGGATGTCGCGGTCGCGGGCCGTGTCGCGGGCCTGGGCCGTCACGAGCGCGCCCTCAGGCACATCCACCTCGGTGCGGCCGGCGTCGAGGGCGTCGAGGACGGTCCGTTCGGAGATGAGGCGGCGCGGCATAGGGCCGAAGCTAGCGCTGGTGCGAGCACGGAGAGCGTCGCTTCGCGACGAGAGAGCCGCTGCGCGGCGAGAGCACGGAGAGTGCAGGAGTGCAGGAGTGCAGGAGTGCAGGAGTGCAGGAGTGCAGGAGTGCAGGAGTGCAGGAGTGCAGGAGT
>JBCCQJ010000445.1:0-2483 GCA_039024395.1 Bacteroidota bacterium | reverse complement strand
GGGGACGGTGCTGGAGTGGAAGAAGGCCGTCGGCGAGGCGGTCGAGCAGGACGAGACGCTGCTCGAGATCTCGACCGACAAGGTCGACTCGGAGGTCCCCAGCCCCGAGGCGGGCACGCTCGTCGAGATCCTGGTGCAGGAGGGCGAGACGGTCGACGTGGGCACGCCCATCGCCGTCATCGGGTCGGGCGCGGCGGCCTCGGGGAGCGCCCCCGCCCCAGAGGCCGGCGGCGATGCGCCCGCGCCGTACGAGACGAGCACCGGCGGCGCGGCCGCCGAGGTCGCCGCCGCAGCGCCGGCGGTCCGAGAGGCCCAGGCGGTCGCGGCGGGCGAGGCCGGGCCGATCCCGAGCCGCGACGAGGCGGGCAACGTCTACTCGCCGCTCGTCCGCTCGATCGCCGAGGCGGAGGGCGTGTCGCTGGCCGAGCTGCAGTCGATCGCGGGCTCGGGCGCGAACGGCCGCGTCAACAAGGACGACGTGAAGGCCTACCTCGAGGCGCGAGCGTCAGCCCCGATGGGGCAGAGCGCCTCCGCCTCGGTGCCGGCTGCCACCCCGGCCGCGACGCCGGTGCCGGTCGCGCCGGCGCCGGCGGCCCAGCCGCCGACGCGCGCCGAGGCGGCGAAGGCCGTCGCCACGCCGACGACCGACGCGGCGGGCGAGCGCGTCGAGGTGATCGAGATGGACCGGATGCGGCAGCTCATCGCCGAGCACATGCGCCGCTCGAAGGACACCAGCGCCCACGTGACCTCGTTCGCCGAGATCGACGTCACCGGTCTCGTGCGGCACCGCGAGGCGCACAAGGCCGAGTTCCAGCGCCGCGAGGGCGTCAAGCTCACCTACACGCCCTACTTCATCGAGGCGGCCATCGAGCCGCTCCGCGAGCACCCGCTGCTCAACAGCTCCGTCGAGGGCACCCGCATCCTCGTCAAGAAGGACTTCCACATCGGCATCGCGGTCGCCATCGGGACGAAGGGGCTGCTCGTGCCGATCGTCCGCAACGCGGGCCAGCAGAACCTGACGGGCCTCGCCCACACCGTCGCCGACCTCGCCGACCGCACCCGCAACAAGAAGCTCCAGCCCGACGAGCTGCAGGGCGGCACCTTCACGATCACCAACGTCGGCAGCCTCGGCTCGCTGATGGGCACGCCGATCATCAACCAGCCGCAGTCGGCCATCCTCTCGCCCGGCGCCATCGTGAAGCGGCCGGTTGTGGTCACCGGTCCGGACGGCGAGGACGTGATCGCGATTCGCCACATGATGTACGTCTCGCTGAGCTACGACCACCGGATCATCGACGGCTCGATGGCGGCGAGCTTCCTGGCCGCCTACCGCCGGCAGCTCGAGGCGTACGCGGTCGACACGCCGCTGCTGTAGAGGAGGCGATAGGCTCGGGACGGGCCGACACGCGACCCACCGTAGCGACACGCTCGACAGGGTCATTCGCTATGGTTCGATGCGTGATTGGCTGCGCCGTCGCTGCGCGGTCGTGATGCGTGACTGTTCGCCCAAGAGGATCACGCATCTGCTTCGAGGCACCCCGTCAGATACGCTGAGTCGGACGAGGAAGGGCATCCCTCGGTGTCGCGGCACAAGAGGTCTCGTCCGGAGACGCTCCGAGGCGCCTCGGGGCGAGGTGGAACGCGACGGTGACGGTTCGCCGAGTTGATTAAGGCCGTTGTGCGGCCGGAACAGGGCTGCGAGGGCGGAGCGCAAACTCCCCCTTGCGTCCTATGGGTCAGCAGCAACTCATCCTCCTCCTGCTTGGCGTCGTCATCGTCGGGCTCGCCGTCGTCGTCGGGATCCAGGCCTTCCACGAGAACGAGAGCAAGGCCGCCCAGGACCGCTACACCGAGGCCGGCATCGCCCTCGTCGGCGAGGTGATGGCGTGGTACGAGAAGCCTCGCATCTTCGGCGGCGCAGGCGCTGACCCGAGCCAGCTCTCGTCGGTCACGATCGCGGCGCTGGGCTACGCCGAGGACGACGCCGACGCGAACCGGACGGGCGTCATCGCGGGCGGCACCGCGCGCTACGTCTACCGGACCTCGGTGCCGCTCGTGCAGGTCCACGAGGCCCCCCTCGAGACTGGCAGCGAGATCGTCGAGGTGGCCGCGTTCGGCCCCGACCCGGCCTGCATCGTGTCCCAGCGCGGCTACCACGCGCGCCCCGGGTGGACGAGCTGGGCGGGCGGCCTGCCGTCCAACCCTGCGCCCGCCGTCTGCGCCTGGTAGCGACCCCCGCCTCGGGGAAGGACGACGGACGACAGACCACGGACGACGGTCATAGGGCCTCAGGGCTGATCGCCTCGGGGTCCGAGAGTCTCCTCCCCCCAGCGGGCAGGGCCGTTAAGTGCTGCCGCCAATCCCCCACATTCAGTCATTCCCGCGCAGGCGGGAATCCATACGGCGCCAATTCTGGCCACCGTTGCATGGATCCCCGCGTTCGCGGGGATGACTCTGTAGGGAGCAAAAAGCCGGAGGAATAG
>JBCCQJ010000444.1:0-2497 GCA_039024395.1 Bacteroidota bacterium | reverse complement strand
CGACCGGATCGGGCCGGAGCGCCCCGCCGCTCACCCACACGACCCCGCCGAGACCGACCCCGAGGAGGGCCGCCCGCCAGAAGTTGCCGGCCGACGCCGCGACCGGGTCGCCCGCCCTCCGCCCGCGCAGCGAGTAGACGCCCCAGGCCACCCCCGAGGCGGCCATCAGCGCCGCGCCGCCCAGCGGCGGCGCCTCGACGCCCGGCGCGACCAGCACGACCAAACCCGCCAGCGCCGCGACCAGCCCCGCCCCCTGCACGCCCGTCAGCCGCTCGCCCGCAGCCAGCCCGGCCCCGATCATCGTGATCTGCACGGCCCCGAACAGCAGGAGCGCGCCCGTGCCCGTCGCCAGCGACAGGTAGGCGAACGAGAACGCGGCGGCGTAGGCGAACAGCGCGGTCGCCGACGCCCAGCTTCCTCCCCTCCCGCCTCGGCGCAGCCGCGCGATCGCCCCCAGCACGAGCGCCCCGGCCCCGAGGCGGACCGCCGCGAACGTCGCGGCGTCCACCTCGGTGGCGAGGAGCGCGAGGCGCGCCAGCACCGAGTTGGCTGCGAACGCCATCATCACGAGGGCCGTGCCGGCGAGGACCACCGGGCGGGAGAGACGGGAGGGCGCGTCGGGCACGGCGGAGGGTACGGCCGCCTCGGGGCACGGCGTTAACCTCCGCCCCCCGCCACACCGCTCCGATGCCCACGCCCCCCGACACCGACCGCGCCCGGCTCGACGCCGACCTCGCCGTGCTCCAGGCGCGCGCGACCGAGTGGGCACGCCTCCCGCTCGCGCTCAAGATCGAGATGCTGGAGGACCTGCGGCCCCGCCTCGGGGCCGTCGCCGCGCGGTGGGTAGCCGCCGCCTCGGAGGCGAAGGGGCTGCCCGGCGACTCGCCGTGGCGCGGCGAGGAGTGGGTGAGCGGCCCGTGGGCGGTGCTCCAGTACCTCGAGCCGCTCGCCGAGACGCTCCGCCACGTCGAGGCGGGCACGCTCGCCGAGCGCGTCGCGGGCCGCGTGCGCCAGCGGCCCGACGGCCAGACGATCGTCGAGGTGCTCCCGGACGGCCTCATGGACCGCGTCCTGCTAAGCGGCGTCGAGGCCGAGGTGTGGCAGGCGCCCGGCGTGACGCCCGAGACGCTCGTCGGCACGATGGCCGGCGTCTACCAGGACCCCGCGCCCGAGGGCGCCGTCGCGCTCGTGCTCGGGGCCGGCAACATCGCCTCGATCCCGCCGCTCGACGTCCTCTACAGGCTCTACGCCGAGGGCGAGGTGGTGCTCCTGAAGATGAACCCCGTCAACGCCTACCTCGGGCCGATCCTGGAGGAGGCCTTCGCCGCGTTCGTCGAGGCCGGCTACCTCCGCATCGCCTACGGCGACGCCGACGTCGGCGGCACCCTCACCACCCACGAGGCGGTCGACACGATTCATATGACGGGCAGCGAGCGGACGTTCGACGCCATCGTCTTCGGCACCGGCCCCGAGGCGGCCGACCGCAAGCGCCGCGACGCGCCGGTCAATGACAAACCGTTCTCGTCAGAGTTGGGCGGCGTGACGCCGTGCGTCGTCGTCCCCGGCGACTGGTCCGAGCCCGACCTCGACTTCCAGGCCGAGCGCGTGGTGACGTCGAAGATGCACAACAGCGGGTTCAACTGCATCGGCACGCAGCTCCTGGTCCTCCCCGAGGCGTGGCCGCAGCGCGAGGCGTTCCTCGACGCCGTCCGCCGCGTCCTCGCGTCCCTCGACGACCGGCCGGCCTACTACCCCGGCGCGCAGGACCGCATCGAGGCGGCCGCCTCGGAGCACGAGGACGCCGAGCGGTTCGGCACGTCGCGGCTCCTGGTCGAGATCGACCCCGAGGCGGACGCAGCCGCGTTCACCGAGGAGTTCTTCGGGCCGGTCCTCTACGTCGCCACGCTCCCCGGCGGCGACGACGCCGGCGCGTGGCTGGACGACGCCGTTGCGTTCTGCAACGAGCGCGTGATGGGCACGCTCGGGATCACGGTCCTCGTGCACCCGCGGACCCAGCGCCGCCTCGGGGACCGGTTCGAGGACGCCGTCGCGCGGCTCCGCTACGGGACGATCGGGGTCAACCTGTGGGCAGGAGCCGGCTTCTTCGCGCCGCAGGCCGCATGGGGCGCGTTCCCGGGGCACGTCCGCAACGACATCCAGAGCGGCTCGGGGACGGTCCACAATGCCCTCCTGTTTGGCCAGCCGCAGAAGACGGTCGTGACCGGGTTCTGGGCGCCGTTCCCGCGCTCGGTGTTCTTCGGCGAGCGGCACGCGGCCCCGCCGCCGTTGTGGTTCGTGACCAACGCGTCGGCCGCCGAGACGGCCGAGAAGGTGACGAAGTACGCGGCCGACCCGAGCGCGCTGCGCCTGCCGGGCATCGTCGCGTCGGCGCTCCGCGGCTGACCACCTCGGGGGCGGAGGGCACCCCGGGCGGCCCACGAGGTCCCATCTCCGGGAATTCCCTAGGTCACGTGCGAGGGGTACACCCATCTTGTGG
>JBCCQJ010000443.1:0-2564 GCA_039024395.1 Bacteroidota bacterium | reverse complement strand
CCTTCATCCGCCTCGGTGTGGCATCGGCCCCGAGGCGGCAGCACCTTCTCTCCGCGCTCTCCGCGCTCTCCGCGCTCTCCGCGCTCTCCGCGCTCTCCGCGCTCTCCGCGCTCTCCGCGCTCTCCGCGCTCAGCCCGCGTGCTCGGGAAACAGCTCGCGGTAGCGGGCGATCATGCGGGCCGCCTCGGCGGCGACGCGCGCGGCGTCGTCGGCCGTCTCGGTGTGGGACGCCGCGAAGGCGTGGGCGTCCGCCTCGGGGTCGGGGCCGGCGGACTGCGCGAGCGTCCAGTAGGCGTCGGCGCGGGCCAGGGCGTTCTCGAAGGCGTCGGCGTCGGCCATCGTCTCGGCGGCCTCGAGGAGCGGCTGCGCGAAGAGGGCGCGGGCCTCGATCTCGCTCAGGCCGGCCGCGCCGAAGCCGGCGTGCGTGGCGTCGTCGGCCTCGGCGCCGACGCGGAACGCCGGGTGGTGCAGCAGCTCCTCGAAGCCGAGCGTCTCGTGCTCGGTCGCCTGCGCCATCTCGATCTCCTCGGGGAGGAGCGCCTTCCAGTGGACCTCGACCGTCTCGAGGAGCCCGTCGAGCCCCATCCAGTCCTCCGCGGTCGGGTCGTCGCCGACGAGCTGGGCGGCGAGCGCCTGCCGCTTGCGGCCGCGCTCCGACTTGGGCAGCGAGAAGAAGGCCCACAGCACGCGCGCCGTCTCGAGGATCGCGACGGTGTCGTCGCCGGCCGCCTCCGGGGCGGCCTTGAGCTGGAAGGCGTCGGCGGCGTCGAGGTCGTAGAGGCCGAAGATGGGCTCGGCGAAGAGGGCCAGCGCCTCGAACTGGACGCCGGTCTCGCCGCCGGCGAGGACGCGCGACAGGCGCCGCTTGCGGGTCTTGAACGCCTCGGCGACCGGCCCGTCGAGGGCTGCCAGGAGGTCGTCGTCGCTGAGCGGAGCAGCGCCGTTGTCGTCGAAATCGAACTCGTCGTCGAGCATGCGTCGGGGTGGGGGGAGCACCAGCGTCGGGAATGAGCCGCGGGCTAGACGCCCCGAGGCGGCCGGCAGGTTCCGCCTGCGCTACGCCTGCGCCGTCTCCTCACACGGCGGTGCGCCGCACCGAGGCGGCGATCCGCTCCAACGCCGCCTCGGGGTCGGCCGCGACGCCGGTGCGGACGGGCGATGGCTGAAGAACCGTCGAGCGCGCAGCCGTGAGCCAGTGGAACCGCTCCGACGGCGGCAGCAGCCCGATCGGCGCCGCCTCGGGGCCACCGGCAACGAGGGTCTCGACCGAGGCGAGAGCGCGCTCCAGCAGGTCGGCGTCGACCTCCTCCCACCGTGCGGCGACCGCCTCGGGGGCAGCCAGCAGGCGGACCCCCAGAAACCGCGCCTGCCGGCACTGGAGCACCACGCCCACCGTCTCGGCGTCGCCCGTCGGGACGTGGACCGCGCGAAGCAGGGCGTAATCGTAGGGGAGGGTCTTCACGCCTCGCTCCAAGCGGGTACGGGGTACGGGGTACGGGGTACGCCGACCGGCTTGGCACTCCAGAGAATCCAGAGCGCGCACCGTACCTCGTACCGTGTACCTCGTACCCTCATCGCCGGTAGGGGAGGGCGGTCGTGTCGGCGCCGGCGGCCTGGGCGCGGACGGCCTCGGCGACCCAGGCGCGCTCGGCCCCGAGGCGGGTCGCGAAGTAGTCGAGGTAGGCGGCGCGGTTGGCCTCGGCCGAGTCGAACGGGGGCGTCCGGCCCTCAGGCGCGTCCATCAGGAGGTCGTCGGGGACCGCCTCCAGGATCCCGCCCAGCACGTCCTCCCCGAGGCGGGGCATGAGCCGGGTGTCAGCCGCCTCGAGGTCGCCGGCGAGGTGGAGCAGGATGTGGTCGCGGATGGCCGGGAAAGGCGTCCGCGCGCGGGCGGCGTCGGTGTTGGCCCAGTCGTGGTGGAAGTAGAGGGCGGCGCCGTGGTCGATGAGCCACACCTCGGGGCCGTTATTGGACGGCGCAACCAACAAGTTCGGGTTGCGGGCCGTCCGGTCGATGTTCGTCGTGAGGGCGTCGAGCCAGACCACCGAGGCGGCGAGGCCGGGGTCGATCAGGTCGGCGTGGGCGAGCGGGTCGAACGCGAAGGCGCCCTCCACAAACCCGAGCCCGACGTTCAGGCCGCGGCTGGCGCGCAGGATGTCCTGGATCTCGGCGTCCGGCTCGGCCCGCCCGAAGGCGTCGTCGAGGCGGACGAGGGCGAGGTCGGGGAGGGGCAGCCCGAGGGCCTGCGCGATCCCGCCGACGACCAACTCGGCGACGAGCGCCCGCGCGCCCTGCCCGGCGCCCCGGAACTTGACCACGTACGGCCCCGCCTCGGTGTCGACGAGGGCGGGGAGGGAGCCGCCCTCGCGGAGGGGCGTGACGTAGCGCTGGGCGGCGTGGACGGGGAGCATGGCCGTCGGACCCGCCGCCTCGGGGTGGGGTTTCCCGGCCCCGAGGCGGGAGATGCGCAGTCCCACTCCTTGCCAGGAGGGGATAGGGGTGGTGGACTCGACCGAGCACCCGCCTCGGGGGCGGGCGTTGCGGTCGAGTCGTGGGGGGGGGGG
>JBCCQJ010000442.1:0-2571 GCA_039024395.1 Bacteroidota bacterium | reverse complement strand
GTCGTCCCCGCTCCACGAGGCGGCGGTCCGCCGTCGGCGGCCTGTCGTCCGTAGTCTGTCGTCTTGCTCCCCGAGGCGGCGGTCGTCCTCGCTACGCCTCGACCATCTCGGCGCGCTCGGAGACGACCTGCTCCTGCACGTGCCGCGGCATCGGGTCGTAGTGGCTGAAGCGGGCGCGGTGGAGCCCGCGGCCCTGCGTCATCGACCGCAGCGCCGTCGAGTAGCGGTACAGCTCCGCCTCGGGGACGTGCGCCTTGATGACCTGGAACACGCCCTCGGTGTCCATGCCCTGGATCCGCGCACGCCGGGTGTTGAGGTCGCCCAGGACGTCGCCCATGTGCGACTCGGGGACGGTCACCTCCAGCTCGACGACCGGCTCGAGGATGGCCGGGCGGGCGTCGTTGAAGCCACTCCGGAAGGCCATCTTGGCCGCCGTCTTGAAGGCGTTCTCGTTCGAGTCGACCGAGTGCATTCCGCCGTCGTAGACGACCACGCGGACGTCGCCGACCGGGTAGCCCGCCACCGGCCCCTCGCGGAGCATCTCGGCCACGCCCTTCTGGATCGCCCCGAAGAAGCGCTGCATGTCGATCACGCCGCCCACGATGGCGTCGACGAAGTGGACGCGGCTGCCCCAGTCGGTCTCCATCGTGGCCTCGCCCCGGACCTTCATGGTCTCCGGCGGCTGGAAGTCGCCCGCGAGCGGCTCGACCAGGATCGAGATGTCGGCGAACTGGCCGGCGCCGCCCGACTGCTTCTTGTGGCGGTACGACGACTTCGCGCGCGCCTGCACCGTCTCGCGGTAGCCCACCTTCGGCCGGTCGAAGGCGACCTCAACGCCGGCGCGGTTCGCGAGGCGGTACTTGGCGATGTCGAGGTGCATCTCGCCCTGGCCCGCCAGCGTCACCTGCCCGAGGTGGGCGTCGTGCTCGACGTGGAGCGACGGATCCTCCTTGACGATCTGCGCGAGCCCCTGCGCCAGCTTGTCCTCCTCCCCGTCCCGGACCGCGCGGACCGAGAGCCGCATCCGGGGCTCGGGGTAGTCGACCGGCGTCACGACCGCCTCGGTGCCCTTCGTACGCAGCGTGTCGCCGGTGCCGGTGTGCTTGAGCTTGACCGTCGCGCCGATGTCGCCGGCGACGAGTTGCGGGACGGTGTCGCGGTTGCGGCCGTTGACGGCATAGAGGGTTCCGAGGCGCTCCATGCTCTCGTCGCCCGCGTTCTCGAGGTCCATGCCAGACGTCAGCATCCCGTCGTAGACCTTGAGGTAGCTGAACTCGCCGACGTGCTCCTCGGCCATCGTGCGGAAGACGAACGCGACCGGGTCGGCCTGGGCGTCGACCGACACCGCGCCGGCGTCCATGTGCGGCGGCGGCATCTCGGCCGGGCTCGGGCACACGTTGTCGATGAAGCTCATCAGGCGGCTCACGCCGACGTTCTCGCTGGCGACGGTCAGGAAGACCGGGAAGAGCTGGCGCTTGAGCATCGCCACGTGCAGGCCCTGCCGCATCTCGTCCTCGGTCAGCGCGCCCTTCTCGAAGTAGAGCTCCATCAGCCCCTCGTCGTTCTCGGCGATCGACTCGACGAGCTCGTTGTGGAGGGCCGCGGCGCGCTCTGAAAGGGCTTCCGAGATAGGCTCGAAATGAGACTGGCCCTGGTCGTCGAACCGGATCTGCTTCATCAGCAGCACGTCGATGATCGTCCGTGTGCCCGTGCCGCCCGGGAGCTGGACCGGAATGGCCGCGCGGCCGTAGCGGTCCTGGATCTTGGCGAGCGCCGCCTCGAAGTCTGCCCCCGTCGTGTCGAGCTTGTTGAGCACGAACATGGCCGGCGTCTCCGACATCGTCGAGTACTTCCACGCCAGCTCGGTCCCGACCTGGACGCCCTCGGCGGCGTCGATCACGAAGAGCGCCGTGTCGGCGACTTTGAGCGCCGTGATCGTCTCGGCCGAGAAGTCGAGGTAGCCAGGCGTGTCGAGCACGTTGATCTTGTGGCCCTTCCACTCGGCGTGGAGCAGCGACGTGAAGACCGACATGCCGCGCTCCTGCTCCGAGTCGTGGAAGTCGCTGGCCGTCGTGCCCGCCTCGACGGTGCCCATGCGCGGGATGGCGCCGGCGTCGAAGAGCATGGCCTCGGCGAGCGTCGTCTTTCCGCTCCCCTGGTGCCCGACGAGGGCGACGTTGCGGATGTGGTCGGCGTCGTAGACGGTCATGGCGCGATGGGGCTGAGAACACAGGGCCGCCTCGGGGGCGGTGCGCAGGGCCGACCAAGATGCGCGGACGTGAAGGAATTGTCAACACAGGTCCGGTGCTGAGAAGCTGTTTGGGTTTCGGTTTCGCCAGGCGAGAGCGAGCGAGATCCCGGTCGGGCCAGGAGCCCGAAGCCGCCGTAGCCCTGGCTACGGTGATGCAGGGCGACGCCGGACGGACGGGGTCTCAGCCGCTCGGAGCCCGGAAGCGTGAATCCGAACAGCTTCTGAGCTGGACTTTGGCTCTTTGAGGTAGCGGGGCGGGCGGTGTCGTAGATCACGGATTCTGTCTACCAAACGGAGTCCGTGCCCACGCTACCGCCCGC
>JBCCQJ010000441.1:0-2582 GCA_039024395.1 Bacteroidota bacterium | reverse complement strand
CGTCGAGCGCGACTCGCTCCGCGAGGCCGACCGCGACCGCGACGCCGCCGCGCGCGGCCTCCCCAAGCCGTACTACGTCGGGTCGAAGCAGGTGGGCCAGCTCCAGGTCGACCCGACCGCCCGGTTCGTCACGTTCACCCTCGCCGACCGTGCCGAGGCGGACCGCACGCTGATGGTCGACTACGTCACCGAGACCGGCGCGGCGGAGGAGATCCGCGCGCGGCCGAAGGTCGGCGGAGAGCGGACGGGCGCAACGCTCTACGTCCAGGACCTCGCGCGCGACACGACGTACGCCGTCGACGTGACGACGCTGCCCGGCGCCTTCGACCCGCCGGACTACGAGCGCGAGGCCGGCGTCGAGGCCGACTCGGCGCGCGTCTACCTCCCCTTCGGCCCCCGCTGGAGCCCCGACGGCCGGCACGCCGTCGTCGACGTGCGGACGGTCGACAACAAGGACCGCTGGCTCGCGCGGCTCGACCCCGAGGCGGGGACGCTCTCGCTCCTCGACCGGCAGCGCGACGAGGCGTGGGTCGCCGGGCCGGGCATCTCGTGGTGGGGCGGCACGAGCGCCGGCGGCTGGATCCCCGGCACGAGCCTCTACTGGTTCCAGAGCGAGCGGACCGGCTGGAGCCACCTCACCACCGTCGACGCCGCCTCGGGGGAGGTCGAGGCGCTGACGTCGGGTGCGTTTGAGGTGAGCAGCCCGGTGCTGAACCGGGAGGCGAGCCACTGGATCTTCCAGTCGTCCGAGGGCGACCTCGGCCAGCGCCACGTCTACCGGATGGCGGTCGGCGGCGGGCCGCGCGAGCGGCTCACGGACGGCGTCGGGCGGTGGGACTTCGCCCTTGCGCCCGACGACCAGACGCTCGCGCTCCTCCACTCGACCGCCACGCGCCCGCCCGATGTCTACCTTGCCCGCCTCGGGGCCGAGGGCCTGTCGGCGGGCGCCGAGCGTGTCACCGCGTCCGCCACCGAGGCGTGGGAGGCGTACCCGTGGCGCGACGCCGAGATCGTCGAGATCCCCGCCTCCGACGGGGCGCGCGTGCCGGCGCGCATCTACCGTCCGCCGGCGGGCGTCGAGCCCAACGGCGCGGCCGTGCTGTTCGTCCACGGCGCCGGCTACCTCCAGAACGCGCACCGCTGGTGGAGCAGCTACGTCCGCGAGTACCAGTTCCACAACCTGCTGGCCGACCGCGGCTACGTCGTCCTCGACGTCGACTATCGCGCCAGCGCCGGCTACGGGCGCGACTGGCGCACCGCCGTCTACCGCCACATGGGCGGGCGCGACCTCCAGGACTACGTCGACGCGAGCCGCTACCTGAACGACGCGTTCGGGATCGACCCGGAGCGCGTCGCCATCTACGGCGGCTCCTACGGCGGCTTCCTCACGCTGATGGCGCTCTTCACCGAGGCGGAGCACTTCGGCGCCGGCGCGGCGCTGCGCAGCGTGACCGACTGGGCGCACTACAACGACACCTACACGCGCAACATCCTCAATACGCCCCAGCGCGACCCCGAGGCGTTCGAGCGGTCGTCGCCCATCGAGTTCGCCTCGGGGCTGGAGGACCCGCTCCTGATGACGCACGGGCTGGTGGACGACAACGTGCAGCCGCAGGACATCTTCCGCCTCAGCCAGCGGCTGATCGAGATGGGCAAGCGCGACTGGGAGCTGGCGATCGCGCCGGTCGAGCCGCACGGCTACGTTGAGCCGACGTCGTGGGCCGACAAGCTGCACCGGATCCTGGACCTGATCGAGCACAGCGTCGGCCCGCACCGAGGCGGCGACTCCGAGGGCTGACCGCCTCGGGGCATCGATGACGGAGGACCGAGAAGCGCAGATGTTGCCTTCCGTCTCAGGTCTTACGAGGGCCTGCGCGTTCCGACGACCAAGTTGTCCATGAGGACTCGGCCTCCCGGATCTTGGAGGATCGAGCGATAGGCCTGGTGCGGCCCTGAATTGATAGGCCTCCCCTGCGACACCACGTGGGCGTTGCCATCTCGAATCTCCGAAACGGCTGGGATAAGTGACTCCGGAGAGAGGCCAAACCCGCTTGCATGTAGTACTGCTTCTCCCGCCTCGGGGTCGGTCTTCATCTCCACGATCGCCGTCGCTGCTGTGACCCGAGGAGAGACGCCGCGCCAGTCGTAGGAGAGCCAGTACCTGACGCGCTCTCCATCGCACTCGGCGTCGATGTAGAAGGCGTCCCCGTACTGCTCGTAGTACTCGGCGTGGTGAAGCTGGCCCTTGAGTCGCAATACGAACAGGCTGTCTCCAAGAGCGAGATCACCACAGCCGACGCGCGGCCCCTGGTCGGCTAGAAGAGAGTCGAGACTGAATACCGCCGCGACAGCAACGGCCGAGATGAGAAGCCGTCTACGCAATGCGTACGAGAGACGATTGGGTCGACCGCAGGATACCCCACCGCCTCGGTGTCTACGACTCTCCTCCCCCCAGCGCTACGGTGTATACACAAGCTGTCGGGCGCGGTAGGATAGAGGCTCACACGTGCCCACACCCACCATGCTTTCCTTCGCAGGCACCTTCGACGATGACCGCCTCAACCGACGCGCCGACGGCCTCT
>JBCCQJ010000440.1:0-2586 GCA_039024395.1 Bacteroidota bacterium | reverse complement strand
TCCGCGCTCTCCGCGCTCTCCGCGCTCTCCGCGCTCTCCGCGCTCTCCGCGCTCTCCGCGCTCTCCGCGCTCTCCGCGCTCTCCGCGCTCTCCGAGCCTCACCGCATCCTCACACCGGGATGCTTTTGCAGGGGCGGCCCCGTCGTGTATACTGATCGGCTCCCCTGAGCACCGCACGCGCGTGATTGTCGCTCTCGACGGCCCCGCCGGGTCGGGCAAAAGCACGACCGCGCGGCGCGTGGCCGACCGGCTGGGGTGGCTCTACCTCGACACCGGTGCGATGTACCGGGCCGTCGGGCTCGCGTTCCGCGACCAGAGCCTCCCGTTCACCGACGACGCTGCCGCCGCGCTCCTGCCCGGCCTCGACGTCCGCCTCGATGCCGGCCCGGACGGCCTCCGCGTCGCCCTCAACGGCGACGACGTGACCGACCGGATCCGGACCCCCGAGGCGGCCGAGAGCGCCTCTCGCGCGAGCGCCCTCGCCCCCGTGCGCGAGGCCATGGTCGCCCTCCAGCGGCGCGTGGCCTGCGACCACGAGGCGGCCGGCGGCGTGATTGTTGAGGGGCGTGACATCGGCACCGTCGTCTTCCCCGACGCCGACGTCAAGTTCTTTCTCGTCGCCGACCTCGACGCCCGCGCGCAGCGCCGGCTCGAACAGTCGGGACCCGATCCTGACGCACGAACGTTCGAGACGGTCCGGGCCGAAATCGCCGCCCGCGACGCGCGCGACAAAGGCCGTGCCCTCGCGCCGCTGCGTCCGGCCGACGACGCCGAGACCCTCGACACGACCGCCCTGACGGTCGACGAGCAGGTCGAGCGCGTGATCGCCGCGGTTCGCCGCGTGCGGGCCGCCTCGGCGCTCTGACCCGAGCCTCTGTGCTCTGACCCGTACGGCCCCTCTGGGCCGCCTCTGCTTCCCGCTCCGTCCGGCACGCGCCGGGGAGAGACCGCGCGAGCGGGACCTTGTTTCACCCTTCAAATCCACTTCGGCGCCAGCCACTGTCTCTCGCCCTCCCGGGCGGCCCGTGCCGAGTCCTGCCCTATGGCGAACGAACCCCAAACTCCGGAGACGACCAACGAGGCCGTCTCCACCCCGACCCTCGAGGTCGACGCTCCTGAGGCCGACGCGGTCTCGACCGACGCCCCCGAGGCGGCCGCTGCCCCCGAACCGATTGTTGCCGGCGAAGGCGATGACGAGGGTGGCGACGGCGATGGCGGCCATGACCCGTCCCCCGACCCGCCTCCGGTAGCCACGGCGGCTGGCGAAGGCGACGATGAGGACGGCGAAGGCGACGGCGGTCACGATCCGTCCCCCGACCCGCCTCCCGTCCTGGCGGCTGCAGCGTCCGGCGAAGGCGATGACGAGGGTGGCGACGGCGATGGCGGCCATGACCCGTCCCCCGACCCGCCTCCGGTAGCCACGGCGGCTGGCGAAGGCGACGAGGACGGCGGCGACGGCGATGGCGGTCACGACCCGTCGCCCGATCCGCCCCCGGTCCAGGGGGCTGCGGCCTCCAGTGACGGCGGAGTTCTCGAGACGGTCGCCGAGGCAGCCGCGACGGTGGCCGAGACCGCCAAGGAAACGGTCGAGACGGTCGCCGCCTCGGTGAAGGAGGCGGTGTCGGACTTCGCCTCGGGCGACGGTGCTGCGACGGCGGAGCCGCTCGGGTATACCGGCAAGGACCTCGGCCGCACGATCTCGATCGACGACCTCGAGGAGCGCGACGCCGCCAACGCCGGCATCTCCGGCATCGGCGCGTCGAGCCAGGTCTCCGACATCGGGGCGGCGCCGGACGAGATGGCGGACCTCTACACCAACTCGATGTCGGCTGTCGAGGCCGACCAGATCGTGACGGGCCGTGTTGTCGGCCTGACCGAGAAGGAGGTCGTCGTCGACATCGGCTTCAAGTCGGATGGCGTCGTCGCCAAGAACGAGTTCCCCGCAGCCCCCGAGGTGGGGGAGGAGATCGACGTGTACGTCGACCGCCTCGAGGACCGCCGCGGCCAGCTCACGCTGAGCTACGCCAAGGCCATCGACAAGCTCCGCTGGAACATCATCGAGGAGGCCCTCGAGACCGGCGGCGTGATCGAGGGCGAGATCGTCAAGCGCATCAAGGGCGGCATGATCGTCAACCTGCTGGGGAGTGAGGCCTTCCTCCCGGGCTCGCAGGTCGACGTTCGGCCCGTGCGCGACTTCGACGTCTACCTCGGCAAGACGATGGAGTTCAAGGTGGTCAAGACGAACCCGGGCAACGGGAACGTCGTGATCTCGCACAAGGCGCTCATCGAGAAAGACCTCCAGCAGCAGCGGACGCTCATCCTCGACTCGCTCGAGGTGGGCCAGGTGCTCGAGGGCCAGGTCAAGAACATCGTCAACTTCGGCGCCTTCATCGACCTCGGCGGCGTCGACGGCCTGCTCCACATCACGGATCTCTCGTGGGGCCGCGTCGGCCACCCGAGCGAAGTCCTGGAGCTCGATCAGAAGCTCAACGTCGTCGTCCTCGACTACGACAAGGAGCGCCAGCGGATCTCGCTGGGCTACAAGCAGCTCCAGAAGCACCCGTGGGACGACCTCGCCGAGCGCCT
>JBCCQJ010000439.1:0-2587 GCA_039024395.1 Bacteroidota bacterium | reverse complement strand
GCCAGAGGAGCGCGAGGGTCTCGGTCCTGTAGTAGCGGTCGACGTAGACGTTCTCGTCCTCGCCCGGACGGCGACCCCCGCTGCGGCGGCGACCGCGCAGCCAGTAGCGCGAGAACATCGGGGTCGGGCGGCGGCGGCGGTCCTGACCGGTGCGAGGGACGACGGGCGCGTCGACGGAAGCCGGCTGGCCCGCGGGAACGATGAGCTCGCCCATGGCCGTCAGCATACGGACGGACGTGAAGGGGGGCCGCGAGGGGACGAGGTGACCGCCCCCCGCCGCCGTCCTGGCGAGTCCCACGAAGCTCCTGTAGCCTCGAACCCGGCGGCCCTCCCGCAGCAAGACAGGTCCGACAGCCACCGGAACCCGCACGACCCATGAGATCGCTCGCGCTCAGCTCGACCGTCCTCCTCGCCAGTCTGCTCGCCGCTCCTCGCGCGGACGCGCAGCATCTGCTCTCCACGCTCTCCGGTGACGGCCTCGGCGACCGGATGCAGTTCGGCGGCAACGTCGAGTGGGACGGCGAGACGGCGGCGATCCGCCAGGTCGAGACCCAGCTCGGCGGCAACCAGCGGAACCACGTGCGGATGTACGAGAGGGACGGAGTCTCGCTCGTCTTCACGGAGCTCCTCGAGGACCCGACGTTGCCGTACTCGATCGGCTTCGGCGCGTCGATGGCGATCCAGGCGGACGAGCTCGTGGTGAGCGCACCGGGCACGTTGCCCGGCTTCCACGGGCAGCTCTACGTCTATCGACGGTTCGTGGGCGGCTGGGGCGTGGACCAGATCGTCTACAGCAACGGCGCAGGCCTGTACGGCTCGCGCTTCGGCTCGACCGTGAAGCTCGAGGGAGACGTCCTGATGGCCGCCGCTCCCTTCGCCGACGTGACACCCGGCAGCGGATCCGAGGGCACGGTCGTCGTGCACGAGCGGCAGCCCGGCGGCTGGGCCGAGGCCCAACGGCTGACGATGCCCGGCCCGGGGTCGTCGCGGTTCTTCGGCATGGGCCTCGACGTGCACCTGGACGGGGCGGTGATCGGCGCGCCGGGGCACGAGGTCGGTGGCGAACGCACCGGCGGCGCGTGGGTCTTCCGCAGTACCGGCTCGACGTGGGCTCTCGAGGGCGAGCTGCAGCCCGTCGTTCCGCCCGAGGACGAGTCCAAGTTCGGAGACGTGGTCGCGATCGAGGGGGACGTCGCCGCCGTCGCCGCCTGGGCCGCGACCGTCGACGGGCTGACGAGGGCGGGCCGCGTCCACGTCTTCGAGCGAACGGTGAACGGTTGGGTCGAGACCGCGAACCTCACCGCCCGGACGCCGGGCGCCCTGGACTCGTTCGGCCTGTCGCTGAGCTTCTCCCAGGGCGTGCTCGCGATCGGCTCGCGGAGTTTCTCTCGGACCGACAGCGAGGGGGAGGTCCACGTCTTCCGTCGTGACGGGAGCGGATGGCAGCTCGACGAGGTGCTCCTGCCGCCGGGCCCCTCGCCCAACCCGTTCCGCGTGTTCGGCGGGGTCGTTTCGGCGGCGGACGGAGCGCTCCTCGTCGCGGACGGCCGAACGGTCCTGGGGCAGATCGATCCGGGGGACGTGCAGCTCTACGACCTCGACGTGGACACGACCCGACACTGCTCGTCGACCGTCAACGCCAGCGGCGCTGCCGCGACGATCTTCGGCGACGGCTCACGAACGATCGCAGCGGACCGCTTCCGTCTCCGCGCGGAGAACGTGCCGACCGGGTTCGGCCTCTTCTTCCACGGCGCCGCGCGCGTCGATCTGCCGCTCGGCGCGGGCCGCCTCTGCGTGGGCGGCCCGTCGCTCGTGCGCAGCCCGGCGGTCCCGGCCGACGGCTCGATGTCGCTCGACGTGGACTTCAACGCCCCGTGGGGCGCCGCGCTCGCGCCGGGCGCGACGCGCAGCTTCCAGGCCTGGTTCCGTGACGGCGCCAGCGGGTTCGGGTTCCAGAGCTCGGACGCGGTCGAGATCACGTTCCGCTGATCCCAGCGGCAGAGCGCCGCGTCACTCTCGGTCGATCGTGATCGGCGGCTCGTGACCGGCGTCGAGCACGATCTGGTTGCTGATCCGCTCTCGGGTCTTCGCCCTCGTTTCGCGGTCCACCGTGACAAGCGTCAGGCGCACTGACGCCATGCGTCGCCCTTGACCGACGCAGGCAGGAGCCAGCCGACCCGAGCGCGAAGGGGGCCGACGGAGGCTCGCACGACTCGTGCAGTAACTGCCGCGCCATGGCGGAATACGCCTCCCGTCATGCTCGCCGCTACGCTCGCCGTCTCGCTCGCCTTCCAATCCAGTCCGCCCCTCTACTTCGAACAGACGTTCGATCCGACGAATCTCGCGTTCGCCGATCTCTTGCGCATGCCAACGGACGCCGTCGCATTCCCGGGCGACGACCGGATCTTCGTCAGCGTGCTCGGAGCCGAGGTGCGGATCATCCGCGGCGGCGAACTCTTGACGGAGCGGTTCCTGGACCTCACGGCCGAAGCGAACGCGGGCGGCTTCCTCGGGCTCTCTGCGATCACTCTTCACCCCCGTTTCGACGTCAACGGGCACATGTACCTGTGGTACGGCAACCGACCCG
>JBCCQJ010000438.1:0-2592 GCA_039024395.1 Bacteroidota bacterium | reverse complement strand
TTGGTCATCGGAGAGCCGCCGGAGCGGGGTATGTGCAGCTTGGTCGCTACACGGATACCCGCCGAGGCGGCTTTCCTTCCGTCGGGGCTCTACGGCCCCATGCTGTCGAGCAGAGCGCGCTTAACCTGATGCGTATGGGGCTGTGGGCGAGGTGCCCCCGCCTCGGGGCTGGCGCTTGGTTCCATCGGGGCGGTTGTAGAGACACCTCGGCGAGGCGTCTCCACAGTGTCCATCACGCCCCGCCTCGGAGCAAGCGTCGAGGAGGGGCACCAGGCTTGGCCGTGCGCGGATCGTGCCCCCGAGGCGGGCGACCCTGGAGCGTTGGACCGTCGACCGGCCATCGGCGGGTTGCCGTGCCGCTAGCTTGGGTCGCGGCATCCCATCTCCACATGCGCCTCGCTCTCGTTCTCGTCGTTGTCCTCGTCGCGGCCGGCTGCAACGACGCCTCGGCACCGCCGAGCCCGAGCGCCGAGGCGGGCATCCCGTTCCGCATCGACGGCACGCTGAGCTTCGTCCGCGGCGCCGACACGCTCAAGACCATCGACATCGAGGTGGCCGACGACGACTCGTCGCGCGCGCGGGGCCTCATGCAGCGCACCGAGATCCCCGACGACACCGGGATGCTGTTCGTCTTCCCGCGTGCCGAGCCGCAGGCGTTCTACATGATGAACACGCCGCGCTCGCTCGACATCCAGTTCTACGGGGCCGACTCGACGCTCCTCAACACGGTCGAGAACACGACGCCCTTCTCGCTCGACAACGTGTATTCCGAGGGGCCGGCCCAGTTCGTCGTCGAGGTCGAGGCCGGCATCACGCGGCGGCTCGGGCTCGTGCCGGGCGACCGGATTACGTGGTCCCTCGGCGGCGGGTGACGCGGTCCCCGAAGCGACCGTCGGGGATTTCCTGATCGTCCGTGAAGACGCTCGGAACCGGCAACGGACACACCCACGCGACGTTGATGGGGCTAGGTGCCGACGTGCCGTCCCACGTCCACCGTCGCAAGTCCGGCGGCCCCGTAAGGCCGCCGGGCTTTTTTCGTGGCGTGACGGTCCGGGACCAAACGCTCGGCCCCGAGGTGGAGCCGGACCCGGGGTCGAGCCGCTAGAGGCTAAACGACTCCCCGCACGCGCACGTCCGCGTCGCCTGGGGGTTGTCGAAGTGGAAGCCCTGGCCGTCGAGGCCGTCGGTGAAGTCGAGCGTCGTGCCCTCGACGTAGAGGCGGCTCTTGAGGTCGAGGACCACGCGGAGCCCTTCGACCTCGACCACCTCGTCGTCGGCCCCGAGGGCGGTGTCCCAGCCGAGGTCGTAGGTCAGCCCCGAGCAGCCGCCGGGCACGACGGCCACGCGGAGGTAGGTCGCGCCGAGGTCGACCGCCTCCGAGGCGGCGACGGCGGCGAGGCGGTCGAGGGCGCGGTCGGTGATCCCGAACGGCGCGTCTGCGGTCTCAGTCATGGGCGGTGTCGGCGAGGCGGAGCCGCCTCGGGGATGGTCTGGATGGCGTCTAAATAACATCGGCGAATGCGGCTGGTTTCGCCCCCGTCAAGGGTTTGCCCGCGACCGCTTTCGTTCGCGCCGATTTCAGGGAACAGCCCCCATTCGGCCCGGTTGTCGTCGCACACACTTCGAAAAACCATGCCGACCTACACCGAGCACGATTTCTTCGAGGACGTTGCCGAGCAGGGCTACAAGTACGGCTTCACGACGGACGTCGAGTCCGAGAAGGCGCCGAAGGGCCTGAGCGAGGATACCGTCCGTTTCATCTCGGCCAAGAAGGAGGAGCCCGAGTGGCTCCTGGAGTACCGCCTGAAGGCGCTCCGGCACTTCTTCAAGCTCCTCGACGAGGGCAAGGAGCCCAACTGGGCGCACCTCAACGTCCCCGCGGTCGACTACCAGGATGCCTACTACTACGCGGCGCCCGGCAACAAGGCCAAGTACGACTCGCTCGACGACGTCCCGCAGGAGGTCCTCGACGACTTCGAGCGTCTCGGCATCCCGCTCCGCGAGCAGGCCGCCCTCGCCGGCGTGGCGGTCGATGCGGTGATGGACTCGGTGTCCGTCGCGACCACGTTCAAGGAGGAGCTGGCGAAGGAGGGCATCATCTTTTGCTCCTTCTCCGAGGCGGTCGAGAACCACCCCGAGCTGGTGCGGGCCAACATGGGCAAGGTGGTCCCCTACACGGACAACCTCTACGCCGCCCTCAACTCGGCCGTGTTCTCAGACGGCAGCTTCTGCTACATCCCGAAGGGCGTACGCTGCCCGATGGAGCTGAGCACCTACTTCCGGATCAACGAGGCCAACACGGGCCAGTTCGAGCGGACGCTCATCATCTGCGAGGAGGGCGGCTACGTCTCCTACATGGAGGGCTGCACGGCCCCGATGCGCGAGGAGTACCAGCTCCACGCCGCCATCGTCGAGATCGTGGCCCACGACGACGCCGAGGTGAAGTACTCGACCGTCCAGAACTGGTACCCCGGCAACGCCGAGGGCCAGGGCGGCGTCTACAACTTCGTCACCAAGCGCGCGCTCTGCGCCGGCCGCAACTCGAAGGTCACCTGGACGCAGCTCGAGACCGGCTCGGCGATCACCTGGAAG
>JBCCQJ010000437.1:0-2604 GCA_039024395.1 Bacteroidota bacterium | reverse complement strand
CTGCCCGGCGCCTTCCAGGCCGACCGCCTCGGGAGGTGACCGTCCCGCACCGGGTGCGGCGGATGGCGTCCCCGAGGCGGTGGGTTCATGCGCGGGGGCGCCTGCGGCGGGAGGCGTCGAGGCGGCGGACACGGGGGAGACGCCCTGGCGGGGCGTCTCTACAGCGCGCTGCGGTCCACCGGATCGCGGGAACCTTTCCGACCGCGCCCCCCATCCCTCCTTCCGCAACACCGCCTCGGGGCGGCCGTTCCGCCGTGACTCCGCGTAGCTTCGCGCGGCCCTCCCCCCGACTGTGGACCTCTCGCTCGCGTACTCCCCCGTCCTGCTGGCGCTCTGCGCCCTCGCGGCCGGCGGCCTCGCGTGGTGGAGCTACGGCCGCAGCACGCCGCAGGTCTACGGGCCGCGCCGCCTACTCCTGGCCGGCCTCCGGTTCGCGGCCCTGTTCGTGGTGCTGCTGCTGCTCTTCGACCCGGTCTGGCGCGCCATCACGCGGACCGTCGAGGACCCGCTGCTGGCCGTCCTCGTCGACGACAGCGAGAGCCTGACGCTCGGCACGACGGGCACGACGCCCTCCGACCGCGTCCGCGCCGCCGTCGCCGACCTGCCCGACGACGGCGCCCTCCGGTTCTACCGCTTCGACGCCGAGGCGGTGCCGGCGGGGCGCTCGCTCCCGCCCGACAGCCTCGCCGTCGCCGGCGAGCGGACCGACCTCGCCGCCGCCCTCACGCGCGTCGCCGACGACTTCGCCGGTCGCAACCTCCGAGGTGTGGTGCTGGTGTCAGACGGCCGCATCACCGACGGCCGCAACCCGACCTACCTCGCCGAGCGCTTCCCTGTGCCGGTCCACACCGCCGTCGCGGGCGACAGCGTCTCGAACCGGGACGTCCGCCTCGTGCGGGCCGTCACGAACGACGTCGCGTACGCCCGGAGCCCGCTGCCCATCCAGGCCGGCATCCGCGCCTCGGGGTACGGCGGCGAGACCGCCTCGGTGACGGTCTCGGAGGGCGGGAGTGTGGTCACGCGCGCGACGGTGACGCTGCCGCCCGACGGCGCCGAGGCGGCCGTCGACCTCACCGTGACCCCGGCGACGCCCGGCCTGAGGCGCTACACCGTGACGGTGGGGCCGGTCGCGGGCGAGGCGACGACGCGCAACAACCGGCAGACGGTGACCGTGCGCGTCCTCGACGACACGCGGCGCGTGCTGCTCCTCGCCGCCGCCCCGAGCCCCGACCTCTCCGCCCTGCGTGCCGTCCTCGAGGCCGACGAGTCGCTCGACGTGACGGTCCGCACGCAGCGCGCGCCGGGCCAGTTCTACGAGGGGACGGTGCCCGACGCCCTCGCCCCGTTCGACCTCCTGGTCCTCGCCGGCTACCCCGGCGCCGCGGCCGACGCCCCGACGACCGAGCGCATCGCGAGCGCGGTCGAGGGCGGCCTGCCGGCCCTGTTCGTGCTGACGCGCCAGACCGACATCGCCCGCCTCGGGGCCGCGTTCGGCGGCGTCCTGCCCGTCTCGCCGGCCGCGCCCCGAGGCGGGACCGTCGACGCCGGCTTCGTGCCGACGGCGGCCGGCGAGGCGCACCCGATCCTCGGCGGGCTCGGCGTGCCCACGTCGCGGCTGCGCGCGCTGCCGCCGCTCGCGGCCAGCCCGACCCGGTGGGCGCTCCAGCCCGGCGCCCGGACCCTCGGCGCCGTCCGCCGCGGCGGCGCCACGCTCAATGCGCCGCTCTTGGCCGTCCGCCAGAGCGGCGACGTCCGCTCGGCCGCCCTCCTCGGAGCCGGCACGTGGCGGTGGCGCACGCTGCCCGACGACCTCGACGACCTGCGCGCGGCCTACCCGGCTCTCGTCGACAACCTTGTCCGGTGGACGACGGCCGTGCGCGACCGCCGGCCCGTGCGCGTCCGCCCCGACCGGAGCCTCTTCGGCGAGCGCGACCGGGTCACGTTCACGGGCCAGGTCTACGGCGAGGGCCTCGAGCCGCTCGACGACGCCCAGCTCGTGCTCGAGGTGTCCGGCGGCCCCGAGGCGGAGCGCGTGACGATGCGCTCGGTCGGCAACGGCCGCTACGTGGCCGACCTCGGGATCCGCCCGCCGGGCCGCTACACGTTCACCGCCGAGGCCACGCGCGGCGGCACCCGCCTCGGGGACGACCGCGGCGCGTTCGCCGTCGGCGCGCTGGCGGCCGAGTTCCGCGAGCCCGGCGCCGACCTGGGGCTGATGCGGCAGATCGCCCAGCGATCAGGCGGCGAGGTCGTCCCGCTCGACTCGCTCGGGGCGTTCGTCCGCGGCCTCCGCGCGAGCGGCGCCCTGGCCGACCGGCCCCTCGTGCGCGAGGACGAGACGCCGCTGCTCGGGATCCCCTGGTTGCTGGCCCTCGCCGTTGGCCTGCTGTCGGTGGAGTGGGTCGCGCGGAAGCGTGCGGGGATGGTGTAGGGCGGTGGGGAGGCGCGTCCGCCTGGGGGCTTCTGCAAGGCCGGAGCGTCGGCGCCCGCTGGTCACGGTGCATCATACCAAATCCGGTTATTCTATGAGGGTATGGTTAGTGCCGCCGGGCCACCAGTGGAACAGAGTCCGGCTCCGGATCCGCTCCGGCTGATCCGTCAACG
>JBCCQJ010000436.1:0-2607 GCA_039024395.1 Bacteroidota bacterium | reverse complement strand
TCGGCGCGCACGGCCCAGATTCCGCCTTCGCCGCGTCGCACTCGTCGTCCGGGGCTACGACCCCGACCTCCTCGCGCTTCTTGCGAGGCCGAAATCATGACCTCGCGCGAGCCTGACCTCGCGAATGTCCACACGCCCTAGGTTGCCTCGATGACCGTGCGCAGCGCCCCGAGGCGGGGCGGGATCGTCTGGACAGCGACCGGCGCCTCCCACAGCCGCGCCAGCCGCGCGGGCGCCTCCGGCGTGACGCCGAGCGCCCGCTCGACCGCCTCGGGGAACTTGGCCGGGTGCGCCGTCGCCAGCACCACCACCGGGCCGTCGGCCCCGAGGCGGCGCGCGGCTTCGAGCCCGACCGCCGTGTGCGGGTCGGCGAGGTAGCCGGTGGCGTCGTGGACGGCCTGCATCGTCGCGAGCGTGGTCTCGTCGGCCACCGCCTCGCCGCGGATGACCTCGCGCAGCTCGGCGTCGGAGAACAGCGACCGGAGGCGCTCGAGGTTGCTCGGCACGCCCACGTCCATCGCGTTCGAGAGCGTCCGCACGGAGGCGCCGCCGGGGGCCTCGCGGCCGCCGAGGAAGCGCGGGAAGCCGTCGTTGGCGTTGTGCGCGGCCACGAAGCCGGCGACCGGCAGGCCGCCGCGCATCGCCAGCGTGCCGGCGGTCAGGTTGCCCAGGTTGCCGCTCGGCACCACGAACACGGGCGGCGCGTCGAGGCGCGACGCGGCCCAGACGTAGTAGAGCATCTGCGGCAGCAGCCGCCCGATGTTGATCGAGTTGGCCGACGACAGCCGGCCCGCCTCGGGGCGGGCGCTCGCGAACGCCTCCTTGACCATCCGCTGGCAGTCGTCGAAGGTGCCCTCGACGGCGAGCGTCGTCACGCTCTCGCGCTCGACGATCAGCTGCCGCTCCTGGACCGGGCTCACCTGGCCCTTCGGGTAGAGCAGCACCACGCGCACGCCCGCGACGCCCGCGAACCCGTCGGCGACGGCGCTGCCGGTGTCGCCGGACGTGGCGGCCAGGATCGTGACCGGCTCCCCATCGAGGGCGTCGGCCATGAGCCGCGCCATCGTGCGCGCGCCGACGTCCTTGAACGAGAGCGTGGGACCGTGGAACAGCTCGAGCACGAACACGCCGTCCCACCCGCCGCCTCGGAGCGGGACGAGCGGGACGGGGAACGAGAGCGCGTCGTCGGCGATCGCCCCGAGGCGGTGCGTCTCGGGGAGCCACGCGCCGAGGACCTCGGCCCCGAGGCGAGCGAGCGTGTCGGCCGCGCGCCACGCCTCGGGGAGGTCCGGGATGTGGGTGGGCATGTAGAGGCCGCCGTCGGGCGCGAGCCCGTCGAGCAGCGCCTCGCGGAACGGCACCGCCGGCGCGCCCCCGCGCGTGCTGACGTAGCGCGGCCCGCTCACCGCGTCCGGACGCCCTCCGCGTCGACGTAGGCCACCCAGCCGTCGGCCTCGACGCCGCCGGCCCGCGAGGCGGCGAGCATGGCCGCGAGGACCACCTCGGGGTCGACCGTGCCCGGGAGCGCGAACATCGCGGGGCCGGAGCCGGTGAGCGCGCAGCCCGGCGCGCCGGCGTCGAGCGCGGCCTGCCGGACCGCCTCGTAGACCGGCACGAGCGGCGCGCGGTGCGGCTCGGCGAGGCGGTCGCCCATCAGGTGCCGGCCGGCCGCCTCCCAGTCGCCGGCTTGGAGCGCGGCGAGCAGGAACGCCAGCTCGGCCGCCTGCGCCGAGGCGTCGCCGTGGGCGACGGTCGCGGGCAGGGCCTCGCGCGCCGCGCGCGTCAGCACCTCGACACGGGGCAGGACGACCGCGATCGGCGTGGGCGGCAGGGCGAGCCGGCGGTACGCGGTCGGGTCGGAGGGCGAGACCAGGACGAGCCCGCCGAAGAGGGCCGGCAGCACGTTGTCGCCGTGGCGGCTCCCCGAGGCGGCCACCTCGCCCTCGAGGACCGCCTCGACGAGGCCGGCCTTGGCAAACGGCCGGCCCAGCACCTCGTTGGCCGCCCACGCGCCCGCGACCGCGCTCGCCGCCGAGCCGCCGATGCCGGACCCGAGCGGCACGCCCTTCGCGATCCGCAGCCCGACGCCCCCGTCGGCGCCGGCCTGCCGGAGGACGTGCGCCGCCGCCCGGCTCGCGGTGTTCTTGGCGGGGTCGGTGGGGATCGGCGGCTCCGCCTCGACGGTGACGCCGGCCGCCTCGGTGCGCCATGCCTCGACGGTGTCGCCCAGGCCGGTCAGGCACAGGCCGAGCGCGTCGAACCCGGGGCCGAGGTTCGACAGCGAGGCGGGGCCGAAGACGGTGACGCGGTTCATCGGGGCGTCAGTGACCACGTGTTCGAGTGGGCGAGTGTTCGCGTGGACCGGTGCTCGCGTGGGCCGGCGTGTGAGTGAGCACGCGCCTCGGTGAACCGACGGGAGCCGTCCGCCTCGGGGCCGACCGCCTCGGTGAACAACAGTCTCCTCCCCCCAGCGGGGGGAGGCTGGGAGGGGGGCGACGAATCGCACTCCGAGGTGGCCCAACGAAGTTCCCCTCCTGGACAGGGGTGGTCGACGGACGGGCGCGGCGTTCCAGCCGGTCTACCCCCTCTGGCTCCCCCTGTCCAGGG
>JBCCQJ010000435.1:0-2609 GCA_039024395.1 Bacteroidota bacterium | reverse complement strand
TCGGCGCGCACGGCCCAGATTCCGCCTTCGCCGCGTCGCACTCGTCGTCCGGGGCTACGACCCCGACCTCCTCGCGCTTCTTGCGAGGCCGAAATCATGACCTCGCGCGAGCCTGACCTCGCGAATGTCCACACGCCCTAGCGTCAGCCCCGGAGGCGGTCAGATCCGGACGCGCACCTGCACGCCGAGGTCGCGCACCACGCTCCCCTCGACCCGGTTCGCGCCCGACCCCACCGACCGGACGCCCCGCAGGAACGTCGTCGCCAGCTTGAGCTGCGCCGTCACCCCGTCCGTTGGCTCGGCGCGCAGCAGCACGTACGCCCGCACGCCGCGCCCGGTGAGCGCCGGGATCGCGAACACCCCCGTCAGGTCGTTCTCGTAGGCGTAGAGCCGCGACGCGAAGCCGTCGGTGTTGAACAGCGTCAGCCGCGCGTCGGCGCGGAGCCAGCGCCGGGCCTGCCAGCGGACGTCCTGGTAGACGAGCGACCCCGTCTCGGTGGGCGCCGCCTCGGGGCCGTCCGCCTCGGGGCCCGCGAGGCGGGGCGGGACGGAGCGCGAGCCCTCGACGCGGGCGCGGAAGCGGAGCGACCGGGTCGCGTCCCACTCGCCCTGGAGGCGAAGCGTCTGGCGCGTCTCCTCGCCCAGCCCGCCCACGACCGAGCCGGGCACCACGTTCGGCACGTCGAGGCCGGTCTCGCGCGTCTCGGTCCGGGCCTGCGCGTAGACGCGGAGGTAGCGGCGCGGCCGGTGCTCGACGTGCACGAGGGCCTCGACGCCCTGCGTCGGCCGCGGCTCGTTGAAGCGCAGGAACGGGAACCGGTACTGATCGAGGTAGGCGTTGATCGTCCACGTCCGCGACGGCCGCACGCGCGCGCCGACGTAGACGCCGGTCTCGTTGCGCCCGACGCCGTTGCGCTCGCCGAAGGCGTAGCCGTGGAAGGCCGTGAACGCGGGCTCGTAGTGGCGCCCGACGACCAGCACGTCGGCCCCGCCGCCGAGGTCGACCCGCGCGCCCGCGATGCCGCCGAAGCCGCCGCCGGCCCCGCGCACCGCCTCGGCGAAGGCCTGCCCCGCGCGCGTCTTGGCGTCGGCATAGACGCTCACGACCGTCCCCACGTCGCCCTCGAAGTCGAACAGCTCGTCGGGCCGCGTGCCGGCCGCGAGCGTCGTCCCGAACGCCGACCGCGTGGCGACGACCCCGAGGCGGCCCTCCAGGTCGCGCGTCGAGCGCCGCACCTCGACGCCGCCCCCGATCAGGGTCTCGTCGAGGGCGTCTTTGCGCGCCAGCTCGCGCTCGGTCCGGTGGAGCCCGTCGGCCCCGAGGCTGGTCACGACGGTGCCCTCGGCGATGGCGTCGGGCAGGTCCGGGTCGGCGAGGTCGGACGAGTCGGGCACGAACACGCTCGCGTCGAGGCTCCGCCGGCTGGCGAAGGCCGAGACGTAGACGCCGGGCACGACGGCGAGGCTCAGCGCGGCACCCCGGAAGAAGTTGTTCTCGTCGACCGACCCGTAGGGCCGGATGCCGCGCCCGCTCCGCACCGGCCCGCCGACCGCGTCGGGTCCCTTGCCGAACCCCGAGGCGCGCCACAGCGCCACGCCCTGCCCAAACTCGGCCGAGTAGTCGCCGACGACCAGCGCGTCGATGCGCCCGGCGTCGAGGATCGCAAAATGCGCGCTCTGGTAGTCGTAGCCGAACGTGTTCGTCGCGCCGTCGAATCGGAACGCCTCGCCGGGGTCCTTCTCGAGCGTCACGTTGAGGCTCACCTGGCGCCGGTACGTGGCCTGCAAACGCGTGTAGATGCGCTCGGGCGAGCCCGGGTAGACGCGCGTCGAGTCCGGCCCCTCGAACCCGGCGCCCAGGTCGAGGCGGCGCTGGAGCCGCTGCGTCCCGGTGTAGCGGAGGCCGTCGAGGACGGTCCCTGGTGATGGCGCCGAGGGGAAGCGCGGCCCGCGCTCGGCGATCGGTGCGACCGGCCGGCCGATCGTCAGGTAGGGCCGGGCGAGGAGGTAGGCGTCCTCGGTCATGCCGTCCACGGCGAGCAGCCCGGGCAGCGACGAGAACGGCCCGTTGGCGAGGCGGTGGCGCACGATGGCGCCGGAGAGCCCGGCGTCGAGCGACGGGATCTGCGCCAGCTCCGCCGCCGAGGCGGTGTTGACGTCGAGCGGGTCGTCGGCGAGCGCCTCGAGCAGCTCGAGCAGGATCGTCGGGTCGGCCGCGAGGTCGTCCTCGGCGAGCGCCTCGAACTCGGCCTCCGCCTCGGGGACGGCGAGCGTGTCGGCGGGCGTTTGCTGCGCCAGGGCCGGAGCCGAGAGCACCAGACCGAGCAGGACGCACGCAAGGAGTCCTCCTTCTGTCCAGGAGGGGATAGGGGTGGTGGACCGAATCGGGCATCCCACCTCGGGGCTGGACGCCGTTCTCGATCCGTCGCCCCCCTCCCGGCCTCCCCCCGCTGGGGGGAGGGGACGGATTCTGATGCCGAGGCGGCCGGTCCGGGGCCCCCTCTCCCTCGGGGAGAGGCACCGGGGGAGGGGGCTCCGCCTCGGGGCCACGCGCGCCGGTCGATGTGTCGCCCCCCTCCCGGCCTCCCCCTGCTGGGGGGAGGAGAGGT
>JBCCQJ010000434.1:0-2627 GCA_039024395.1 Bacteroidota bacterium | reverse complement strand
CGCCGGCCGGCCAGGCGCCCTCTCCGAGGCGGGCCACCTCGCGGCCGAGCGCGTCGACCACCCCGAGGCGGACCTCCGCCGGCGCGTCGAGCGCGACCGCGAACGCCACCGCGCCGGTCGTCGGGTTGGGCGTGGGGAGCCCGAGCGACGCGGCCACCGCCTCGGGGCCGCCCTCCTCAGCGACGGCCGTCGCGCCGAGGAACGTGAACGGCTTCATCTCGACGTCGCCCGTCCCGTAGGCCGAGCGGTAGAGGTCCCACTGGTCGGCGAAGTGCGCGCTCGTGTCCTGGGCCGTGTTCACGAACCCGCTCTGGCCCGGCGGAATCACGTTCTCGGCGTAGCTCCCGAACGCCGAGAACTCGACCACCTGCTGGTACGTGCCCGGGTACTCGACGTAGTCGGGGTTGGTGACGACGACGCGGTTGAGGCGCTGGAGGTCTTCGAACGAGATCGGCGCGGCGTCGACGAGGTGGGTCTTCAGAACGTCCACGCCGTCGTAGACGCGGCCGCTGCCGGCGCGCCACGGCACGTTGTCGCCGTGGTCCCAGGACGCCGCGGGCTTGTTGTTCCAGTTGGCGAAGAAGCCCTGCACCGGGTTGATGGCCTGTGGCTGGTCGGCGAAGTCGAGCGTGCCGGTCCACTCCTGCGTGCCGTCGCCCATGAGCGGCAGGCGCGGATCGGTGCCTTCGGGGCGCACCGGGTAGTCGCCGACGTGCCAGAAGGCGATGTTCTGCTCCTGGTCGGCGTAGAAGATGTTGAACGAGACGGGGACGCGCGCCATGGCCGCCTCGAAGGCCTCCACCGAGGTGGCGAACCAGGCGTCGTAGAGCGCCTCGGCCATCTCGAGCTCGTTCTCCCAGAACGTGTATCGGTAGGCGTAGGCGCGGCCGTTGGCCTCGTCGAGGGCGTAGACGGGGCCGTGGACCGACCGGAAGTGGGTGTAGGCGACCGGCGCGCCGCCGGCCACGTTGATCGTCTCCTCGAAGACCTCGGCCGTCCGCGTCTCGCCGTTGTAGACGTACGTCGGCACGCCGCCAGCGGCGGGCGGACCGAGGGTGAGTGTGAACGTGTCGGTGTTGTCCGAGACGCCGGTCGTGAACGTCCACGCGCGCCCGCGCGAGCGGCCGATGATGACGCCCGGGATGCCGGGCACGCTCATGCCGGCCACGTGGAGGCCGCCCCCGCCCGGCTCGCCGACCAGCAGCTCGTACTCGGCCGTGACCGCCTTGGCGTCTTCCCGCGGCAGGCCCATCTGCGGCGCCCCGAGGAGCATCACGTTGCCCGACTCCGACATCTCGGCGCTGATGACGCCGGCGAACGACCCGAAGCGGTGGGGGACGCCGTGGGCGGCGAGCGACGCCGCGAGCGCCTCCCGCTCGGCCGCCACGGCCTCGGCGAGGGCCGGGTCGACCGGCGGGCCGTCGTAGCGCCCTGAGGCGGCGCGCCCCGAGGCGGTGCGCGTCGTCGTGACGGTCGGCTCGATCGTCGTGGAGGCCGTCGGGTCGTTGATCGGGCGGTTGGCGTCGAACCACGCCTGCCCCTCGTCCTGCAGCTCGGCGAGCCGATCCAGCTCCTCGCCGCCGATGCCGCCGAAGCGGCGGATGAAGAACTGGATCGTCGCCATCGCCTTCTCGGCCGTCCACGCCTCGGGGGCGAAGCTGCCGGCCGCGTACTCGAGCGGCAGGTAGGCCGCCGGGTTGGCCACCGTCGAGTCGATGTAGGCGTTCACGCCGTCGACGTAGGAGCCGATCATGGTCTGCAGGCGCGGCGAGAGCGCGGCGAACTGGGCGCTGCGCTCGGCGTCGGTGTAGAAGACGGTCCGGATCTGGGTGTCCTGGTCGACGGCCGCGGCGCCCTGCAGCTCCGCCAGGCGGCCGGTCGCGGTGCGCCAGAACGTCTCCATCTGGAACAGCCGGTCCTGGGCCGTCGCAAATCCCTGCCCGAAGAAGACGCCCGCCGCGGTGGACGACCGGATGAGGGGGACGCCGACGTCGTCGCGGTCGATCGTGACCGTCTCGCCGCCGGGCGCGGTGAGGGTCACGTCCTGGGCCGTCTGCCCCGAGGCAGCCGAGGTGGCGAGGAGGACGAGTGTGAGGAGGACAGAGCGAATCAGCATCGGAACCAGGGAGAGTGGAAGCGCTCCCGAAAGGTAGGCGATCCGCCCGTTCCCAGGCGCCAGGGAAGGCCCGGACCCTCAAGGCCAGCCCCATCCCGAGGCGACTCCGAGGCGGCCCGTCACAGTCTCATTTCCCCCTCCACTCTCCCCACTCCCCCGATTCTCTCTCCCATTCCCTCACCGCCTCGGGGACGCCGACGTCCGTTCCGCGTAGACTCCGCCCTCCCCGCCTCCCCGCCCGTGCTCGACCGCCTCCACGCCCTCGCCGACGCCGCCCACCCCGAGGTGGTCCGCCTCCGCCGCGCCATCCACCGCCGCCCCGAGCTGGCCTTCGAGGAGCACGAGACGGCCGACCTCATCGCCGAGACGCTCCGCGAGATCGGCCTCGACCCGATCACCGGCGTCGCCCAGACGGGCGTCGTCGCCCACGTCGAGGGCGGGCGCCCCGGCCCGACCGTCGCCCTCCGGGCCGACATCGACGCGCTGCCCATCCCCGAGGCGACCGGCCTCG
>JBCCQJ010000433.1:0-2660 GCA_039024395.1 Bacteroidota bacterium | reverse complement strand
CGACGCGTTGCGGAGGTGGGCGACGTGGCTGGCGGGGAAGTTGCCGTTGCCGCTGATCGTGCGGGCGACGTCAAACTGAGTGGTGGGGTCGTTGGTGCCGATGCCGACGCCGCCGGCGGCGCGGACGAGGAACTGGCCCGGCCCGGTCGAGACGAGCGAGTCGGAGAACGACTGGGAGTTGTCGGACCAGACGAAGGCGCCGTCGTGGGCGGCGCGGGCGTAGAAGCCGGCGGCGAAACTGTAGCTCCCGCCTGCGCGGTTGCTTTCGCCTCCGGGGACCGTGCTTAGGAGGCCGCTGGCCCTGTTGCTCTCGCCGCCGCTGACCGTGCTTTCGGTGCCGCTGGCCCTGTTGAACTGGCCACCGCCTACGGTGCTGCGGTCGCCGCTGGCCGTGTTGGCGAAGCCGCCGCCGATCGTGCTTTGGGTGCCACTGGCCGTGTTGGTGCTGCCGCCGCTGACCGTGCTCGAGAAATCGCTGGCGGTGTTGCGGATGCCGCCGCCGACCGTTCCGAAGTCCGCCGTCACCGTGTTCGGAGCGTTGAGCGTCCCTCCACCCGAGATGGTCGCACTGCCGATGCCCGAGGCAGGGTCCCCGACGACAGAATTGGCGGGCGAGCCACCTATGATGTTCGGACCGTCCCCGTTGACGATAGAGGAGCCGGGCCTGACCGTCAGCCCATAGAGCGCGAGCGCGTAGGGTGCCGCACTGAACGCCGTCCGCGGGCCGAGCACCTGCGTGCCTCCGCCCGAGGGCACCGCCACCTCCAGCCACAGCGGCCGGCCGAGGTCGTTCGGCAGCGGCTCGGTTACCCCGAGGCGGACAGCGAACGCGCCGTCGGCGTCGGGCGTGACCGTCTGCGTCTCCGTCCACACGTCCGAGCCCCCCGAGGCGGCCTCGAACAGGCGGAAGGTGACGTTGGTGGCCGCCGTGACCGGGGCGCCGCCGTCTTCGAGAACGCCCTGAAAGGGGATCTCGCGGTCGGGGAGCGTCTGCGCCGAGGCGGCGGGGGTGATGGCGAGGAGAGCAGCGAGGGCGAGGAGCCGAGGCATAGGGGAGAGTGGGTGACTACTCGTGTCCACGCAGTCCGGCCGGACGAGGGATCATCCTCCAGCCGTCTTTCTCACCTCGAGGCGTGCCTCCGGTGCGCCAGACCCCGAGGCGGGTGGTGGACGCACGCGCCGCCTCGGGTACGAGTGGATGGCGACCGCCGAAGGGATCGGGATGACGAAGATTTTCCCGGTCAGGTAGGGCCCGCCTCGGGGAGTGCCGTAAGAGACGAAAAGACCCCTTGACGCCATGCCGCCTCGGGGCGTACCCTCGGCGTATGACTCTCGCCCGCCCCGTCGCTGCCAGCTATCCGTTTTATGGGTACCGGTTTATGCGTCCGGCGGGCCGGAGGCGCTCGGGGTAACGCACCGCCCCGACTCGCTCTCGCAGCCCGCCCCGCCCGGCGGGCTTTTTTGTTGCCCTCCCGCCCATGTCCGACCTCTCCGACCTCCGCGCCGACCTCGACGCGCTCGACCGCCGCCTCGTCGAGGCCCTCGCCGAGCGCCAGCGGCTCGTCTCCGAGGTGGCCGTCGTCAAGGCCGACGACGGCTCGCTGCCGATCCACGACCCCAGCCGCGAGCAGGCGCTGCTCTCGCGCGTCCACGCCCTCGCCGAGGAGGCCGGCGTCGACGGCTACTTCGCGAGCCAGCTCTACCGCCAGATCCTGCGCCACTCGGTCCGCTTCCAGGCGGTCCGCCAGTCGGGCGAGCGGGCCGGCGTGACGGTCGCCTACCAGGGCGTCGAGGGGTGCTACAGCCACTCGGCCGCGCGCCACCACTTCGCGGCGGTCTCGGACGTGGGCTACCTCGGCACGAGCACCTTCGGCGGCACCATCGAGGCGCTCAAGGCGGGCACGGCCGACCGCGCCGTGCTGCCGGTCGAGAACACGACCGCCGGGCCGATCTCGGGCGTCTACGACCTGCTCGTCGAGCCGGGCCTGCACATCGTGGGCGAGGAGGTGTTCCGCGTCTCGCACTGCCTGCTGGGCCTGCCTGGCGCGTCGCTGGACCGGATCGAGCGGATCGGCAGCCACCCGCAGGCGATCCGCCAGTGCAGCCTGTTCCTGGACGGCCTGAAGCAGGACGGCGTCCACGTCGACGCCGAGGACGACACGGCGGGCGCGGCCAAGCTCGTCGCCGAGGCGGGCGACCCGACGCGCGCGGCCATCGCGGGCGAGGACGCCGCCGAGCGGTACGGGCTGGCCGTCCTCAAGCGGCACGTCGCCAACCGGAAGGACAACTTCACGCGCTTCCTGGTGGTGGCCACCGAGCCGCTCGCGCACGACACGCGGCTGCCGCACAAGACGTCGCTCGCGCTCGCGACGGCCCACGAGACGGGCGCCCTCGCGCGCGTGCTCCAGACGTTCGCCGAGGCGGGCGTCAACCTGACCAAGCTCGAGAGCCGGCCCTCGCCCACAACGCCCTTCGAGAGCCTCTTCTACCTCGACGTCGAGGGCGGCACCCACGAGGCCGCCGTCGCCGACGCCATCGAGGCGGTGCGCGCGCACGCGCGGTCGCTCCGCGTGCTGGGCTCCTACCCGGTGTTCCGCGCCGAGACGCCGCGCGCAGCTCTCGCGGCCGCCGCGGCGAGCGGCGACGGCGCGGCGGCGCGG
>JBCCQJ010000432.1:0-2672 GCA_039024395.1 Bacteroidota bacterium | reverse complement strand
GGGGTATGTGCAGCTTGGTCGCTACACGGATACCCGCCGAGGCGGCTTTCCTTCCGTCGGGGCTCTACGGCCCCATGCTGTCGAGCAGAGCGCGCTTAACCTGATGCGTATGGGGCGTATTGCAATACGCCCTTACGGCCTTCGCCTTGGCTGAGCGCCAGCCCCGAGGCGGCGACACCTTCCGTCCACCGTCCACCGTCTCCAGCGGACGCTCACCGCTCGGCCATGCGTCGACTCACGAGGCGGAGGCACCTTCCCCAACCCCCCACCCATGATCGCCCTCGTTCAACGCGTCGCGTCCGCCTCGGTGCGGGTCGACGGAGAGGTCGTCGGGGCCGTCGAGCGCGGCCTGCTCGTCCTCCTGGGCGTCGTGGCCGGCGACACCGAGGCGGAGGGCGACTGGCTGGCCGACAAGGTCGCGCGGCTCCGCATCTTCCCCGACGGCGACGGCCGCATGAACCGGTCGGTGCAGGACGTCGGCGGCGGCGCACTCGTGGTCAGCCAGTTCACGCTGGCCGGCGACGTCCGCAAAGGCACCCGGCCCAGCTACGCGCGTGCCGCCCGCCCCGAGGTGGCCGAGCCCTGCTACGAGGCCTTCGCTGCCCGCCTCGGGGGGCATCTCGACGGCCGCGTTGCGACGGGCCTCTTCGGGGCCACAATGGAGGTCGCCCTCGTCAACGACGGGCCGGTCACGCTGTGGGTCGAGCGCGCGCCCGCCGCCGAGCGATCTTGAGGCGATCCCGCCCGCCCGCCATGCGCCGCCTCGCCGCCCTCGTTCTTCTCGCCCCGGCCCTCGTGTCCGCTCAGCCCTACGTCGTCCACAACGCGACCGTCTACACCGTCGACGCCGCCAACCCTGTCGCCGAGGCGTTCGCCGTTGACGACGGCCGGATCGTCGCCGTGGGGGCGGAGGCCGACGTCCTCGCGGCCCACCCGGACTGGGAGCGCCGCGACCTCGGAGGCCGGACCGTCGTTCCCGGCCTCATCGACGCCCACGCCCACCTGATGGGGCTCGGGCAGGCGCTCCTCGAGGCCGACCTCGTCGGTGCCATCTCGAAGGCCGAGGTGGTCGACCGCCTCGTGGCGTTTGCGGCCGACCTGCCCGAAGGGGCCTGGGTGACCGGCCGCGGCTGGGACCAGAACGACTGGGGCGACGGCGAGCCGTTCCCCACGCGCGCCGACCTCGACGAGGCGTTCCCCGACCGGCCGGTGTGGCTCGGGCGGGTCGACGGGCACGCGGCGTGGGCCAACACGGCCGCCCTCCGCGCTGCCGGCATCGACCCCGAGGCGGAGGCCCCGGCCGACCCCGAAGGCGGCGCCGTGATCCGCGACGCGGCCGGCCGGCCGACCGGCGTGTTCGTCGACGCCGCCGAGGCCTATGTCCAGCGAGCCGTGCCGGCGCCCGACCAGGCGTTCTACGCCGAGGCGCTCGCGCGGGCGCTCGGCGAGACCGCCCGCTACGGCCTCACGGGCGTCCACGAGGCGGGCATGACCCTCGACGTGCTGGAGCTCTACCGCGCGTTCGCCGCCGCGGGGCGGTTCCCGATCCGCAACTACATGATGATCACGCCCACCGAGATCGGCGCGTTCTGCGACGCCCACCCCGAGGGGGTCCGCGAGCACGACGACCGCCTCGTGGTCCGCTCGGTGAAGGTCTATGCCGACGGCGCCCTCGGCAGCCGCGGCGCCGCGCTCCTCGACGACTACGCCGACGACCCCGGTAACCAGGGCCTCCTCTTCCAGCCCGATGCGGCGCTGCAGGCTACTGTTGAGGGGGCCATGCGATGCGGCCTCCAGGTCAACACCCACGCGATCGGCGACCGGGCCAACCAGCAGGTCCTCAACGCCTACGAGGTCGCCATCGCGGCGACCGGCGGGGGACCCGGGCGCCACCGCGTCGAGCACGCCCAGATCCTCACCCTGGACGACATCGAGCGGTTCGCCCGCCTCGGGGTGATCGCGAGCGTCCAGCCGACGCACGCCACGAGCGACATGCCGTGGGCCGAGGACCGCGTCGGCGGCCGTGCCGTCGGCGCCTACGCCTGGCGCCGCCTCGTCGACGCCGGCGCGCGCCTCGCGCTCGGGAGCGACTTCCCGGTCGAGCGCGTCGACCCGCTTCTGGGATTCCACGCCGCCGTGACGCGCCAGGACGGGCAGAACGAGCCGGCCGGCGGGTGGTACGGCAACCAGGTGCTCACGCGCGAGGAGGCCCTGCGCGGCTTCACGCTCGACGCGGCCTACGCCGCGTTCATGGAGGACGAGGTCGGCAGCCTCGAAGTGGGCAAGCGCGCCGACTACGTCGTCTTCTCCGACGACATCATGAGGGTGACCCCCGAGGCGATCCTCGACGCGTCCGTCGTCGAGACGGTCATCGACGGCGAGGCCGTCTACAAGGCCGCGCCCTAGAGCCCCCTTCGGGTGGGTACGAGGTACCCGGTACGGCTTCCCCCCGACGCCTCGCGTCCTGTACCTCGTACCGAGTACCCTGTACCCATCGGTGATTCGCTCTAGGGCGTGTGGACATTCGCGAGGTCAGGCTCCCGCGAGGTCACGATTTCGACCTCGCAAGGAGCGCAAGGAGTGCGGGGCCGGAGCCCCGGACGACGAGCGCGACGCCGCGAAGGCGGAATCTGGCCCGTGAGAGCCGATCTGGGTGATTGTCCACACGCCCT
>JBCCQJ010000431.1:0-2676 GCA_039024395.1 Bacteroidota bacterium | reverse complement strand
TCGGCCAGCGCGGCGGCGATCGTGGGGCCGGAGACGGTGCGGAGAATCATGGCGAAGAGGGGTCGTGCGCGCTACGGAAGGGCGATCTGGGCGTCGACGTCGACCGTCGCGTCGGGCACGAGGTCTTGGTAGGAGAGTACCGAGACGTCGGCCAGGACGGGGTCGAGGAAGGCGAAGAGGGTGGCGCGGAGCACGGGCGAGGTGAGCAGGACCGGCGGGTGGCCGGCGGCGATGAGCGGGGCGAGCTGCGCCTCGGCCGCGGCCTGCAGGCGGACCGCCTGGTCGGGGTCGAGCCCGAGCGTGGTCGGGTTGAGCTCGCCGCTCTCGGCCTTGGAGAGCAAGTGCTGTTCCAGGGTCGGGTCGAGGACGACGGCGTGGATCCGGCCGTCCGGCCCGGCGAAGTGCTGCGAGAGCGTCGGCGCGAGGGCGGCGCGCGCGAATTCGGTCAGCACGTCGGTGTTCTTCGTCGAGGCGGCCCGGTCGGCCAGTGCCTCGAGGATGGCGACGAGGTCGCGCACCGGCACGCGCTCCTGCAAGAGCTTCTTGAGCACCCGCTGGACCTGGCCCACCGAGAGCTGGTCCGGCACCAGCTCGGCCACGAGCGCCGGCGCCGCCTCCTGCACCTTGTCGAGGAGCGCCCGCGTGTCCTGGCGCGTCAGGAGCGCGTGGGCGTGCTTGCGGAGGGTCTCGAGGAGGTGCGTCGCGATGACCGCCGGCGCCTCGACGGTCGCCAGGCCCAGCCGCTCCGCCTCGGGGAGCGAGCGCTCGGCCACCCAGACGGCGTCGAGCCCGAACGTCGGGTCGGTGGTGCGGATGCCGGGCGGGACGTCGTCCTCGCCGTCGAGCAGCAGCGCCAGGTGGTAGCCCGGCAGCGCCTCGGCGCGGGCCACCTCGTTGCCGCGCAGCTTGACCACGTAGTCGTTGGCCCCGAGGAGGGCGTTGTCGCGGATGCGCACCGGCGGCACCACGATCCCCATCTCGGTCGCGAGCTGGCGCCGCAGCGACGAGATCCGGTCGAGCAGGTCGCCGCCCTGGGCCGGGTCGACGATCGAGATGAGGCCGTAGCCGATCTCCAGCTCGAGGGGGTCGACGAGGAGCAGGTCGGCCGGCTCGGGCTCGGGCGCCGCCGCCTCGGGGGCCGGCGGCGGCTCCTCGGCGGCGGCCGCGTCGGCGCGCATCCGGCGGACGCCCGCGTAGGCCACGCCGGCCGCCAGCACCCAGAACGGCAGCAGCGGCAGGCCCGGCAGGACGCCGAAGAGGAGCAGGAAGCCGGCCGTCACGAACAGCGGCCCCGGCTTGCCGAAGAGCTGCGCGCCCGCCTCGGACGACAGGTTGCCCTCGCCCGAGGCGCGGCTCACGATGAGGCCCGCCGCCGTCGAGATCAGGAGCGCCGGGATCTGGCTCACCAGCCCGTCGCCGATCGAGAGCAGCGTGAACGTCTGCGCCGCCTCGCCCGGCCCCATCCCGTACTGCGTGACGCCAATGATGAGCCCGCCGACGATGTTGATCGCCGTGATGACGAGCCCGGCCATGGCGTCGCCGCGGACGAACTTGCTGGCGCCGTCCATGGCGCCGTAGAAGTCGGCCTCGCGCGAGACCTCGGTGCGCCGCCGCCGTGCCTCGCCCTCGTCGATGAGCCCGGCGTTGAGGTCGGCGTCGATCGCCATCTGCTTGCCCGGCAGCGCGTCGAGCGTGAACCGCGCGCCCACCTCGGCGATGCGCCCCGAGCCCTTCGTGATGACCACGAAGTTGATGAGCACCAGCACCAGGAAGACGATCGTCCCGACGACGTAGTTGCCGCCGACGACGAACTGCCCGAACGCCTCGATGAGCTGCCCCGCCTGCGCCTCGCCCAGGATGAGCCGCGTCGAGGCCACGTTGAGCGAGAGCCGGAAGAGCGTCGTGACGAGCAGCAGGCCGGGGAAAATCCCGAAGTCGAGCGGCCGCTCGGCGTAGAACGCCGTCAGGAGCACGGCCAGGCTGATCGCGATGTTGGTCGCCAGCAGCAGGTCGAGCGCGGCGCCGGGCAGCGGCACCACCATCACGAAGAGCACGAACACGAGCCCAGTCGCGGCGGCGACCTCGCCGTTGAGGCGGAACGGAGCAGGGCGGGCGGCGACGGACATCTATCGGGGGAGGACGACGGACCGCGGACGACGGACGACGGCCGGTTCGGAGACCGCCGACGGCTGACAGCCGACCGCCGCCTCGGTGTGGGGATGCGGGCTAACCAAGGCTCGGCCGTAGGGGCGCGCCGCTGGCGCGCCCGTGCGTGTCCGGATGGCACGGCCTCCGAGGCCAGCCCCGAGGCGGTAGGGGCGCAGTCCCCCTCCTGGACCGGAGGGGACAGAGGGGGGGGACGACCCGCGCATGCCGCCTCGGGGGCGGGTGTCGCAGTCGATTCGTCGCCCCCCTCCCAGCCTCCCCCCGCTGGGGGGAGGAGACTCGCGTACAACGAGGCGGTCGGTTCTGAGATGGTCCTTCCCGATGCGGTCGATGCGAGGTCCCCTCTCCCGTGGGGTGAGGGACAGGGTGTGGGGTCCCGCCTCGGGGCTGGACGTGGCGGTCGATTGGTGGGGGGGGGGCCCCCCCCCCCCCCCCCCCGCGGGCGCGGGGGGGGGGGCGGGGGGGAGGGAGGGCGCACAGAGCCCCCCCGCCGGGGGGGGGGGGGGGGGG
>JBCCQJ010000430.1:0-2721 GCA_039024395.1 Bacteroidota bacterium | reverse complement strand
GCGCGGATCTGGTCGGCTGGGAGGTGGTCGGCGAGGAGGAGCGAGCGGGGCATGGGGCCAGAGGCGGAGAGCCGATCAGACAGCGACATCCCTCAGAAAGCTCCCGGACTTGGTATGACGCACGGCCCACCGACGCACCGCTCCCGGCGGACGCCCCCGGTTCGGCCGTGCGCCGGCCCCGAGGCGGCAGCACCTCCCGTTCCCCGTTCTACGCGAACTCGTCGCCGACGGCGGCCAGGCCGCGGAGCGTGGAGACGCGGGCGCCGGCGCGGGCGAAGTCGCGGGCGAGGCGGCTCCGCTCGGCGGCGTCCAGGCCGTGCGCCTCGGGGCCGGCCCACGACGGGTCGGCGCAGAGGGCGCGGGCGGCGGCGGCGGGGCCGTCGGACTGGCACCGCGCGGCGAACTGCGCCCGCGCGGCGGCCGGATAGGCGAACAGCATCTCGCTGGCCTCCTCGAACGCGGCCCGCGCCTGCCGGCCGTCGGGCGCCGGCGGCATCGCGAGCATCTCGCGGACCCGCTCCTCGCCCTCGGCCTGCATGAACTGCGCGGCCCGCGCGGCGGCGCGCACCGCGGCCTCGCGCGGGGGCGCCGCCTTGCGCGACGACGCCCGGCGCACCAGCTTCCCGAACTGCTGCGGCTTCGAGCGGACCGCCTCGGAGAGGGCCGTCGGGCCGCCCTCGACGCACGTCTTCAGGAGCGCCCGCCGCGCCGAGGCGGGGTCGGCGTAGGCGGCCTTCGAGGCGGCCACGAGCGCGGCGCCGGCGTCGGACACCAGCACCTCCTTCTCGCCGTCGCCGTGGTACGGGTTCGGGTCGAAGTTGCCTCGGAAGACGGGGTCGGTGAGGTAGTTCGGCCGGCGCAGGATGACGGGTGCCCGGCCGCGCGAGAACACGAAGCAGAACGCCCGGTCGAGCGTCCGCGCCTCGTCGGGCTCGATCAGCTTGCGGCGCGTCTCGCGGACCGTCCGCGACGAGCCGGCCGAGTACGAGTCGGCGATGACGTGGCGGCCCTGGCTGCCGGTGTTGTCCGACACCTCGACGTAGGCCACCGTCTGGTCGCCCGCCGCGTCCGAGATGAACTTGCAGGCCTGGTCGTCGTTGGGCGACCAGAGGATCTGGAGCGTCGTGTTGGTGATGAAGTTGCGCCAGAGCGGGCCGTAGGCCTCCTCGAGCTGTGCCACCGACTGCACGATGATGAGGTACTGGATCCCGAACCCGCGGTGCGCCGAGAGGCCCTCGTCGATCTTGTCGAACCGCTGCAGGCGCGGGAACTCGTCGAGGAGGAACAGGACCGGATCCTTCGGCTTGTAGCGGACGGCCAAGAGCCGCGCCTGCGCGCAGCCGATCATCACGCGGACGTAGCGGCTGTAGTTGTCGAGCCGCTCGACCGGCATCACGAGGAACACCGAGGTGGGGTCGTCCTTGAGGTCGCGGAAGTCGAACGTCGACTGTTCGAGGGCCGCCTGGATGCTCGGCGAGTCGAGGAACTCGGTGTGCGAGCGGACGGTCGCGACGACCGACGAGAACGTGCGCTCGTCCATGCGCGCGAACTGGGCGCCGCGCTTTTTCACGACCGGGTGCGCGTGGCTCGTCATGGCGTCGAGGAGGGCGCGCAGCTCGCCGTCGGGCGCCATCAGCAGGCGGCGCACCTCGATGAGCGTCCGCTTCTTGTTGGGCACGCGGACCGTCTTGGTGGGCATCCCGGGGAAGAGCGGGAGGGCCTCGCCGTGGTCGGCCGCCGCCTCGGCGTCGCCGCCGGTGGCGCGGACGGCCGCGTCGAGGGCGTAGAGCGCCTCGAAGTCGGGCAGGGCGCGCGCGCCCGCGGCCTCCGCCTCGGCGCGGAGCCGGCGGAGCGCCTCGAAGTCGGGCACCTGCGCCTCGCGCATCCGCCGGTGCTCGGCGGCCACGAACAGGATCAGGCCGGTCAGGAACTGGCGAGCGTTGTCGACGAAGAACGGCTCCTTCTCCTCGCCCGACTTGGCGACGAGCATCTCGGAGATCATCTTCGCGTTGTCGAACGCGAACGGGGCCTCCTCGCGGTCGAGCGCCGTCGGGGTGCCGTGCGCGAGGTCGAACGCGGTCACGACGGTGTCCATCGGGTTGAAGCTGTCGGCCGGCAGCGGCCCGGCGGCCCCGAACGGGTCGATCCGGCGGACCCGCTGGCCCAGCCCCTCGCGGCGGTGCCGCGCCGTGACGGCGAACAGCTCGCCCTTGACGTCGAGCACGACCGTCGAGCCGCGGTGCGACAGGAGCGTCGGCACGGCGAAGCCGACCGTCTTGCCGGCGCCCGTCGGCGCGCAGACGAACGTGTGGGCGCCGGTGTCGTCGTAGAGCAGGCTCGGCCCGTCCTCCTTGTAGCCGACCGGGATGCCGTGCCCCTTGCCGCCCTTCGACGGCGCGAACCACGAGCCGTCGCCGAACGTGGCCGTCCCGAACGAGCCGCTCGGCTTCAGCTTCTCGGCCCGCTGGCGGCTCGCGACGATGGCCGTCGGGACGAGCCCGAGCACGAAGAGGCCCACGAAGATGCCGAGCGCCATCCGCATCGTCGGCTGGACCTCCGGCACCTCGCCGAACCGGGCGATCCACACGAACAGCCCGTGGGGCGAGACGATGTGCGTGGGGCCCAGGAGCGCGACCAGCCCGGCGCCGAGGGCCAGCCCGGCGGCGGCGGCGCCCCGCTGGACGCTCCGCCGCAGCGCCGCGTGCACGCCGAGCGCGACCG
>JBCCQJ010000429.1:0-2728 GCA_039024395.1 Bacteroidota bacterium | reverse complement strand
CGGTGGTCGAAGAGCGGTCGGAAGGCTACCATGACGGCAGCGAGGGCGGGCGGTAGCGTGGGCACGGACTCCGTTTGGTAGACAGAATCCGTGATCTACGACACCGCCCGCCCCGCTACCTCAAAGAGCCAAAGTCCAGCTCAGTCGCGTGCGCTCAGCACGTCGCGCCCGCGGTCGATGCCCGCGTCGACGCGGGCGGCGAGAGCCACGAGCTCAGCCACCACCTCGGGGTGGTCGGCGGACACGTCGTAGCGCTCGCCGGGGTCGCGCCCGAGGTGGAACAGAAGGGGCGGCTCGTGGCGCGTTGGCGGCTGCCCGGCGTACGGCACGCGCGTCACGAGGTGGAGCTTCCACGGACCGCGGCGGAGGGCGTAGAGCGTGCCGGCGACGTAGTACGGGAAGGCCCCGTCCTCGAAGGCGGTCTCGAACGCCGCCGCGCGCCCCTCGAGGCGGGGCAGCAGCGAGCGGCCGTCGAGCGACCGGCCCGCCTCGGGGTCGAGGCCGGCGGCGTCGAGGACGGTCGGGACCAGGTCGAGCGCCGAGGCCACGTCGCGGACGACCGACCCAGCCGGGATCCGCCCCGGCCACCACGCGACCGCCGGCACGCGGAAGCCTCCCTCCCACCCCGCCGCCTTCCCGCCGCGCAGCGGCCCCGCCGCCCCGCCGTGGTCCTCGTAGAGCAGCCACGGCCCGTTGTCGCTCGTGAACACGACCAGCGTGTTCCGGTCGACGTCCGCCTGGCGGAGGGCGCCGAGGATCTGGCCCACGCTCCAATCCAGCTCCTCGACGACGTCGCCGTAGACGCCGGCTGCGCTCTGCCCTGCGAACGCCGGGCTCGCGTAGAGCGGCACGTGCGGGTAGGCGTGCGCGAGGTAGAGGAAGAACGGGCGCCCCGAGGCGGCCTGCCGCTCGACGAAGGCGACCGCCTCGGCGGTGTAGCGCGGTGTGAGCGTCTCCTGGCGCACGGGACGTTCGACCTCCCGGGGCGCCCCGCCCGCCTCGGCGCGGACGAGCGGGACGTCGAACGAGTCCGGCGGCGCCAGCCGGTTGACCTCGTACCACGGGCGCCCCGGCGCGAGGTCGGCGATGCCCGGCCGGCCGTTCATGTCGTTCGAGTATGGGATGCCGAGGTAGGTCTCGAACCCCTGGTCGGTCGGCAGAAACCCCGCCCGATGCCCCAGGTGCCACTTCCCGACGGCCGCCGTGGCATACCCCGCCTCGGCGAGGGCCTCGGCGAGCGTGACCTCGCTCGGCGGCAAGCCTTCCCGGGAATCGGGGAAGAAGACCTCGGGCGCACCCTCGGCCATCGTCCCACTGCGAAGCGGGTGGCGCCCGGTGAGCAGACCCGCGCGGCTGGGCGTGCACACAGAGGCGGGCATGTAGAACTGCGTCAGGCGTGCGCCCTCGGCGGCCATCCGCATCAGGTGGGGCGTCCGAATCGTCGGGTGCCCGAACGGCTCGAGGTCGCCGTAGCCAAGGTCATCGACCAGGATGACGACCACGTTCGGCGGCGGCGCCTCGGTCTGCGCCAGACCGGCGATGGGGAGGACGAGACACAGCGCGACGCAGAGACGCCAGACGGTCACCGAGGCAGGGGGCTGTAGAGCGCCCTTCGGGTCGCTCGGAGGAGTGGAAGGCGCGCTTCGCGCGTGGAGGCGTGGAGGAACGACCGATGACGGCGTCTCGGAGCGACGTGCCATCCTCACACCACGCTGCGGTCTGCTACGGGTCCGGAAGGTAGACGCCCCGTCGCACACGCCCCGAGGCGGGCTCGCGGCAGGGAGCACTCCCTACCTTTCGGCATGAACCTCCGCCCTCTCCTCGACCGCCTCGGGGCCGTGCAGGCCGTCTACGCTTTCGGCTCCCGCGCCGAGGGCAGGGCTCGGCCCGACAGCGACCTCGACCTCGCCGTGCTCGCCCCGCACCCGCTCGATCCGCTCGCCCGGTTCGACGCTCAGGAAGCCCTGGCCGCCGCGCTCGGTCGCGACATTGATCTCGTCGACCTCCGGACCGCCTCGACGGTGATGCGCGCCGAAGTCCTCCGCACGGCCCGCGTCCTCCTCGACGCCGACCCCGAGGCGCGGGCGCACTTCGAGGTCCGTGCCCTCTCGGCCTATGCCCTCCTGAACGAAGAGCGTCGGGGCATCCTGGACGACATCCAGCGCCGGGGCCGCGTCCATGCCTGACGACGTCATCCTCAACAAGGCCGCGATCATCGAGCGGTGCCTGAAGCGGGTCCGCGAGGAGGCCGCCGCAGACCCGGACCTGACCGACCCGACGCATCAAGACGCTGCCGTCCTGAACCTGCAGCGGGCGTGCCAGGCGGCCGTCGACAACGCCATGCGGCGCGTCCGTACGGACGGCCTCGGCGTCCCGCAGGACAGCCGCGACGCCTTCCGGCTCCTCACCGAGGCGGGCGCCCTCCCCGGCCCGCTCGCCGAGCAGATGCAGAAGATGGTGGGCTTCCGGAACATCGCCGTCCACGCGTACCAGACGCTGAGCCTCCCGATCCTGCGCGCCGTCGTGGCCCACCACCTCGGGGACTTCGAGACGCTCGTCGCCTGGGCGCTCGCCGCCCCCGAACTGGGCTAGGGCGTGTGGACATTCGCGAGGTCAGGCTCGCACGAGGTCATGATTTCGGCCTCGCAAGAAGCGCGAGGAGGTCGGGGCCGGAGCCCCGGACGACGAGTGCGACGCGGCGAGGGCGGAATCTGGGCCGTGCGCGCCG
>JBCCQJ010000428.1:0-2738 GCA_039024395.1 Bacteroidota bacterium | reverse complement strand
GACGCCGCGATCGTCGACCTCCCGCGATCGCTCGTCGACGGACACGCCGAGGCGTGGACGGACGCGCTGCTGCCGGCGCGCGGCGCGCGCGGTGCGCGCGGCGCGCGCGGAGAGCTACGGGGCCGCCGCCTGGGGGCCTTTCCCACCCCGCGGCGGCGGCGACCGCAGGATAGGCCGCGTGGGGAACGAGGAACTGGGAAATGGGAACGGGCAGACGCGGTCGGGGACGTCAGCGCATGGCGAGTCGGCTGTCGGCTGTCGGCGAAAAAGCTGCTGCCGCCTCGGGGCCGGCGCTCAGCCAAAGCGGAGGCCGTAAGGGCGTATTGCAATACGCACCCACGCGTCGTCTCTGAGGCGCCGGATGGTCTTCCGGAGAATGTCCCCCGAGGCGGTGCGCGGCTCGATTGCCCGGAACTTTTCCCCAGCCGCCCCCACTTTCCACTTTCCGTGCTCTCGCCGCGCAGCGGCTCTCTCGTCGCGAAGCGACGCTCTCCATGCTCTCAGCGGCGCAGCCGCCCCCCTCAGATCCCCGAGGCGATCAGCAGCTCGATGTCGCGGTGGGGCATCCCGAACATCGCCGCGAGGCTCTTCTTGGTCAGGTGCCGGCGGTAAACGTAGGTGCCCGTCCGGAGGCTCACGTTCGACCACAGCGCGTCGTTGACGCTGCCCGCCTCGCCGATCTCCAGCAGGTACGGCACGAGCGCGTTCGAGAGCGCGTAGGTCGCCGTCCGCGCGACGGCCGACGGCAGGTTGGGCAGGCAGTGGTGGACGACCCCGTGCGCGACGAACGACGGCGCCTCGGGGGTCGTCGGGTGGCTCGTCTCGATGCACCCGCCCTGATCCACCACCAGGTCGACGATCACCGAGCCCTGGCGCATGCTCGCGACCGTCTCCTCGGTGACGACGACCGGCGAGCGCTGGCCCTCCTTCATCATCGCCCCGATGACCACGTCGGCCGTGCGGACGGCGTTCTCGATGTAGGTCGGGTTGGCCATCGCCGTCGTCACGCGGCGGTCGAGGACGTGCTCGAGCGTGCGCAGCGCCGCGAGGTCGCGGTCGAGGACGGTCACGTGCGCCCCGAAGCCGAGCGCCGTCCGCGCCGCCCACTCGCCGATCACGCCGGCGCCCAGGATCACGACCGTCGCCGGCGGAATGCCCGAGATGCCGCCCAGCATCACGCCGCGCCCGCCCTCGGTGCTCTCGAGCAGCCGCGCTGCCGTCTGGACGGCCATCGAGCCCGAGATCTCGTGCATCATGCGCACGATGGGGAGCGTGCCGTCGCGGTCGGAGATGAACTCGAACCCGATGCCGGTCACCCGAAGCTCCATGAGCCCCTTCAGCAGGTCGGGCTGGAGCCCCCCGAGGTGGAGGGCCGAGATCAGCACCTGCCGCTCGCGCATCATCGCCAGCTCGTCGGTCCGCGGCGGAAACACCTTGGCCACGAGGTCGGCGTCGGCGTAGACCTCGCCGGCCGACGGGACGACGTCGCAGCCCATCTCGGCGTACTCGCGGTCGGCGAACTGGGCAGCCTCGCCCGCGCCCGCCTCGATGCGCACCTCGTGGCCGTTCGCGACCAGGAGGCCGGTTGCGTACGGCGCCAGGGCCACGCGCCGCTCGTCGTTGCCGGCCTCGCTGGGGATCCCGATGCGGAGCCGCTGCTGCCGCTCGCCCACGGCCTTGGGCTTTTCGAGGGGGAGCAGGGTCGTCTCGGTCTGGAGGCCCTGGATGGCGGGAATTTCCATGCCGGGAAGCTACTCTCCGGAACCGGTACCGAGGCTCACGACAGCCAGCGCGATAGCAAGATGCCGCCGGCGACGCCGACGTTGAGCGACTCGACGCCTCGGGGCTCGTATCCCCCGTGTGTCTCCCTGGCCGCCTCTGAGTGTGGGATGTAGACAAAGTGGCTCCCCCGAGGCGGCTGCACGGAAAGCCACGCCGCCACGTCGGCCGAGAGCCCGTGCGCCTCGCTCCCCATCACGAGCGCCACCTCGGGGCCGGGGTCCCACGCCTCGACCGGCGTGCCACCGAGGTCGGCGCCCCACGCCTCGATGCCCGCCTCGGCGAGGCGGTCGAGGACCGGGACGAGCGACGGCACGCGCACGAGGGCCACGTCCCAGAGCCCGCCCATGGAGGCGCGGACGGCCTTGGGGCTCTCGACGTCCGCCGTCTTCGCGTCGGCGACGACGGTGCGGACGCCGAACCATGCGGCCGTCCGGACGAGGGCGCCGACGTTTCCAGGGTCCTGCACCCCATCGAGGAGGAGCGCCGGCGCGGGCGCCTCCCCGAGGCGGTCGGCGACGACAGAGCGGGAGACTGCGACGACGCCCTGGCTCGTCCGCGCGTCCCCGAGGCGGGCCAGGTCCGTCGCCGGCACCGCCTCGGGGGCGAGGCCCGACGCCTCGACGAGGGCAGCCACGCGCGGGTCGGCCGCCGCCTCAGGGGCGACGAGGAGGTCCGTGAGCGGCGCCCCAGCCTGCACCGCCGCCTCGGCGGACCGCACGCCCTCGACCAGGAACGCGCTGTGCGCCGCGCGCCCCTTCCGGCGAGCGAGCGAGGCGAGGTCCTTGAGGCGCTGACGGGTCATGGGGTGAGGACGTGCGGCCGCCTCGGGGTCGGCGCCGCTCCGAGACGGACACGACCGCAGGATAGGTCGAGTGGAGGCTGTCGGCTGTCGGCTGTCGGCTGTCGGCTGTCGGCTGTCGGCTGTCGGCTGTCGGCTGTCGGCTGTCGGCTGTCGG
>JBCCQJ010000427.1:0-2759 GCA_039024395.1 Bacteroidota bacterium | reverse complement strand
CCGAAGGCCGACAGCCGAAGGCCGACAGCCGAAGGCCGACAGCCGAAGGCCGACAGCCAGTCCCCTACACCCCCGGCGTGTCGACCGACGGGACCGCCGCGGCGCCCTCCTCGCCGTCGACGAACTGCTGGTAGTGCGCGTAGCGGTCGAGGATGCGGGCGACGTACTGGACCGGCTCGAGGCCCCGCGCGTAGCCGTGCTTCACCTCGGGGCGGTTGTAGACGGCCGCCTCGGACTTGCGGAGGAGCCAGTACGAGACGTCCTCCCACTGGGTCTTGTCGCCGCCCTCGGCCTCGGTGAGGCGCTGGGCGTCCATGACGTGGCCCGAGCCGGCGTTGTAGCTGGCGAGGATGAACTTGAGACGCTCCTCGGGGTCGGCGATCCGCTTGCCCCAGTAGGTGCGCTCGAGCCAGTCGAGGTAGCGGATGGCGCCGGCCACGTTCTCGGCCGGGTCGTACGGGTCGCTCACGCCAACCTCGCGCGCGGTCGCGGGCATGAGCTGGAGCAGCCCCATCGCGCCGGCCCACGAGCGCGCGTTGGGCTTGAAGCGGCTCTCCTGGTACATCTGGCTCGCCAGCAGCCGCCAGTCCCACCCGATGCGCGGGGCCTCGGCCTTGAGGAGGCCGTCGTAGTCGGAGAGGACGCCCGTCTCGCCGGTCAGGTAGCCCGTCTCGAGCCGCTCACGGTAGCCCCGGCGGTCGACGTAGTACGTCCGGTAGAGAGCGTTCCAGCGGCCCGAGTCGCGGTTCTCGAGGATCCATTCGTTGAGCGCCCGCTTGAGGGCCGGGGCGTTCGCGCGGACGCCCCACGCGACGCCGTGCGGCGCGCCGACGGTCGGCTCGACGCGGAGGTTGTCGAAGTAGCCCGCCTCGAGGTCGGCCACGTTCTCCTGGGCCATCGTCAGCGCGATGTTGCCGACGGCGACCTGCCGGATGAGGGCCTCGCTGGTCGTGTCGATCTCGACCACCTCGATGTCGCCCGTGATCCGGTCCTCCAGCTCCACGAGGCGGCCGACGTACGGGTGGTCGCTGGGCACGAAGACGTCCTCGCCGGCCAGCTCGGACGGCCGCCGGATCAGCCGCGCGCGGATGTCGAGCGGGTCGAGGGCGACGTCCCCCGAGGCGGCCTGCCGCTCGGCGATCTCGGCCGGCACCGGGCCGCGGTCGACGGCCACGAGGCGGTCCTCGTCGAGCGGCGCCTCCTGCTGCACCACGACGGCGTTGGTCTCGTAGAGGTCGGCCGTAAACCCGAACGCGGTCGTGTCCTCCTCGGTGGAGATGAGGCGCGCCGCCGCGACGTCGCCTTCGCCCGCGTTGAGGTAGTAGAGGATGCTGTCGCGGGGGACGACGCGGATCTGGAAGACGATGTCCTGGTCCTCGGCGAAGTCCTGAAGCAGCTCGTACTCGAAGCCGAACGCCTGGCCGCGGTACAGGAAGTAGCTCGTCGAGGTGTAGCTGGTGAGCGCGACGAGCGTGTCGCGCGCGAGGATGTCGCCGAGGTCGCGCTCGATGGGGTCGGGGATGACGACGGAGACTGCCTCGGGGTCGGCGGCGGTGACGAATGCGGCGGCCACGAGTCCCCCGACGACGAGGAGGGCGACGACAGCAAATGCGCGCTTGAACATGGGAACGAATCAATCAGAAGGGCGCGTTCTGGTACGGGGCGCCCGTCTGCGTGGTCCGTGAATCCCAGCTTCACACGTTTAGGGTGCTGCCAGCACGTCCATCAGCGCCTCGATCATGCGCGCCTGCTCGGCCCGGTGCCCGTGCTGCGCCTCGACGTTGACGTACGGCACGCCCTCGCGCGCGGCCCACACCGAGAGCGAGCCGTCGTCGGTCGCCGCCTCGTTGTCCTGCAAGACCGCGTTGAAGCCCTCGGCCACGAGCGCGTCGTAGAGGCCGCGGTCGGTGACGAAGAAGAAGTCGTCGGGGTCGGTGCCGTCGTGGACCGTGACCGCCTCGGCGTCGGATTCGTACACGGCGCCGGGCAGGTAGGACGCGGCCGAGTAGTTCTCGTCGGTGTTGTTGTGGAGGGCCACCACGACGGCCGTCGGCGCGCGCGAATAGACATCGAGGACTGCCTCGGCGAAGGCGGCGAGGGCTGTGCGCGCCGCCTCGGTGTCGCGCGACTCGCGGGCGAGCGTCCGGCCCCGCCCGGCGTCGGTGAACATGCGGTTCGGGTCGGCCTCGTAGGTCTCGCCGCCGACCTCGAACCGGAGGTGGCGCTCGCCGGTGTGGACCATCTCGACGACGCGCCCGCCGCGCTCGCGCGCCACGTCGAGCGCCGCCTCGACCGACGTGCTCTCGTTGTCGTGGACGTTGAGGAAGTTGACGCGGTCCGCCCCTGAATCGCCAAACGTGCGGATCACCAGCGCGACCGGCGTCTCTCCGGCGACCAGGTCCACGGTCTCCTCCGATCCCGCGACGTCAGGTGCCGACGTGACCACCGAGTCGGCGCGGCGCGCCCGGTCGTCGCCCTCCGAGGCGGACGGTTTCTCGCCGGTCTGGGCGCACGCCGAGGCGGAGACGAGGACGGCGACGAGGATGAGCAGGCGCATGGGGCCGGAAGGTCGAAAAGGTGCGGCCGCCTCGGGGCCGGCGCCACACGGAGGCGGGGACAGCCGCAGGATAGGCTGCGTGAGGAACGAGGACCTGGGAAATAGGAACGGGCAGACGCGGTCGGGGACGTCACCGCATGGCGAGTCGGCTGTCGGCTGTCGGCTGTCGGCTGTCGGCTGTCGGCTGTCGGCTGTCGGCTGT
>JBCCQJ010000426.1:0-2759 GCA_039024395.1 Bacteroidota bacterium | reverse complement strand
CCCTGCCCCGAGGCGGGGATCACGAACAGAAGCGCGCCGGCGAGGAGAGCAAAGCGCATGGATGAGCCGAGAGATGCTCTCACAGGGTAACGGCGCACGATCCGCCGCCCCACCTGGGCACGCCGTTCTCCCCTTCCCGCCGTAGACTCGTCGCCGATGCCCTCCCCCCGGCCCCGCCTGCTCGTGACCGCCTTCGCCGCCCTCCTCGGGGCCTGTGCCGACGCCCCCTCGGGGTCGCCCTCCCCGACCGACGCCGTCTCGGAGGCGGACGCGCGCTCCGAGGCGGAGACGCCCCCGCCCTTCGACCTCGCCTCGGTCCCCCTCCCCGAGGCGGTCGTCGACAGCCTCCTCGCCCAGGACGCGCTCTGGGCCGACGCCCTCCGCATCCACCACAGCGCCCTCGTCGTCGACGGGCACGTCGACACGCCCTCGCGGATGCTCGGCGACGGCCACCGCCTCGGGGCGCGAAGCACGCGGCACCACGTCGACCTGCCGCGGATGGTCGAGGGCGGGCTCGACGCCGCCTTCTTCGCCGCCTACGTGCCGCGCACGTTCGGCGAGTCGGCTGCCGGCACCGACCAGGCCCTCGCGCTCATCGACGAGGTGAATCGGCAGGTCGCCGGTCTGGATGAGGTCGAGATCGCGCGCACCGCCGCCGACGTCCGCCGCATCACCGAGGCGGGCCGCCGGGCGGTGCTGCTCGCCCTCGAAGGCGGCCACGCGCTTCAGGGCGACGCCGCCGTGCTGGGCCGGCTCGCCGAGGCGGGGGTCCGCTACGTCACGCTGACGCACATGAACACCAACGCCTGGGCCGACGCCTCGACCGACGTGGCGCGGTGGGGCGGCCTGAACGACCTCGGACGCGACCTCGTCCGCGAGATGAACCGCCTCGGGGTGCTCGCCGACCTCTCGCACGTGTCCGACGCCACCTTCGCCGACGTGCTCGCGGTCTCCGAGGCGCCGGTCATCGTCAGCCACTCGTCGTGCCGCGCGCTCTTCGACCACCCGCGCAACGTGCCCGACGACCTGCTCCGCGCGCTCGCCCGGAACGGCGGTGTGCTGATGGTCAACTTCTACGACGCCTACCTCGGCGACAGCGACGTGACGACCGAGGACGTCCTCGACCACCTCGACCACGCGATCGCGGTCGCCGGGGCGGACCACGTCGGGCTCGGGTCCGATTTCGACGGCGTGCCGTCGCTCCCGGCGGGCCTGGAGGACGCCACGCGGCTGCCCTGGATCACGTACGGGATGCTCCGGCGCGGCCACTCCGAGGCGGTCGTGCGGAAGGTGCTCGGCGAGAACGTGCTCCGCGTGCTGGAGGCCGCCGAGGCCGTCGCCGACGCGCGCGCCGCCTCGGGGTAGAGACCGCTATCGCGCGACGATGAGGCGGCCCGTCCCGGCCATTCGCCCCCCGAGGCGGAGCCGGTACATGTAGAGCCCCGGCGCCCACCCGCGCACGTCCACCTCCGCACGGCGCTCGCCCGGACCGAGCGTCCCCTCGGCCAGCACCGCCACCACCCGGCCCAGCGCGTCGACCACGTCGAGCCGCACCTCCGCCTCGGTGGCGAGGTCGTAGCGCACCACCGTTCGCCCCGAGGCCGGCGACGGCCACGCCGAGGCGGCCAGACCGGCGCGCGCCGGGATCACCGGCGGCGGGGGGACCACCTCGGGGAGGCGCGGGAGGTCGGCCGGGAGGATCGTGGCGAGGGCGGGGTCGGGCGTGAAGGGCACGAGCACCGAGGCGGGGGCGGCCTCCTGGACGAGGCGGTAGACCGAGGCGAGGTGGCCGCGGTCGGAGCGCGCCCAGAGGTAGGCCACGTCGACGGTGACGGTGGTGTCGGGCGGCAGCGAGAACGGACCGCTCGACGCAATGGCACGGCGGTCACCTGGAAAAGAAAAGCTGCTGCCTAGGTTGAGTTCGCTCCAGTACGCAGGAGGAACCCCCGAGAAGCCATACCGGGTGAAGTCGTCGCTGCCTGGATTGTATCCGTACCGACCAACGGTGAGCGGAACCCCGTCGCTCCACAACCCCAGGAGGTTCCGATATCTCTCTATGCCGAAATCACGGCTGTCATGGTCAAACGCGGGACCCAGTCGAGGAGACGATGGCACCATCGCTGAGAGTCCTGGTCCGCCTCCTTCTCGGAGCACTCGCAGCCCGGCAGCAGGAGGGCTCGCTCCATACAGCGAGTCGACATTCGACACGTTGTAGAAATAGGCCAGGTCCCGTCTGGGATGCGAGCCCACCGCGTCGTCGTAATGATTCCCGATATCGCCATCTACAAAAAAGCCGACGTGGGCATCTACCAGTGGCTCACCGCCTCGGCGCGTGAACGCGTAGCGATAGAACGTCGCGTGGTGGACGTGCTCCGCCTCGGTGGCGCCCATCCCGAGTCGCACCCGGCCGTACGCCTCGCTCACCGAGAACGCCGTTACCCGGACCTCCAGGCCCACCGGCGGCTTCCAGCTCTCCCGGTGGAAGCCGCCCTGGTCGTTCATCACCCACCATGCCGTCTCGTCGCCCAGGATCGCGGGCCGGTCGCCACCGGCGAGGCTGTAGTTGCCCGGGTCTCCGTCGCCGTCGACGACCGGCGCCCCGAGGTGGACCGGCCACTCCAGCAGATCCGCTGTCGCGACCCCCGAGGCGTTGTAGGCGGCCACGTCGGCCAGCGTGACCCGCCAGATGCGGTCGGCCGCCGCACACGCCTCGGCCGAGGGCGGGCCGCCGTCGGCGGCGAGCGGACCGGGCCAGTATT
>JBCCQJ010000425.1:0-2777 GCA_039024395.1 Bacteroidota bacterium | reverse complement strand
GTCGACTTCCGCAACACGATCATCATCATGACCTCGAACATCGGGGCGCGGGACATCAAGAACCTCGGCAAGGGCATCGGCTTCAGCCTCACCGAGGAGACGTTCGACTACTCGAAGATGAAGTCGACCGTCGAGGACGCCCTCAAGAAGGTGTTCAACCCCGAGTTCCTCAACCGGATCGACGACGTCATCGTCTTCCACCCGCTCGAGAAGTCGGACATCCTCCAGATCATCGACGTGATGAAGACCGACCTCTTCGCGCGCGTCGCCGAGCTGGGCATCGAGATCGAGCTGACCGACCCGGCCAAGAACTTCCTCGTCGACAAGGGCTACGACCCGCAGTTCGGCGCGCGGCCGCTGCGCCGGGCGATCCAGAAGTACGTCGAGGACCCGATGGCCGAGGCGATCCTGACCAACGACCTCCAGGAGGGCGCCAAGATCACGGTCGACCACAAGAAGGACGCCGAGGAGCTGAGCTTCAAGACGCGCAAGCCGCGCAAGAAGAAGGCCGCCCCCGCCCCCGAGGCGGAGGAAGAACCCGAGGCCGAGACGCCCGCCTCGGAGGACTAGAGCTTGTCATGAACTGGACCGTCCAAAACAGAGCGGAATCGGCGGTCGGCCCGCTCCTCCCCTCTCACCGAGTCATCCCGGACTCCGATCCGGGATCCATGCAGCGTCCGAGCAAGGTGGAGAGGGCGTATGGATTCCCGCCTTCGCGGGAATGACGTTGGTTTTGAAGGGTGTGGCTCCGCGTCCATCGAGTCCATGACAGGCTCTAGCGCCTCGTCTCCGCATCTGTCCGCCCCGCCTCGGTGCCCCCGAGGCGGGGCGGTGTCGTTCAGACGGGCACCGTGACCGTCCAGAGGGTGAGCCAGAACAGGGCGTCGCGGTAGAGGCCGACGATCAGTGGGACCCCAAAGAACGCGACGGCGGCCGTCACGGCCGTCGCGGTGGCCCACCCGAGGCGGTACACCCGGCGGATCGCTACGAGGAGGTACGTCAGGAGGACCAGCCCGATGATTGGGTCGAGCGTCGAGAAGAACCAGTGGCCGGGCGGGAGCCACCCCGACGCTCCCAGCGCCAATTGGACGGGAATAAGCGCGAGCGCGACGGTGATGCTCCCCGCCATCGCGACCGCGAGGTAATGGGTCGCGAAAACGAGGTGGCGGACGGCGGACACCCGCCGCCAGATGAGGGCCACGCCAAGGAGAAACGCAAACATCGGCACGAGCAGCACCGGGAGGCTGTTCGCGAGCGTCCCGCTCCGTTGGTCGAACGCCGCGTCGAAGGTCTCCGCCTCGACGCCGGCCTCGGCCGCACCCGCATCGAGGCGGTCCGCGAGCGAGGTGTCTGCCCGGTAGCTGCTGACGCGGCCCTGAAAGATGCTGTTGGCCCCACCGAGGGAAAGCAGCAGGAAGAAGAAGACGTTGGCGACGAGGAAGATGCGCACCGGCCGGAGGTAGAGCCCGCGGCGCCCGGCGAAGTACTCGGTCGTCAGCTTGCCGGGCACGAAGAGCGCCCGGACGGTCCGCCACATCCGGCCGTCGGCGCTCGTGACCTCCTGGAACTGCTCGCGGAGGAAGTGCCCCAGCGACTCGTCCTCGGGCCGCGCCCGGCGCTCGCCGCAGACGTGGCAGTAGGCGCCCGCGAGCGGCGCGCCGCACGCCGCGCACGGGTCCTGGAGGGGAGCCTCCTCGAGGCGGGCCGCCTCCGGCGCCTCCCGCTTGGGCTCGACCGCCTCGGGGGCAGGCGCCTCGGACTCCACCGCCTCGGGAGCGGGAGCCTCAGGCGCGGGCGGGCCGGGGACCTCCTCGGACATGGTTAGGGCGACGTTCGCCCCCAACCTATCACAAACGAAAACGCCGGCCCCGAGGCGGGAGCCGGCGTCGAAATCGGAGTCGCCTCGGGGCCTAGCGGACGAGCGAGAGCGAGCGGGTCGCCGTCTGGCCGCGGCCGTCGGTCGCGCGGACGAGGTAGAGGCCCGGCGGGAGGTCGGCGGCCTCGACCGTCAGCGTGTACGTCCCGGCGCGGAGAGCCCCCTCGTGGAGCAGCGCCACGCGGCGCCCGAGCGCGTCGTGGACGGCCACCGTGAGCGTGCTCGCCTCGTCGACCGTCAGCTCGAGGCGGGTCGAGGCCGAGAACGGGTTGGGCCGCGGGGCCGAGAGGCGGAACGGGCCGGTCGCGTCGTCGACCTGCTCCAGCACGAGGGTCGCGCGCGGCGTCTCCGCCTCGGCGGCGGAGGCCGGCAGCGCGCCCACGCTCAGCAGCGCGGCGGCGGAGAGGCTCAGGAGGGCGTGTCGAAGGGGCATGGCCGGGGGGAATATCGGTCGAACCGGGGAAACACACAAACGGATCCACCGCAAGCTCCGTGCCCCGAGGCGGCCACACCGGCTCTACCAGAGACGACGGCTCTGCGGATCGGCCCGGATCGACCGCGAGAGCACGTTCGGACGCTCCCTCAGCCCTCGGCCCCGCATCACAAGCCCGAGGGCCATCCCGGCCAGGAAACCGCCGATGTGCGCGCCGTAGGCGACACCGCCGGTCTCCTCGGTGGCCGCCGTCGCCCCCCACTGGTTGACGAACTGGAACGCGATCCACAGCCCCAGCACCAGCACCGCCGGCACCGTCACGATGCGGACGAAGAAGATGGCGTTGACCCGGTTTCGCGGAAACAGCACGAGGTAGGCGCCCAGCACGCCCGCAATCGCACCGCTTGCCCCGAGGTTGGGCACGAGCCCGTCCGGCCCCATCGCCACCTGCGTGATCGTCGCCACGAT
>JBCCQJ010000424.1:0-2779 GCA_039024395.1 Bacteroidota bacterium | reverse complement strand
GGGGGCTAGGGGGGGCGGGATGGTGGCGGCCGAACTGGCCGTCGGGTGTGCCACCAAGAGACGGCAGGACAGACCCGAACGGAATACCGGAACCAGGAGCACTCTTGCCTATTCTTGCACCCTCTCCGCAACCGCCCCTTCCCATGACGACGACAGCCCTCGCCGCGGCCGTCGAACGCTATGCCCAGGCGCACGGCGGCGACGGGCACCACGAGCCGGCGATCGACGGCCTCCACATCCTCCGCCGGACCGAGAGCGACGTCCCGATCCACCTCGTCCACAAGGCGGCGCTGTGCGTCGTCGTCCAGGGAGCGAAGCAGACGACGGCTGGCGAAACGACGCACGTCTACCGGACCGGTCAAGCGCTCGTGGCAACCGTCGAGGTCCCGGCCGTCAGCGTCGTCACCGAGGCGAGCCCGGAGGCCCCCTACCTCAGCGTCATCCTCGAACTCGACCCCGCGACGGTCGCCGACGTGCTCGAGAGCCTCGCCTCGCCACCCGTCGCCGACTCTCGGCGGTCCGCCGCGCAGCGGGCAGGCCTGTTCGTCATCGACATCGACGAGGCCCTCGCCGACTGCGTCCTCCGGGCGATCCGGCTCCTCGATACGCCTGACGCCGTCGGGTTGCTCTATCCGGCTGTCGAGCGCGAGGTCTGCTACCGGCTCCTCGCCGGCCCGCACGGGGCCGAGGTCGCTGCGGTCGCCGTGGGAGACAAGCGCTCGACGAACGTCGTGAGGGCCGTCCGCGTGCTCCGAGACCGGTTCGCCGAGCCCGTCCGCTTGGAGGCGTTGGCGGAGGTGGCCCACCTCAGCCCGTCGGCGTTCCACCGGCGGTTCAAAGCGCTCACGTCGATGACTCCGCTCCAGTACCAGAAGCGGGTCCGCCTCATCGAGGCCCGTCGACTCATGCTCACCGACGCCGTCACCGCCGAGGCGGCGGCCCACGAGGTGGGGTACGCGAGCGCGTCGCACTTCAGCCGGGAGTACGCCCGGGAGTTCGGGGCGCCCCCGCGGCAGGACGTCGAGGAGCAGCGCCGCGCAGCACTCGCGCTGGCCTCGGCCTAGGTGGTGCCCCACGGGGCCATCCGAGGCCGCTCGCGGCGAGAGGGAGTCCGGTGAGTCGGCACCAACCGGCCCCGCGCCCTGCCTCGGGGCCAGAGGAACGCGCCCGCTGCGGTGCTGTCGGACGGGCTCTCGCCTTCTGATCCGATGATCCCCAAGACCGTCTCCATCGTCACCCTCACGCCGGGCGGGCCGACGTACTACGCCGCCTCGATGGAGCCCTGGCCGTTCATGGTCGAGGCCGGCTACGTGCCCCACACCGAGGTGGAGATCCCGATCGGCCAGTCGCGCTACGGGGGGCCGGTGATGGACCTTCCGCCCGGGCTCGCGCCGCCCGAGGGCCTCCGCTTCGCAGCCCAGATTGACCTCGCTGCGGTCGGACCGTACGATGCGACCGGCCAACTCCCCCGGTCCGGCCACCTCGTCGCGTTCGCCGACATTCGGACCGACCAGGGCGTCGTGGTGTACGAAGAGGTCGACCGGGACGATCTGGTGCGGCACGTCGTCCCGCACGACGACAACTTCTACGTGGGCCGCCTCGTGGCCGGCGCGCACGCCGACACGGAGCACTGGTCGGAGCGGTTCGACGACGACCTGGTCGACCTGGACGACGGCAGCGTGGGGACGGTCACCGAGTGGGACTCCTTTGGAGGCTCCGACCGCTCGAAGATGCTCGGCTGGCCGGTCCACTGCCAGTGGCAGCAGGAGGAGATTGAGGCCGAGATCGAGGCCGGAAAGGTTGTGCTCGTGCAGTTCGGCGAGGCGGGGTTCAACGACGAGGGCGTCTTCTCCGTCCTGATCGCGTGGGACGACCTCGCTGCGCGACGCTTCGACTGCTGCGACGTCTACTGGAGTCAGTCCTGACGCTGGGCGCGGTCATTCGGGTGGCCGCCCCCGAGGCGGTCGAGGACGCCTCCTTGCCGCGCGTGCCGCGTCAGCGCCGTGTACGCCACCTCGGGGTGGAGCGCCGCCGATGTCAGGGCGCGAGGCGGGATGTGGAGCGCCAGGGCCTCCGGCCCGAGTGTGAACGCCGGGTCGTCGCCGACGAGCGCCTCGAAGCCTGTCGGCACCTGCGCCGCCTCGGCGCCGGGCACCGCCGCCAGCGTGGCCGTTCGCACCGCCGACGCCAGCGCCTCGCGCCACCGCGTGCCGGGCGCGAACAGGTCCCCGAGGCGGACCGCCTCGCCGGAGTCCAGGTCGACCGTGACGGGCAGGTAGACCGTCGCGCCGTCGCTGCCGCCCGAGCCGACGACGAGGGTCACGAGCGTACTGTAGACATCGTCGCTCACGAACAGCCGGTCCGTCTGGCCCGAGACCGACACGAAATCGGTGTCGACGCTGTCCGGGACCGCCTCGGGGGCGAGGGCCAGGAGAAAGCGGTCGACCGAGTCGCGCACGACCTGGCGAGCCTGCCGGATCGCCTCGGGGAGGTCGTCGCCGCTGACCTCCAGCAGCGTCGCGCCCGCGCCGTAGCGCGAGTCAGGGAAGACGTAGCTGATCTGGAACGTCTCGGTCTCGTAGGCTCCGACGTCGACCCGGGGGCCGTCCGGGGCGCACCCGGCGAGGGCGAGCGCGGCGATCCCGAGGCGGACGCGGTGAAGACGACGCAAGAGGGGAGAGGCAGCCCAGGCCGCGCGAACGCGCACGGTAGCTTGCTGGTCCCCGATCCGCCTCGGGGTCGCCTGCCTCGGCACTGTAAGAGTCTCCTCCCCCCAGCG
>JBCCQJ010000423.1:0-2794 GCA_039024395.1 Bacteroidota bacterium | reverse complement strand
GCCACCTCCGGAAGTACAATGGCGTCCCGAAGCATCATTTCGAGCTGTTTCTGAAGGAATGCGAGTGGCGGTTCAACTACGGGCCGCCGTCGGAGCAACTGAGAACCCTCCGCCGCTGGACGCTTAGCTAGGCCAGCCCCTTTTCGTTTGCCCCCTTCTGGCTCACACCCCCGACCCCATGTGTTCCATCCTCGGCCTCCTCGACCTCCAAACCGACCCTGCAACCGCCCGCGCGACCGCGGTCCGCCTCTCGGGCCTCCAGCGCCACCGCGGGCCGGACTGGTCCGGCGTCTACGCCTCCGACCGCGCCGTGCTCGCGCACGAGCGCCTCGCCATCGTCGACGTGATGGGCGGCGCGCAGCCGCTCCGCAACGAGGCGGGCACGCACGTGCTGGCCGTCAACGGCGAGATCTACAACCACCGGGACCTCCGGGCGGACCTGGAGACGCCCTACGCCTTCCAGACCGAGTCCGACTGCGAGGTCCTCCTCGCCCTCTACCGCGACCACGGGGCCGGCTTCCTCGACCGCCTCGTGGGTATCTTCGCGTTCGTCCTCTACGACGCCGAGGCGGACCGCTACCTGATCGCGCGCGACCCGATGGGCGTGATGCCGCTCTACACCGGCCGCGACGAGCACGGGACGCTCTACGTCGCCTCGGAGATGAAGGCGCTCGTGCCGGTGTGCAAGCAGATCGAGACGTTCCCCCCGGGCCACGTGTGGGACAGCGCCATGGGCGAGCCGGTCCGCTACTACACGCGCGACTGGATGGCCTACGACGCCGTGAAGGACAACGACGCCCGCCCCGAGGCGGTGCGCGAGGCGCTCGACGCGGCCGTCAAGCGGCAGCTCATGACCGACGTGCCGTACGGGGTGCTCCTCTCGGGCGGCCTCGACTCGTCGATCACGGCGGCGCTCGCGCAGAAGTACTCGCGCCAGCGCATCGAGGCCGACGGCGAGCAAGAGGCGTGGTGGCCGCACCTCCACTCGTTCGCCATCGGGCTCGAGGGGAGCCCCGACCTCGCGGCGGCTGAGGACGTCGCGGCGCACATCGGGACCGAGCACCACACGCTCCACTTCACCGTCGAGGAGGGCATCGACGCCGTCCCCGAGGTGATCCGCCACCTCGAGACGTTCGACGTGACGACCGTTCGCGCGGCGACGCCGATGTTCCTCATGGCGCGGCGTATCAAGGCGATGGGCATCAAGATGGTGCTCTCGGGCGAGGGCGCCGACGAGATCTTCGGCGGCTACCTCTACTTCCACAAGGCGCCCGACGGGCGGGAGTTCCACGACGAGACGGTCCGCAAGCTCGACCGGCTCCACCTCTTCGACTGCCTCCGGGCCAACAAGTCGATGGCGGCGTGGGGCGTCGAGGCGCGCGTGCCGTTCCTCGACCAGCGGTTCTTGGACGTGGCGATGCGGCTCGACCCCGAGGCGAAGCGGCCCACGGATGGCAAGATGGAGAAGCACATCCTCCGCGAGGCGTTCGAGGACCTGCTGCCCGCCTCGGTGGCGTGGCGCCAGAAGGAGCAGTTCTCCGACGGCGTGGGGTACGCGTGGATCGACTCGCTGAAGGCGTGGGCCGAGCGCGAGGTGACGGACGAGCAGATGGCCTCGGCGGCGTACCGCTTCCCGACCCACACGCCGGACACGAAGGAGGGCTACCTCTACCGGACGATCTTCGAGGAGCACTACCCCCACGACGCCTGCGCGCGGACGGTCCCGAGCGGCAAGTCGGTCGCCTGCTCGACGCCGGAGGCGCTCGCGTGGGACGCCTCGTTCGAGAGCGCCGCCGACCCGAGCGGCCGGGCCGTCGCCGGCGTCCACGTCGAGGCGTACTGAGCCGGCGGTTCCGCCTCGAGGGCCGGCCCCGAGGCGGCGCTACTCCCGACGGAGCTTGCGCCCGAGGTCCTGCCGTCCATGCAGAACGGCTAGCACCTCGACCCAGTCGTCGGAGGCGATGTAGACGATCCGGTACCCTTCGCGGATGATCTCGCGGACGTGCTCGACCTCGACCTCTGGGACTACGCGGCCGAGGTTCGGATGCTCGGTCAACACCTCAGGGGCGGCGTAGAGCGAGGCGACGATGGAGCGGGCGTACTGCCGCGACGTCCGCTCGAAATACTCGCCGATGGCGTCGAGGTCGCCGAGAGCGGCCTCCGACCATCGGACCTCAGGCATCGTCTTCAGGGGTGGGGCCGAGCCAGCGCTCGAGGCGCGCACGTGCGTCGGTGTGGGAGACGGTTCGGCCTGCGTCGACATCCTGGAGCCCGCGCTCCACCTGTTGGACGACGTAGAGCTTGTACTGGATCTCCTCGAACGAGGCGTCGTCGTCGAGGCGGTCGACGAGGCGTCGGACGGCTTGCTTTGGGGAGGTGGCAGGCATGGCGGGCGGGAGAGTCCGAGAGAACGTACGACGCGGATCCGGTCGCGCTCGCACCCGAGCGGCCGGGCCGTCGCCGGCGTCCACGTCGAGGCGTACGGAGCCGCCTGTTCCGCCTCGGGGGCGGCCCCGAGGCGGGCGGCTTGGCGGCGATGGAGATCGTCCCCCCTTGTACGCCCCCCGAGTCCCAGACCGCGCGAGGATGTCGGCCACGGAGACGGCGGAGGCGTCGCCGCCCCGAGGCGGCCCTCAACCGAGCACCACGACGCGGATCGGATGGGGCTGGCCTAGCTAAGCGTCCAGCGGCGGAGGGTTCTCAGTTGCTCCGACGGCGGCCCGTAGTTGAACCGCCACTCGCATTCCTTCAGAAACAGCTCGAAATGATGCTTCGGGACGCCATTGTACTTCCG
>JBCCQJ010000422.1:0-2803 GCA_039024395.1 Bacteroidota bacterium | reverse complement strand
GACCGTCCACGCGGAGATGTTCAGCGTCCAGGACATGATTGGCAGCGTCGTCTCGACGATCCAGCCGCTCATCCAGAAGAACGGCAACACCCTCGCGCTCGACACGGACGCCCTGCCTCCGACGATGCGTTCCGATCTCACAAAGGTGCGGCAGATCCTCTTCAACCTCCTCTCGAACGCGAGCAAGTTTACGAGCGATGGCACCGTGACCCTCGCCGCCACAGTCGATGGCGACACGCTGGTCTTCCGGGTGTCCGACACGGGCATCGGGATGACCGAGGCAGAGCTCGCCAAGCTGTTCCAGCCCTTCGTCCAGGCCGACGCCTCCACGACGCGGAAGTATGGCGGGACGGGCCTCGGTCTCACGATCAGCCGCCGCTTCGCGCAGATGCTCGGGGGCGACATCGAGGTCGCGAGCGAGAGCGGGGCGGGGACGACATTCACCGTGCGGCTCGCGCGCGATCTCGGTGGAGGGGAAACGCACACACTCACGCAGCGCCCGGCGCGGGCCGTGTCTGAGTCGGCCCCGCTCGTGCTCGTCATCGACGACGACCCGGACAGCCGCGACCTGCTCGCGCAGACACTCCAGCGCAGCGGTCTCCGTACCGCCGAGGCGGCCGAGGGCGAGACGGGCCTCGCACTTGCCAGCAAGCTGATGCCGGACCTCATCACGCTCGACGTGCTCATGCCGGGCGTCGATGGCTGGGCCGTCCTGCGCGCGCTGAAGGCTAATTCCGAGACGGCCCACATCCCCGTCGTGCTCGCGACGATCTCCGACGACCGGGCGCTCGGCTACGCGCTCGGCGCGGCGGGCTTCCTCACCAAGCCGTTCGACCGGGCCGCCCTCGTGCAGACCGTCCGCCGCCACGTGACGGCGAGCACCCCGCGCGCCGCACCGGGAGACCTGCTCATCGTGGAGGACGACGACGATATGCGGGCGCTGCTCCGGTTGGGGCTCGAGCGCGAGGGCTGGACGGTTCGGGAGGCTGCGACTGTGGGCGAGGCGCTCGCCACCCTAGACGAAGAGGCGCCAGCCCTCGTCCTGCTCGATCTCGTCTTGCCCGACGGCTCCGGCTTCGACCTCCTCGACGCGCTCGACGAGGCGGTGCCCGTCGTCACGCTCACCGCCAAAGACCTGGACGAAGACGAACGCCGCCGCCTCAACGGCCAGGTCGCGCACCTCTTCGAGAAGGGCCGCGCCGACCAGGCCGACGTGCTCGCCGAAGTCGAGCGGCTGCTGGCCCGCGACGCTGCCCCGGCGTGACGCTCGCGACGTACGTCCGACCACCATGCTCACCTTGACCTCAGACATGCTGCCTCCCAATCCCGTGCCTACGATTCTCCTCGTCGAAGACAACGAGATGAACCGCGACATGCTCTCGCGGCGGCTCGCCCGAAAGGGCTTCGCCGTCACCATCGCCGTGGACGGGGGCGAAGGCCTCGACCATGCCCGGGCGGAGCGTCCCGACCTCATCCTCATGGACATGAGCCTGCCCGTCGTCGACGGTTGGGAGGCCACGCGCCGCCTCAAGGCCGACCCTGCGACCGCGCCGATTCCGGTCATTGCGCTCACCGCGCACGCTATGAGCGGCGACGAGGACCGCTGCCGCGCCGCTGGCTGTGACGACTTCGACACCAAGCCCGTCGACTTCAAGCGTCTCCTCGGCAAGATCCAGCAGTGGCTCCCGAGCCCGAGCACGTCATGAGCCGCATCGACGCCGAGATCACGCGCCCGGCCACTCTGGACCACCTTCCAGCGCTGCTCGCCTTCCTCGACACGAAGGTGCTCGCGGCGGGCCTGGGTGACGATGCGCTGTTTCCGGTGCACCTCGCCGTGGAGGAGGCGTGCGCCAACGTGATCCGTCACGCTTACCCCGATTCCCCAGGGCCGCTCACGCTCCGCCTAGCCATCACTCCAGAGTCGGTCGTCGTCACCCTCTCGGACGAAGCACCGGTATTCGACCTCGCCCAGGTTCCTCGACCGACCCTGGCTGGCACCGTCGAGGAGCGGCCCATCGGCGGGCTGGGCTGGCACTTCATCCACGCGCTGATGTACGACGTCCGCCACGCGGACCGCCCCGAGGGCGGCAACCAACTCACCCTTGTCAAACACCGACCGATAGACCCATGAGCTATTCTCACGACCTCGCCATCGAAATCGTCCCGCACGAGCACGCGACCGTCGCGCGCGTCGTCGGCAACGTCGACACGATCACGGCCGACGACCTGCTCTCGTCGCTCAGCGCCGCCATCGGCGACGGCCACGCCAAGCTCGTCGGCGACCTCAGCGCCGTCGGCTACACGTCGAGCGCGGGCCTCCGGGCGCTCCTCGGCGCGATGAAAGAAGCCCGGCGCAGCGGCGGCGACCTCCGCCTGGCCGCCGTTGGCGAGAAGGTGCACAAGGTGCTCCAACTCAGCGGCTTCACCTCCATCCTGCGCCTCTACCCCGACACCGAGGCCGCCCTCGCCAGCTACGCCGAGTAGCCACGCTGAGCCATTACGACAGCCATCGCGCTCGAACGTATTCCGTGTTGGCCTGACCTGGAACGACTGACCCCCGAACAAAGCCATGCCTACCGAATCCCTGGCTCCTGCTGCTCCTCCAACGGATCCCTTCCCGACTAGCCGTCGGCGCGTGGCGCTCGTGATCGGCTCGGGGGCGGTCAAGTGCGCCGCGGCCATCGGCCTCAAGCGCGTGCTCGACCGCGAGAGCATCCCCGTCGATTTCGCGGTCGGGTGCAGCGGCGGGAGCCTCTACGCGTCGCTCTTCGCGCTGGGCGTCTCGACCGACGACATGGAGCGG
>JBCCQJ010000421.1:0-2808 GCA_039024395.1 Bacteroidota bacterium | reverse complement strand
GGTCGTGGCGGGGGAGCACGACGACGAGTTCCCGCTGGTCGTCTGGCAGACCGGCTCGGGCACGCAGTCGAACATGAACACCAACGAGGTGATCTCGAACCGGGCGATCCAGATGCTCGGCGGCGAGCTCGGCTCGAAGGACCCCGTCCACCCGAACGACCACGTCAACCGCGCCCAGTCGTCGAACGACACGTTCCCGACCGCGATGCACGTCGCCGCGGCCGAGGAGGTCGTGCACACGCTCGTGCCGTCGCTCCGCGCTCTCGCCGACGCGTTCCAGGACAAGGCGGACGCGTGGGAGGGCATCGTCAAGATCGGGCGGACCCACCTGCAGGACGCCACGCCCCTGCGCCTCGGCCAGGAGGTCTCCGGCTGGCGCCAGCAGCTCGTCGACGGCATCCGCGCGGTCGAGAGCACGCTCCCCGCGCTCTACGAGCTCGCCCAGGGCGGCACCGCCGTCGGCACGGGGCTCAACTCCCGTCCCGAGTTCGCCGAGCGCTTCGCGGCCGAGATGGCGAAGGAGACGGGGCTGCCCTTCGTCACCGCGCCGAACAAGTTCAGCGCGCTGGCCGGCCACGACGCGATCGTGTTCTGCCACGGCGCCGTCAAGAGCGTCGCGTGCGCGCTGATGAAGATCGCGAACGACGTGCGGCACCTGGGCAGCGGCCCGCGCTCCGGCCTCGGGGAGCTGCAGCTGCCCGCGAACGAGCCCGGCTCGTCGATCATGCCCGGCAAGGTCAACCCGACCCAGTGCGAGGCGCTGACCATGGTCTGCGCCCACGTGATGGGCAACGACGCTGCCGTCGGCGTCGCGGGCAGCCAGGGCAACTTCGAGCTGAACGTCTACAAGCCGGTGATGATCCACAACCTCCTGGAGTCGATCCGCCTGCTCGCCGACGGCGCGGACTCGTTCCGGGAGAACTGCGTCCGTGGGCTCGACGCCAACGTCGACCGCATCGACCAGCTCATGCAGCAGTCGCTGATGCTCGTCACGGCGCTGAACCGCCACATCGGCTACGACAACGCCGCGAAGGTCGCCAAGAAGGCGTTCGAGGACGGGACGACGCTCGTCGAGGCCGTCACGGAGCTCGGCCTGATGACGGAGGACGAGTTCGCCAAGGCGGTCGTGCCGGCGGAGATGACCGCGCCGCGCTGAGGGGCACCGCGATGTTCACCAAGACCCGTGCGGCGCTCCCCGTCGCTCTCGTGCTGGCGGGCGCCGGCCTCGCCGCCGCCCTCGGCCGGACCCAGGAGACCCAGGAGCTCGGCGTCGACACCCAGGAGGTCGCCGGCACCGTCCGCATGCTGGAGGGCGTCGGCGGGTTCGTCGGCGGCAACGTGGCCGCCTGCGTCGGGCCCGACGGCGTGCTGGTCGTCGACAGCTACGTCGAGCGCAACCGCGGCCTCCTCGTCGAGGCCGTCACCGCGCTCGACGCCGGCGAGGTCCGCCTCGCCGTCAACACCCACTGGCACGGCGACCACGCGGGCAACAACGCCTGGTTCCGCGAGGTCGGCGCCGAGGTCGCGGCCCACGAGAACGCGATCCGCCGGCTCGCCGGCGACCCGACGGTCGAGGGGCGGAAGGCCGAGTCGCCGGACGCCGCGGCGGTCCCGGGGCTCTCGATCGAGACCCGCCTCGTCTACCGGATCAACGGTGAGCGCGTCGTCCTGGAGCACGTCGGGCCCGGCCACACCGACGGCGACGTCCTCGTGTGGTTCATGGACTCGAAGGTCCTCCACATGGGCGACTGCTTCTTCAAGGACCGGTTCCCGTTCATCGACCTCGCCTCGGGCGGGAGCCCGTCCGGGATCCTGGCGACCGTCGAGCACGCCCTCGACCGGCTCGATGGGACCTGGAATGTCATCCCGGGCCACGGGTCGCTCGCGACCCGCGAGGACCTCGCCCGGTACGGCGAGATGCTCGACGTGGCGCTGGGGCGGGTCCGCGAGGGCCTCGACGACGGCCAGACCTTCGAGGACATGCGCGAGGTCGGGATCCTCGACGACCTCGCCGAGGACTGGGGCGGGGGCTTCATCGACAAGGACGCGATGCTCAGCTCGCTCGTCACGGGCCTGCGGCGAGGCCGCTGAGGGCCTGCCGGCGGTTTTTCGCCGCGGGGAGTGCCCCGGGCGGTCCGCCTCCCTATCCTCTTTCGCTCGCCCGGCGGCGCCGGGCCTCGCCGAGCCTCACCTGTGGGCCTCCCTCTGGGCCACCGGAGACGCCATGAAGCTGAAGATCCGCAACAGCAAGTCGAAGAAGTCCAAGAAGACCGGCTTCCTCACCCGCCAGAAGACCTCGGGCGGCCGCAAGGTCAACAAGCGCCACCGCGCGCGCCACGGCAGCTTCTGAGCCTCGATCGCCTGCCCGGCGCCGTGACCGCACTCGCCGGGTGAAGGCGGATCGTGGGGGGCTATCCTCTCCCCATGGCCACGAAGGAGGATCTCGCGTCGTTCCTCCCGCGCACGCGCGCGGGGATGGAAGCTCGCGGCTGGGACGCTCTCGACATCGTCCTGGTGACGGGTGACGGGTACGTCGACCATCCCTCCTTCGGCGGTGCGGTCATCGGTCGCGTTCTGGAGGACGCGGGCTATCGCGTCGGGATCCTCGACTGCCCCGAACTCGACGAGGACGGGCAGCCCGGGTGGGAACGGCTTCCCGCGCCCGAGCTCTTCGTCGGCGTGACCGCCGGGACCATCGACTCGATGGTCACCAACTACACCGCGGCCAAGAAGAAGCGCCGCGTCGACGTCTACCGCCCCGGCGGCGAGACCGGCAGGCCGAACCGCGCGACGATCGCCTACACGGCC
>JBCCQJ010000420.1:0-2824 GCA_039024395.1 Bacteroidota bacterium | reverse complement strand
GGGGCGGCAGCGACCGGAACGCCGAGGCGGCGTCAGTCGGGGAGGTTGTAGGCCGCCTTCACCGCCTCGTAGTCGCGAAGGTCGATGCGGGCACCGGCGCGAGCGTAGAAGACGTCGGCCGGGACCGTGACCACGCGCATGTTGAGGTTGCGCGGCAGGAAGCTGCCGAAGTAGTCGGCCCAGTCGAGTTGGTGCGAGGCGACCACGTCGAAGTAGAAATCTTCGTTGTCGAACGAATACTCGTAGCTCACCGCGGAATCCACGTAGGGAATGACCTCGGGCGTTCCGTCGCCGTCTTCGTCGACCTGGATGGGAACGCCCTCGTAGGCGCGCGTGAGGGGGAGCGCCGAGAACGTCTGGCCGGTGCCTTCGACGAGCAGCACCGCCTCGGTGTCGATGTAGGCGGCCACGAGGGCGCCGTCGCCCGCTTCGCGGAGCGCGATCCGGAGGCCGTCGCGGTCTTCGGCCGAGTCGACGTCGTCGATGCTGAACGAGACGCCGTAGCCGTCGTCGGTCTCGGTGTATCGGTCGCCGTCGATCGTAAAGTCGACGACGATCACGTCGCCGCGTTCGTCGACGTAGGTGGTGTCGCAGGCGCCGAGGGACACAACGAGGCCGACGGCTGCGAGGGCGGTGAGACGGAAAGACATGGGTCGGGGGGAAATCGTGAGCGTGCAGAGAGCCGCCTCCGGCACAGGCGGGGTAACACCGAACGCGCGACGCCCGCCCCGAGGTGCATCGAGGCGGGCGCCGAGGGCGAAACGCGAGTTCGCTACGCTGTCGCGCGGCGGGCGGCGAGGTAGGTCGCGGCGACGACGCCGATCTTGGCGAGGTCCCACGGGATGAACTTGAGCCAGCCGCTGGTCAGGGCCTCGGCGGCGCCCATGCCGGTCACGACTTGGAGCCCGACGACGCCGCTCGCAAACAGCACCCCCGAGGCGGCGACGAGCGCGAGGAGGGTCCGCCCGAGGCCGCGGTTGTGGCGCGTGACCGTCCCGGCCACGAACGCCACCAGCGGGAACGCCAGCAGGTAGCCGCCCGAGGCCCCGAGGAGGTGGGCGGGCCCGCTCGCGCCGCCCGCGTAGAACGGCAGCGCGAGACCGAGCAGCAGGTAGAGCCCCATCGCGAGCGCGGCGTTGCGGCGCCCGAGCACGAGGCCGGAGCTGTAGACGGCCAGCGTCTGGAGCGTCAGCGGCACCTCCCAGAGGTAGAGGCGGAGCTCAAACTGCGCCAGCAGGCCCGTCAGCAGCGCCGTGCCGGCAATCAGGGCCGCCTGGAGCGCGAGCGGGGCGTCGTCGGCGCGGAGGCGGTCGACGGACGAGGCGTGGGGGGCGGCGAGGGCGACGGACATGGGCGGTCGGGAGGGGTGACCGAAGATACGCGGGCGCTGCCCGGCCGATCCCCGAAGGGGTACGGGGTTACGGGAAGGTGCCGCCGCCTCGGGGACGTCGCAAGCAGAACGGAGGAGTCCCCTCTCCCTTGGGGAGAGAGACAGGGTGGAGGGCCTCCCGCCTCGGGGCTTGGCATGGCGGTCGATTCATCGCCCCCCTCCCAACCTCCCCCCGCTGGGGCTGACAAGGGTAGGTATCAGGTCGGCGGACGGGCGACCTCGGCCAGAGTCGGGATCCGCCCAGTCGAGGACCGGACGCGCCTCGGTAACGGCAGCCACACCCCGCGCGCAAGCGCGCCGAGCAGCCGCACCCACCCCCGGCGATGCGCGCCGAGGCGACGGCGGACGCCCTCGACCAACCGCTCCGATGCCTCCGGTGTCGCGCCTACCGCGTGCGTCCACAGCAGTGACACCGCCACCGCCAGCCACACCCGCTCCATGCGCGCCGGGTCGGTGATCCGGAGCCGCTCGCACCGCAGTCCGCCCGCCTTCGCATCTCGGAAGCCACGCTCGATCCAGCACCGGAGCCCGTAGAAGGCGCGCACGCACCTCGCTGGCGAGAGGTCGGTCATCAGCAGCCACGGTGCGTCGAAGCCGATCCGCCAGACGGCGACCAACGTGCAGGCATGGGGCTTGGTCGAGAAGAGGTGACCGCGTGCGACGTAGTGCTCGCCGGGACGGAGTGGCAGTACGCTCAACTTCGTCCACGTCGATCGGCCCCGCTCGCGCCACGAGCCCAGCCGAACCAGGCGGATCATCGGATGCCAGCCGAGCGCTCGGATCTCGTCGAAGAGGTCGGTACTCTGAAGCCCCCGGTCGGCGGCGACGATCACCCGTGTCCGCTCGGGCACAACGGCATGGAGCCGGTCGAGCATCGGTCGCCAATGCGGCATCCACGCGCCGGGCTCGTTCGCGCCGACGACGACCCAGGCGACCGGAATCGCGGACCCGTGGGCCACAACGGCCACCGTCAACACGGCAAGGCGGTCACGGCAGAGCGTCGGGTCGAGCGCGAGCACAAGCTCGGGGGGTCGCAAGAGCGCGAGCGCCCAGCGGAGGAGCGGCCCGAACGAGAGTCGGACGTCGAGCTCGCGACGGTGGGTGCCGCGCTTGAGCGCCGCTGGGCGGTAGAACTCGCGGAGCCGCTGGCGGAGTGTGTTCTCGGGCTCGCCGAGCGCCTCGGCGAGAAACGCGGCGCAGGTGGTCTGCCCGATGTGCTCGGTGATCGTCGCGGCGAAGCTCCAGAGCGCGAGCACGGCGCGCTCTGCGGTCGAGAGGTGGGGCATGCGACGGGCGATCTCGCAGGTCCAGCTCCTAACTTGGGTCCGGGGTCGCCCGGTCGGTGCAGTAGCGGCCATCACAGTCGTGTTGGGTAGCACCGCTACCGTACGACCGTGGCGCCCCCTGTGGGGCACTACCTACCCCTGTCAGCCC
>JBCCQJ010000419.1:0-2850 GCA_039024395.1 Bacteroidota bacterium | reverse complement strand
GAGGCGGTGAAGGCGGCCTACAACCTCCCCGACTGACGCCGCCTCGGCGTTCCGGTCGCTGCCGCCCCCCACCGAGGCGGCGCCGGTTCAGGCCGCGTCGTCAGCGCCCGTGGCGCCGCCCTCCCGCGCCACCCACAGCGCGGCGCGCTGCACGAACTCGTTGGTCGTCCGGATGCCCAGCTTCTGCTTGATGTGGACGCGGTGGGTCTCGACCGTCTTGGGGCTCACCATGATGGCCTCGGCCACCTCGGCGGTCGTGAGGCCGTGGCCGAACTGGCGGAACACCTCCAGCTCGCGGTCGGTGAGGTCGTCGACGGCCGACGCCGCCGACCCCGAGGCGGTGAGGTAGCTGTCGACGAGCCGCTCGCGGAGGGCCGGCGAGAGCGCGATGTGGCCGCTCAGGACGGTCCGGATGGCGTCGAGGAAGCGGTCGGGCGGCTCCTGCTTCATGAGGTAGCCCTGGGCGCCGGCGCGCAGCGCGCGCTCGCCGTAGACGCCCTCGCTAAGGCCCGAGACGACCAGGATCGGGAGGTCGGCGTGGATCGAGCGGAGCTGCTTGGTCACCTCGATGCCGTCCGAGCCGTCGATCATCACGTCTAGGACGACGATGTCGGGCGCCGAGGCGGCGATGCCGTCGAGCGCGCTCGGCCCGTCGGCCGCCTCGCCGACCACCTCGAGGTCGGGCGTGCGGTCGATGACGGCGCGGAATCCCTCGCGGGTGATGGGGTGGTCCTCGACGAGGAAAACGCGACGCTTCATGGGCGGGAGGACGCTCCGGGTAAGCCAGGAAGGGGCGCAAACGCTCCCGCAAGCGCTGCAGGCCGGACCGGACGGGCGGCTTCTCCGAGTATAGGCATAACGGGGCCTGGGTGTGCCGCATAGTTGATTCTCTGGGGCGGCACGAGCACGGACGGAACGCCGCTGCCCGTTGGGGGTGCGAGTTGTCCTTCCGGCCCCGGGCTTCCGGCCCCTGATCCATGCGGTTCCGCTATTCGGAGTGGGACGCCGAGCGCCACGGCGAAGCGCGCTCGACGTTCGACACGCTCTTCGACCTCTTCCAGCAGCTCCTCCTCCACACCGGCGGCGACGCCGAGGAGGCCCTCCGGTGGCTGACCGCCATCGACAAGGAGTACGGGATCACCGATGACGAGATGGGCCTGGGCGACTTCATCGAGGAGTTGAAGAACCGCGGCTTCATCGACCGCGACGACCAGACGGGCGTCGTCTCGATCACGGCGCGCACCGAGCGCGGCCTCCGCGAGCGGAGCCTCGAGGAGATCTTCACCTCGCTCCGCAAGGCCGGCCGCGGCAACCACAAGACGCCCCACACCGGCGCCGGCGCCGAGCGCCAGCCCGAGACGCGGCCCTACGCCTTCGGCGACGACGTCCACGACCTCGACGTGACAGGCACGCTCTCGAACGCCTTCCGCCGCGGCGGGATCGGCGAGTTCTCGCTCTCCGAGGACGACTTCCAGGTCTTCGAGACCGACCACCACACGTCCGTGGCGACGGTCCTCATGATCGACCTCAGCCACTCGATGGTGCTCTACGGCGAGGACCGGATCACGCCGGCCCGCAAGACCGCCCTCGCGCTCGCCGAGCTCATCACGACGCGCTACCCCAAGGACACGCTCGACATCGTGGCCTTCGGCAACGAGGCGTGGGAGGTCGAGATGAAGGACCTGCCGTACCTCCAGGTGGGGCCGTACCACACCAACACGCGCGCCGGGCTCGAGCGGGCGCGGATGATCCTCCGCCGCCGGAAGAACCGCAACAAGCAGATCTTCATGGTCACCGATGGCAAGCCGTCGTGCCACTTCGTCGGCGGGCGGCTCTACCGCAACGCCTACGGCCTCGACCGCCAGATCGTGAACAAGGTGCTCGACGAGGCGGCCATCTGTCGCCGCGAGGGCATCACGATCACGACGTTCATGATCGCCCGCGACCCGTACCTCCAGGACTTCGTGCGGCAGCTCACCGAGGTGAACAAGGGCCGCGCCTACTACGCCGGCCTCGACGACCTCGGCGGGTTCCTGTTCGAGGACTACGTCCGCAACCGCCGCAAGCGGGTCCGATGACCGCTTCCCCCTGGGTCACGGTCGCCACCTTCGACACGGCCCATCATGCCCGCCTCGCGCGGACGCTCCTCGATGCGGCCGACATCCCGACCCGCCTCGCCGACGACCACCTCGTCGACGCGATGCCCTACTACGCCGTCGCGGTGGGGGGCGTGAAGCTGCGCGTCCCCGAGGCGGACGTGCGGGACGCCGAGGCGGTCCTGGCGTCGGTCGAGCCCGCCTCGGAGACGCCTCGGCGCCCGGGGATGTGGGCACTCGTGGTCCTGGTCGGCGGCCCCGTCGCCCTTGTCACAGCCTGGGTCGCGGCGGTGGTCACGCGTCCCCGAGGCGGGGTCCGGTAACCTCGCTTTCGCCCCGGACATGGACGACTTTACCGGCACCTGGACCCTCGCGGCGTACGGCTTCTCGCGGGAGGGTGGCTTCTCCGGGAGCCCGTCCGCCTACCAGCGCGCCATCGGGGACTTTCTGGTGGGCCACGGCGGCGTCGAGCTGTCGCCGGCCGAGGGGCTCGGCCTGAGCGTCGAGCCGTCGGGCCGCTTCACCCAGACGCAGAGCGAGGCGTTCACCGGCTACGTGTACGACGCCGACGGGGTCGAGACCTCGCGCGGCGTCTTCGACGGCACGCTCCGCGAGGCGGACGGGGCGGCGTACCTCCACCCGGACCGCGTGCCGGTGTGGGCCGAGCCGACGGGCCGCTACGCGCCGCCGCCGCGCATCCGCCTCGACGACGGCGACACGGTCGTCTGCGATTGGGTCCGCCGGGATGGCGACG
>JBCCQJ010000418.1:0-2856 GCA_039024395.1 Bacteroidota bacterium | reverse complement strand
CCGACTTCGCGCCGCCGGCGGTCGAGCGGTTCGCGCTCTCGAACGGGCTGCCGGTGCTGTTCGTCGAGAAGCCCGGCGTGCCGCTCGTGCAGGTCAACCTGCTCGTCAAGACCGGCGCCGTCGACGACCCGGAGGGCCAGGAGGGCCTGGCCGTGTTCACGGGCGACATGATGGACGAGGGCGCCGGCGACCGCTCGGCGCTCGAGCTGGCCGACGCCGCCGAGTTCCTGGGCGTCGACCTCGGGGTTGGGGCGGGGCTGCACGTGCTGCGCGTCCAACTCCGGACGCCAGTCTCGAAGCTCGACGACGCGCTCCCGCTGATGGCCGACGTCGCCCTCCGCCCGACGTTCCCCGAGGCGGACCTCGAGCGGCTCCGCGCGCAGCGGCTCACGGCGTTCACGCAGCGCCGCGACGAGCCCCGCGCCATCGCCTCGGTCGTCACCGACCGGACGCTCTACGGCGACGACCATCCGTACGGCCGCCCCCTGGCGGGCACCCCCGAGGCGGTCGCGGCCCTCTCGCGCGCCGACCTCGTGGCGTTCCACGACGCCACCGTCCGCCCCGAGCGGGCGGCGCTCGTGGTCGCCGGCGCCGTCTCGGCGGACGAGATGATGCCCCGCCTCGAGGCGCTCTTCGGCGCGTGGGCGCCTGGCGCGGCCCCCGAGGCGGGCGTCGCCGAGACCGACCCGGTCGCGGCGCGCACGGTCACGATCGTCGACCGGCCGGGCGCGGCGCAGTCGGTCATCCGCATCGGGCGAATCGGGGCAGCGCGCTCGACGCCGGACTACTACGCGCTCCAGGTGCTCAACACGATCCTGGGCGGCAGCTTCACGAGCCGCCTCAACCAGAACCTCCGCGAGCGGAACGGCTACACCTACGGCGCCGGCTCGTCGTTCAGCTTCTGGCCCACGCCCGGCCCGTTCCTCGCCCGCGCCGACGTGCAGACCGACGTGACCGCCTCGGCGCTGACGGAGTTCTTCAACGAGCTGAACGGGATGCTCGCGACCGTCCCCGACGACGAGCTGGCGAAGGCGCGCAACTACGTCGCCCTCTCGTTCCCGAGCCCGTTCGCGACCGTCGCCGGCACCGCCTCGATGGTCGGCAGCCTGTTCGTCGACGACCTGCCCGACGACGCCTTCGACGACTTCACGCGCCGCATCCAGGCCGTCACCGCCGACGACCTGGCGCGTGTGGCGCGGACCTACATCACGCCCGAGCAGATGGCCGTGATCGTGGTCGGCGACCGGGCCGCCATCGAGGCGGACGTGCGCGCGCTCGGCCTCGGGCTGGTGACGACGCTCACGATCGACGACGTGCTGGGGCCGGCCGAGTAGACCACCCGAGAGCGCCTGCGGCCAGGACAACGCCCTACCGCCGCCCCGGCGTCGCCGGGCCGGGCACCCACGTCCCGCTCTGCAGCCGGAGCGACCGGCCCGGCGGCGTGTCGCCCGCCTCGGAGGCGCCTATGTCGGCCGAGGTCTGCCCCTGCGCCGGCCCGTCGGCGGCCGTGAACGTGCCCTCGTAGCTGAGGAACTGGGCGACCGCCCCGTCCGGTGCGACGAGCGCGAGGCCGTCCGGCGACCCGTTCTGAAGGCCGGGCACGTCGACCCACACCGCCCCCGAGGCGGGGAGCGCGCCCGCGAGCGCCCGCGTTTCGTAGACCCGGCCGCCACCGCCGTTGTAGAGCACGAGCGTCCAGCCGTCGAGCGAGGCGCCCGGCGGCCCCGCCACCTCGACGCCCTCGCCCACGTCGTCGCCCGCGTTGTCGTAGTGGATCTCGGTGATCTGCACGTCTCCGGGCTCGGGGGCAGAGAACGATCCGGCGTCGGAGAACGAGCCCGCTTCGGAGAACGAGCCCGCCTCGGAGACGCCCGAACCGGACCCGGTCCCCGAGGCGGACCCGGCCGTGCTGGACCCGAACGCGCGGCGGGCGAGCGTCGGGTCGAGCACGAACGGGTTGACGGTCCCCTGCTGCTCGGCGATCCAGTCGCTCCGGGCGCGCTCGGCGGCGTCGGGCCGGTCGCGGTCGTTCCACACGAGCAGGTCGTCGCGCATGGTCTCGAAGAAGGCCCGCTCGGCCGCCTCGGGGTAGAGGGCGACGACGTAGAACACGGCCCGCGCGATGTCGCCCTCGCGGCTCTCGCGCGGCTCGAAGCGGCCGGCGCCGCGCTCGCTCCACCCGTCGCGGTCGGCGGCCGGCGCGTTCGCCTGTCTCGCATCGAGGCGGTACCACGCGGCCGTCTGGCGGTCGTCGATCTCGCCGAACGGGAGGTTGCCGCGCGACGAGTTGACGCCCTCGCGCGCCGGGAACAGGTGGTGCATGTCGCTCCGCAGCGGCTCGGCGCGGGCGCCCATCGACTGCGGCCACACGTGCTCGGTGTTGATGCCGAGATCGCCCGCCGCCACGGTGGGGTCCGCCTCCGGCGGAAGCGCGACCGCGTAGCCGGTGTAGACGGCCTCGAGGGCGCCGTCGGTCTCCTGCTCGTAGGCGAACAGCACGTCGCGCGCGCGCCCGTAGCCGAGCGTCCGCTCGGGCGAGAACTCGCGGTCGAGCGCGTCGAGGAGGGCGGCGCCCGTGAGGCGGGGGAAGACCGTCGCCTCGTCCGCGTCCGGCACGAACGGCCCGGCCGTCGAGACACCGCCCGCCTCGGGGTCGGTGCATCCGGCCGCTGCGAGGACGAGGACGAAGGCGAGTGCGCGCACGAGAGGCTCCTTTAGGGCGTGTGGACATTCGCGAGGTCAGGCTCGCACGAGGTCATGATTTCGGCCTCGCAAGAAGCGCGAGGAGGTCGGGGCCGGAGCCCCGGACGACGAGTGCGACGCGGCGAGGGCGGAATCTGGGCCGTGCGAGCCGAT
>JBCCQJ010000417.1:0-2856 GCA_039024395.1 Bacteroidota bacterium | reverse complement strand
CGGCGTGGACCGAGCCGTCGGTGTCGATCCGCATCTGGGCGTCGTTCGAGGCGTAGTTCTTGTCCGGCCCGAACGTGAAGTAGAGTCCGCCCGAGCCGCCCGTCCGCCGCGCGATGCCCCACTTCGAGGCGATGCCCCCCGAGGCGGTCACCTCGGCCAGCGCCAGCGCCGAGCCCCAGGTGCCGCCGGCCGACGAGTAGAGCCCAAGAGCCGCGTCCTCGGCCTCGACGATCACCTCGTCGTTTTCGAGGGCCGAGGTCTGGAGGGATCGGTCCTCGCCCTGGATGTGGACCTCGGCGCGGGGCCGGTTGGTGCCGATGCCGACGCCGCCGGCGGCGCGGATGAGGAACTGGTTCGGGCCGGTCGAGACCAGCGAGTCGGCGTCGGACAGGGAGTCGTCGGACCAGACGAAGGTGCCGTCGTGGACGGCGCGGGCGTAGTGGCCGGCGGCGAAGCTGGTGCGACCGCGCGCGTGGTTGCTCAAGCCCCCGGGGACCGTGCTGATCTCGCCGCTGGCCGCGTTCAACGCGCCGCCGCCAACCGTGCCCTGGAAGCCGTTGGCCGTGTTTTGAATGCCACCGCCAACTGTACTGCGCAGGCCGCTGGCCGTGTTTCTGTCGCCGCCGCCGACGGTGCCGCTGCGGCTGGCTGTGTTGCCGTTGCCGCCGCCGACGGTGCTGCTGAACCCGCTCGCTGTGTTGCCCGTGCCGCCTCCAACCGTGCTGCTGCTTCCGCTGGCGGTGTTGTTCTCACCGCCGCCAACCGTCCCGAAGTCGGCCGTCACCGTGTTTGGGGAGTCGGTCGTTCCTCCGCCTGAGATCGTCGCGGCCCCGACGTCGGGGCCGACGGTATTGGCGGGCGAGCCCCCAATCAGGTTCGGGCCGCTCCCAAAGTCGAACGGGGAGGTGCTGCGCGTGACCGTGAGGCCGTAGAGCCCAAGCGCGTAGGGGGCCGCGCCGAGCGCCGTCCGCGGCCCGAGCACTTGGCTTCCGCCCCCGCCCGAGGGCACCGCCACCTCCAGCCACAGCGGCCGGCCCACGTCGCCCGGCAGTGCCGCCCCGGCCCCGAGGCGGACCGCGAACGCGCCGTCGGCGTCGGGCGTGACCGTCTGCGTCTCGGTCCACACGGCCGTGCCCCCCGAGGCGGCCTCGAAGAGAGCGAACGTGACGTCGGTGCTGGTGGTGACGGGTGCGCCTCCGTCCTGGAGGACCCCCTGGAAGGGGATCTCACGGGGGACGAGCGTCTGCGCCGAGGCGGCTGTGGTGAGGGCAAGAAGGACGGCGAGGGCGATCCGGCGAGGCATGGGTGGAAGGGTGGCTCATCCTCCACTCGCCATCGAGGCGGGAAAGGGATCACGCGCCCTCCGCCTCGGGGCCGCCCGCCTCGGGGGCTTTTTGCGTCTCCTCCCCCCAGCGGGGGGAGGCCGGGAGGGGGGCGACGGTTGGGCCTCCGTCCTATGAACCATGCACGTGCTGTTTGTCCTCGACCACCCTTCGGGTGGGTACGAGGTACCGGGTACTCGGTGCGGCTCCCCCCTGACGCCTCGCGTCTTGTACCACGTACCCGCCGGAAGTACCCGGTACCCACCGGAATTCGCCCTAGAACAGCTGCGAGACACCGACGCCGACGGTCGTCTGGCGCGTGTCGAGCCGCGTCGTCACGTCGAGGCGGAGGACGCCGAAGAGGCCCGTCAGGCCCGCGCCCAGCTCGTGGTGCCACCCGGACGGGGTCGAGAGGACGTAGCCGAACCGCTCGAGGTCGGCGCGGCGGTCGGCGTCGATCCACGTCCGCGCGTGGGCGCCATGGAGGCTCAGCCCGTATCCGCGCTCGGCGAGCGCGCGCAGCCCGAGCACCTCGAACAGGACCGAGCGGAAGGCGTGCTCCCAGAACACGGCCGCCGTCGCGTCGCCCTCGTATGGGACGCCCGTCCGCGCGCGGAGCGCCCCGAACTGGCTGACGCCGACGCCTCCCTCGGCCAGCATGCCCTCGACCGACGGCAGCCGCGTCAGCGGCAGCGCGCCGCCGCCGATCTCGCCGACCAGCCGGACGTCGAGCGCCGGCGGCAGCGCGCGCCGCCGCGCGAAGGTGTTGACGCGGCCGTCGAGCGCGCCGCCGACGGTCCAGTAGGGGCCCTCGCCGCTCCAGTCGCCCACCTCGGCGGCGACCCGGACCGCGCGCCTCGGGAGGGCGCCAAGCGGCGCCCCGAGCGTGCCCACGGCCAGCTCGGCCTGGACCGACCGCGTCGTCACCGTCTGCCCGTCCGGCCCGAGCGCGAGTCGATCTGCGTCGAGCGGCCCGGGGCCGAGCAGGTCGAGGGGACGGAAGGTCTGCGCGGTCTCGGCCACGACCCGCGCGGCGGCCTCCGCCCGGAGCGGGAGCGCCAGGATGCCGCTGAGCCGGGTCGACCCGAGCGACCCGAGCGTGCCCCGGAGGCCGGCGCCGACCCGCCGACGGTCGTAGTAGCCGCCCCGGCCGTCGAGGATCTGCAGGACGCTGGGCCCGAACGTCGGCGCCCGGCGGGCGACGTCGTCGGCCACGTCGGCCTCGGCGGTGAGCCCGACGCGGTCGCCGCGCACGAGCCGGAGGCGGGCGTCGGCGGAGAGCGAGAGGCCCCCGTCGACGCTGCGCAGCAGGGCCTTGGGCGTGACGGCGAGCGGGCCGGCGCGGAGGCCGAGCCCGAGCCCGCCCTCGACGCCCACGCCGGGGTTGACGCGCAGGACGGGTACGACGCGCGCCCCGACGGCCCGCGCCTCGGTGTCGGGCGCGTCGTCGGCGCCGGCGGCGAGGCCGCGACGGACGAGCCCGCCGAGGGGGCCCTCGTACGTCCACGCCTCGCCGAGCGAGCGCAGGCTGTCG
>JBCCQJ010000416.1:0-2858 GCA_039024395.1 Bacteroidota bacterium | reverse complement strand
GGGGCCCGCCGCCGCGCGCCCCCCCCCCCCCCCCCCCCGGGGGGGGGGGGGGGCGCGGGCGGGGGCCCCACGAATCGACCGCCACGCCGGCTCGGAGGCGGTACGCGCGTCCCGAGGCGGCGGGGGGCGGCCGACCGCCTCGGAGGCCGTGCGGTGCGGGTCTGATGCGCCGTGCACGACCCGAGACGCCTCACCGAGGCGTCTCTACGATTGCCTCGGTTCCAGCCGTGCGCCGGCCCCGAGGCGGTGGCACCTTCCGGCCACCGGCCACCGGCCACCGGCCACCGGCCACCGGCCACCGTCCACCGTCCTTCCCCCGGAGCCTCGGCCGCCTCGGGGCGTATGTGCACCACCTGCCCCTCTCCCATGGGACCCGTCCGCCAGCCCCTCTTCCGCGGCACCGCGCCCGCCCTCGTCACGCCGTTCGCGGGCGGTGGGCTCGACCTCGACGCCTTCCGCGCGCTGATCGACTTCCAGATCGAGGGCGGCCCCGCCCCGAGCGGCACGGTCTACGACGGCGTCGAGGCGGTGGTCGTCCTGGGCACGACGGGCGAGAACCCGACCGTCACGCACGACGAGCGCCGCCGCCTCGTCGACGTCGCTCTCGAGCACACGGCGGGGCGCGTGCCGGTCGTCGTGGGGACGGGCACGAACGCGACGGCGCAGAGCGCGGCGTTCTCGAAGGAGGCCGCCGACGCCGGGGCCGACGGGCTGCTGGTCGTCGGGCCGTACTACACCAAGCCGACGCCGGACGGCGTGCTCGGCCACGTCGCCGCCATCGCCGACGCCACCGATTGCCCGATCGTGCTCTACAACGTGCCCGGCCGGACGGGCGCGAACCTGACGGCCGAGACCACGCTGCGCGTCATCGAGGCGGTGCCGAGCGTGGTGGGGGTGAAGGAGGCGAGCGGCGACCTGGGCCAGATCGCCGACCTGATCGCCGGCCGCCCCGAGGGCGTCGCCGTCTACTCGGGCGACGACGACCTCGCCTTCCCGACCGTCTGCCTCGGGGGCGACGGCCTGGTCTCGGTGATCTCGAACGTGGTGCCGGGCGCCGTCTCTGCGATGGTCCGCCACGCGCTCGCCGGCCGCCTCGGGGACGCGCGCACGCTGCACTACACGCTCCTGGGCGCCATGCGGGCCAGCTTCATCGAGGCGAACCCGGCGCCCGTCAAGGCCGCCCTCGCCATAATGGGCCGCATGGAGCCGACGCTCCGACTTCCGCTCGCCCCGCTTACGCACGGCGCGCGCGCGCGCGTCCTCGCCGCCTACGGCCCGTTCATCGAGGCGGGCCGCCTCGCCCCCGCCTGACCCCGCCCGTGTCCTACCTCCCCGATGTCCAGACGACCGTCGCCCGCTACCTCGACGCCTGGAACGAGCCCGACCCGGACCAGCGGTGGGCCCTGGTCCACAGCGCCGTCGCGCCGGACGCCGTCTACACCGACCCCGGCGTGAAAGACCCGGTCGAGGGGCAGCCGGCGCTCGCGGCGTTCATCGGGATGTTCCGCACACAGTTCGCTCACCGCCTCGAGGCGACCGGGCCGATCGACGGGCACCACCACTACCTCCGGATGCCGTGGCGCTTCGCCGCGGGCGACGACGTGATGGCGACGGGCCTGCTCGTGGCGTCGCTCGACCGCGACCGGAAGCTGGTCCAGATCCTCCACTTCGTCGACCCCGCCTCGGGGCTCGACGGCGTGTAGCCGCTCGGCGCGTAGCCGCTCTCTGCCGCCCCCGAGGTGGCGCTTCTCTTCTGCCCGTGACCGACCTCTCCGCCCTCCAGTCTGACATCGACCGCCTCGCCGCCGCCGACGCGCCCGACCCCGGGGCGGCACGCGCGGCCGTCGACGCCCTCCTCGGGGCGCTGGAAGCCGGCGACGTGCGGTCGGCCCGCCGCGGCGACGACGGCGTCTGGCGCGCCAACGCCTGGGTCAAGCGCGGCATCCTGCTCGGCTTCCGCCTCGGAGAGATCGTCGACTTCTCGGGCGACGCGTTCGCCTTCTTCGACAAGGACACCTACCCGATCCAACGGCTCGGTCTCGATGCGGGCGTGCGGATCGTGCCCGGCGGCTCGACGATTCGCCGAGGCGCGCACGTGGCGGCGGGCGTCGTGTGCATGCCGCCGATGTACGTCAACGTGGGCGCGTACGTGGGCGCGGGGACGATGGTCGACAGCCACGCGCTTGTGGGGAGCTGCGGGCAGATCGGCGAGCGGGTCCACCTGTCGGCTGCGGCCCAGGTGGGCGGCGTGCTGGAGCCTATCGGCGCGGTGCCGGTCGTGATCGAGGACGACGTGTTCGTCGGCGGCGGGTGCGGCGTCTACGAGGGGACGGTCGTCCGCGAGCGGGCTGTCCTCGCGGCCGGCGTCATCCTGACGCGCTCGACGCGGGTCTACGACCTTGTGAACGAGGCGGTGCTCACCGCGGGCCCCGAGGCGCCGCTCGAGATCCCGGCCGGCGCGGTCGTCGTGCCTGGTGCGCGGGCCGTCGACTCCGCCTTCGGGCGGGCGCACGGCCTGAGCCTCTCGGCGCCCAGCATCGTCAAGTACCGCGACGCCTCGACCGACGCCTCGACGACGCTGGAAGACGCTCTTCGGTAGGCCTGCGTACGACGGGTCCGTGGATCCAACGATCTGAAGCGATCTGAGGGGCAGGTCGACTCGATACGTGATTCGTGATGCGTGACTCTCCTGGGCGAAGGGTCACGCATCACGAATCATACCGTTTCGGAGGCCTGGTGTCCGTATGCTGAGCAGTACCTGATCCGCTCCGCCATGTACCTCCGCTACGACGACCTCATCGCCGAGTCCCCCGCCGACCTCCGCTGCATCGAGCGCCGGCACCGCGCCTCCCCCGTCG
>JBCCQJ010000415.1:0-2861 GCA_039024395.1 Bacteroidota bacterium | reverse complement strand
CTCGACGCGGCGGCCAGCGGCCCGATCTCGGCGTCGATCACGAGGAGCCGCTCGCGGACCTGCGCGATCTGCGCGGAGAGCCAGTCGAGCGCGCGGTCGGTCTGTGGGCCGTAGCCCGCCTCGTTGCGCTGCCGCTCGACGCGGAGGGACGAGAAGTAGGCCTCCAGCCGCTCCTTCTCGGCCATCAGCGCCGTCAGCCGCGCCTGCTCGTCGCGCCAGGCCTCGAGCGCCGCGATCTCGTCTTCGAGCGGACGCAGCACGAGCGCCGTCCGCCACCGGAGGACGCTCTTCGACGCCTTGACGTCGGCGAAGACGTGATCGCCGACGTAGAGGATCTCGCTCCCCTGCAGGCCCAGGCTGGCCTCGACGAGCGCCGCGTTGCCGCCCACGTACGCCCGGCCCTCCTCGAGCGGCCCCGAGGCGGAGCGGAGGATGGCCTGCCCGTCGTCGCCCTCGCCGACGACCTCGAACGCCGGCGCCTGCTCGTCGAAGAACGCGGGCTTGCGCGCGCCCACGATCGCGAGGTCGAACAGGTCGCGCCACGTCATGTCGCCCGGTAGGTGCGGGTCGAAGGCGTACGCCAGGAGCGGCGCGGCGTACTCCCACTCCGAGTTGGTGATGAGCAGCACCTTCTTGCCGGCCTCCTTCTGGTCGAGGAGCGTGAGCGGCACCTCGGGGTCGACGTCGACGTAGCGGTCGGGGTCGGCGAGGATGTCGGCCTTGAGGAGCCCCTCGAGGTGGGCCTCGTCGAGCGTCTTGCGGATCGTCGCGTAGAGGTCGTCGTAGCCGACGCCCGTCGGCAGCGCGCCCGCGTCGAGCTTGTCGACGAGCTGGAGGTAGATGCCCGCCTCGGAGATCGAGAACAGGGTGTTCATGAACCGCCAGCGGCGGTCGTGGAGGTCGACGAGGGTGCGCCGGTAGGCCGCGCGCTGCTCGCTGTAGGGGAGCGGACGCGCCCCGTGGAAGGCCCGCTTGATGTACCCGAACCGGTTGGCCTTGACCACGTTGCCCAGCTCGGTGTCCACCACGAGGCCCTGCACCACGAGGTCGGGGTCGAACACGAGGTCGTCGACGGGCCAGCCCTGCCGCTTGAGGCCGTCCTTGATGTAGCTGTACGCCCGCGCCTCCCACAGCGCCACGTGGTAGTGCACGAGCGTGTAGTCCATGTCGTAGCCGACGGCCTGGATCTTCCGGAGGTTGAGGGTCCGGTTGCAGAAGAGGCCGCGCGGGTGCTCGAATGCCTCGGGGACGCCCGCCTCGGGGGAGGTCTCGTCGGGAGTGCCCTCGGGGCCGTGAATGCCGGTGCCAACGGTGGCGTCCATACGGGGGCGCGGGTCGTCGCCGCGTCTTGTGCGAGATCGGAGATCCAAACAAACGCCGCGCGGGCGCTCAGAGTCCGCACGCACAGGGAATTGACCCAACGGTGACGGGGAAGGGGGCTGTCGGCTCTGGGCTGTCGGCTCTGGGCTGTCGGCTGAAAGCTCTGGAGCGGATCTCCGGTTGGTACCGGGTACTCGGTACGAGGTACAGGACGCGAGGCGCCAGGCGGGAGCCGTACCGAGTACCGGGTACCTCGTACCAACCCGAAGGGGGCTCTAGGCTGTAGGCGCTCACCGCCTCGGTGTCCCCGAGGCGAATCGGCCCGAGACCTACCGCTTACAGTCTGTAGCCTTCCTACGTACAGCCTACTGCTTACGGCCTAGAGCTATCCCTGCGTCAGGATCACCACGTCGTCGGCGCTCGCCTCGGGGGCGGCATCGATGTCGTCGGCGGCGCGCATCGTGACTGTGAGCACGCGGGCGTCGGGGGCGAGGCGGGCGAGATGCTCCGGGATGCCGAGGCCGCCAGCGCTGTGGAAGCTGCCATTGGCGTGGACGACCAGGGCACCCGGGCGCGCCTCCAGGACGTCGGCGATCGTCCACGCCATGGTGGCGTCGCGGAGGTTCTGGGCGCCCAGCATGTTCTCGATCGAGGGGCCGCCGTGCGCGCCGCCGTGCGCACCACCCATGGCGCTCATCGCCTCGCCGAACGCCGTCGCCAGCGCCTCCGAAGCCGGAGTGATGGGCAGCGGCGGGAACCACGCGCGGGCCGCCTCGGGGAGGCTGTCGAGCACCGCCATGCCGCGCCGGGCGACGAGGCTCGCGTAGCGGCCCGGCACGTTGGTGCCCACGACCGGGACCTCGCGCTCGCGTGCGAACTCGACGAGCGGCCGGTAGTCGGTCTCGTAGTTCGACCACGGGCGGCCAGCGGCCAGCCAGTCGCGCTCGCGCGTGAGGCCGGCGAGGTACTCGTCGAGCGGCGTCTGCACGTCGGTCTCGACCATCTCCAGGCCGAGCACGAGCGCGCGGCCGTCGGCCTGCGCCCACTCGTGAGCGGCGGACAGCACCCAGGCTTCGAGGGCGTGGTGGGTCGCGTCGCCGTGTGTCTCGCCCAGGAGGACGACGTCCGCCTCGGGGAGCCGGTCGCAGACGGCCTCCATCGTCGCCCGCTCGCCGCCGACGTAGACGGCGAACGCGGACGAGTCGGGCGGCGAGGCGAGGGCCATGAGGGCGGCGGTGCAGAGGGTGACCATGGGTTCGTGTGGCGATGTCAGTGGGCTCCACCTCGAGGCGGAGCGCCGAGGCGGCGGAGAGGACCCCCTGCTCTCCTTCCAGTCGCTGCGCTCCCAGGGCGGAGAGCTGTCCCCCTCGCGAAGGGGGACTGTCCGCGCGCCCGTTGAGCGTAGCGATGGGCGCGCGGACGGGGGGTCGCGACCATGAGCACGTCACTAGGGCGTGTGGACATTCGCGAGGTCAGGCGCGAACGAGGTCATGATTCTGGCTTCGCAAGAAGCGCGAGTGCGGATCTCGGATCCGCAGCGG
>JBCCQJ010000414.1:0-2862 GCA_039024395.1 Bacteroidota bacterium | reverse complement strand
GGTCTTGAGCAGGCGGAGCATTCTGAGCCGGACGGCGACGGGGGAGGCGCGGTGCCGGCGCTCGATGCAGCGGAGGTCGGCGGGGGACTCGGCGATGAGGTCGTCGTAGCGGAGGTACATGGCGGAGCGGATCAGGTACTGATCAGCATACGGACACCAGGCCTCCGAAACGGTATAACAACGCGCGATGGACCGCCTCGGTGCCCGCCTCGGGGAGAGGGTTTACGGAACGCAGGAGCGACGGAACGCAGGAGCGACGGAACGCAGGAGCGACGGAACGCAGGAGCGACGGAACGCAGGAGCGACGGAACGCAGGAGCGACGGAGCCTCACTGCATCCGCTTGCGCTCCTGCCCGCTTGCGCTCCTGTGCGTCGCGCGCCCCGAGGCGGCGGTCTACGCCTCCGGCCCGACGGTCGCGTGGTCGCCGATGTTGAGCGTGCCGGCGAAGCCGCGCACGTCGGCGTGGTGGCCCACGAGCGACCCGTCGAGCGCCGAGCCCTCGATCTGGGCCTCGCCGAACACGATCGTGTTGCGGACGGCCGACTCGGTGATGACGGCGCCGGCGTGAATCGCCGCGAACGGCCCCACGACCGAGTCCTTCACGACCGCGCCCTCGCCGATGAACACCGGCTCGATGACGTGGCTGTTCTCGAGCGTCCCGTCCTTGCGGTTCTCGCCGTCCTTGCCGAGCACGATGTGCGTCGTCTCCTTGATGGCCGGGATCGTGCCGCAGTCGAGCCACTCGGTCACCGAGGCGGTCTTGAACGTGGCGCCGTCCTTGAGCATCCGGTCGAGGGCGTCGGTGAGCTGGTACTCGTCGCCCTTGCCGGTCACGCCGTTGTCGATGAGGTACTGGATCTCGCGGGCGAGGCGCGCCCCGTCGCGGATGTAGTAGATGCCGACGATGGCCTCGTTCGAGATCGGCGTATCGGGCTTCTCGACGAAGTCCGTGATGCGGCCCGTGTCGTCCTTGACGGCCACGCCGAAGCGGCTCGGATCCTCGACCGTCTTCACCCAGACGACGGCATCGGCATCGAGGTCTGGAGCCGCGTCCATCGTGAAGAGGGTGTCGGCGAAGACGAGTACGCACTCGCCGTCGAGCCGGTCGCCCGCCTGCGCGACCGCGTGGGCCGTGCCGAGGGCGCGGTCCTGGACGCCGAACGACGCCGCGATCCCGAACCGCTCGCAGATCTCGGTGAGCTGCTGCCGGACGTCGTCCCCGAAGTCCGGCCCGAGAACAAAGACGGCCTCCTCGAAGTCGCCGATGGCCGCGGCGAACGTCTCGACGATCCGCTCGACCATGGTGCGGCCGACGACGGGCAGGAGCGGCTTGGGCGTGACGTGCGTGTGCGGGCGGAGGCGCGTGCCGCGGCCGGCCATGGGAACGATCAGCTTCATCGGGGGAGGGGCTAGAGCGCCCTTCGGGTCGCTCGGAGGAGTGGAAGGCGCGCTCCGCGCGCGGAGGACTGGAGGGACGAGCGCTGACGGACTCTCAGAGCGAGGTGTCACCCTCGAACCAACGTGCGGTCTGCTCTAAGAAGCTGTTTGGTGAGGGGGCGCGACACCGAGGCCGAGCGAGGGCGTCCGCCGCGAGGAGCGCGAAGCAGCCGTAGCACGAGCTTGCCCCGCCCGAATGGGGCGGGCGCGATGGAGCGCAACACGGCGGAGGGCGGCCGCAGCCGGCCGCAGGGTGCGATTGCTCTCGCCAAACAGCTTCAAAGAACAGGGGACGGTCAACCTACCGTTCTGCGCGCCCCGAGGCGGTCTGCCGGCAGGGTTTCGGCAAGCCCTCACACCCGTCCCCGAGGCACCCGCCTCCGAGGTGGCGGGGCGTTACCCCGTTCCGCCTCGGGGCGGCCAGAGGTCGGCCACGCCACGCGACGCCGGTGTCCACCGAGCACGCCAGGGCCACGCGAAAAAACCGTCCTGGGATGCACAGACGCATGGGAACGGAACTTGGCGGGCCCTTCACACCGTACGAGTGGTTGCACTTCGCACCCCCTCTCATCGTCCCCCACCCCCCCACCACGATGAACAGCTTCCGCATTCGCTACGCAGCGCTCCCCCTCGCGCTCGTCATGGCCTTCAGCCTGTCCCAGATGGGCTGCTCCAGCATGAACCGGACCGGCCAGGGCGCCGTCATCGGCGGCACGACCGGTGCCGTCCTCGGCGGCGTCATCGGCCGAGCCACCGGCTCGACCGCCCGCGGCGCCATCATCGGCGCAGCCGTCGGCGGCACCGCCGGCGCCGTCATCGGCCGCCAGATGGACCAGCAGGCCGAGGAGCTCGACCGCGACCTCGAGAGCGCCCAGGTCGAGACGATCGAAGGCGAGGACGGCACGGCCGGCATCGCCATCCGCTTCGACAACGCCCTCCTGTTCGACCTCGGGCAGTCCACGCTGCGGCCGGGCGTCCAGGCCGACCTCCGCGACCTCGCGTCGAGCCTCCGCAACTACTCGGACCACGACGCGGTGATCGAAGGCCACGCCTCGACGGACGGCCCGACGGACACCAACCAGAGCCTCTCCGAGCGCCGCGCCGCCGCCGTGCAGGACTTCCTGATCGGCCAGGGCGTCTCGGCCTCGCGGCTCCAGGCGCTCGGCTACGGCGAGTCGATGCCGCTGGCCGGCATCGCCGGCGAGTCGCCGATGAACCGCCGTGTCGAGATCTCGATCTACCCGAACGAGACCTACCGCGCCCGCGTCGAGAGCGAGATCAACTAGCTCGCCCCGGCCCGCGCCGCCTCGGCGCTAGCTTCCGCGGGCCCCCCCCCCCCCCCGGCGGGGGCGGGGGGGGGTTAACCCAAACGGGCCGCGGACGGCGCACACCCCCCGCGGAACCCCGCACACCCCCCCCCACCC
>JBCCQJ010000413.1:0-2902 GCA_039024395.1 Bacteroidota bacterium | reverse complement strand
GGGCGAGTTGGGCGAGTTGGGCGAGTTGGGCGAGTTGGGCGAGTTGGGCGAGTTGGGCGAGTTGCGCGAGTTGGGAGAGGCGCGGCCGTGGACAAGTTCAGGGCATCCGACGAGCGCACCGCCTTGGGGCTGGGGCAGATTGGACCACGGACCACGGACCACGGACCACGGACCACGGGACCGTCGAACGCCGACGCTTAAGGTCACGTCTGCCCGTTCCCCAGTTCCCATTTCCCCATTCCCTCTCAGACCTTTCCCGCGGTCTTCCCCGCCTCGGGGTAGCGCTGCCCCCGAGGCGGAGGCACCTTCCCCGAACCCGAACCCCGAACCCCGAACCCCGCATGGACCTCCAGCCGCTTCTCGACGCCGCCACCTTCAACGACGACGGGCTCGTCACCGCCATCGCCCAGGACCATCAGACGGGCGAGGTGCTGATGCTGGCGTACATGAACCGCGAGACGCTCCGCCAGACGCTCGAGACGGGCGTGATGACCTACTGGAGCCGCTCGCGCCAGAAGGTGTGGGTCAAGGGCGAGACCAGCGGAAACGTCCAGCACGTCAAGGCCGCCTTCATCGACTGCGACGGCGACGCCCTCCTGTTCAAGATCGAGCAGATCGGCGGCGCGGCCTGCCACACCGGGCACCGCTCGTGCTTCTACCGCCGCGTCGAGGACGGCGACCTCGAGGTGGTCGGCACGCCCGTCTTCGACGCCGACGCGGTCTACACGACGTAGAGCGCCCTTCGGGCTGCTCTGAGGAGTGGAGGGAATGGAGGGCGCGCTCCGCGCGCGGAGGAATGGAGGGGGTGGCCGCTGGCGACGCTCCCTGGGCCAAGTGCTACCCTCGAACCAACCTGCTGCCAACTCTAGCGGCTCACGATCCGGATGTCGCGGTACGCCCCCGAGGCGGTCAGCACGACCGCGTAGCTGCGGAGCCGGCGCCGCTGGCGGATCGTGGTCTCGGTCTCGGTGGACACCGCAAGGTCGAGGCCGCCGATGCGGTCGTAGGCGACCGTGCGCGCGTAGCGTCCGCCTCGGGGCCGGTCGCCCTCGGTTCGCATCCGCAGCAGTCGTGGCACGGCGCCCTGCGAGAACCACGCCGTCATCCGGTCGAGGCGGTCGCCGACGCGGATGGAGACGCGCCACGCGGCGGTGTCCCCGAGGCGGTCCGCCGCGATGCCGACCGCCTCGGCGTCGGCGAAGGCAAGGCCGGGCAGCAGCGGCGGCGCGGCGATCTCGCGGCCGGCCGGCCCGAACGCCCGCTCGAAGCGGTCGCGGACCCGTCGGTCCGCCGGGTCGCGCTGGCGGCCGTTGACGCGCAGCCGGCGCACGTCGCGCACGGCACCCCCGGCCCGGTCGAAGCGGATGTCGCTCTCGGTTTCGATCACCAGCCGGCCTCTCCGTCCGTCGAGGGACCGCGTCAGCCGCTCGTCGGCCTCGATCGACGCGACGGTGCGCGCCGCGCGGCGCCAGTCGGACGCCCAGACGTCGAGGAGCGCCTGAGCGCTCGGAGCGCGCTGCGCAGCCGACGGCGCAGCCACGAGGAGGGCAATCAGAACGGGGAGACGTGTGAGCACAGCGGAAGAACGCACCGAGGCGGACCGGCTTGTCACGGATTCGTCGCGGAACGGTCCTCTTTGTCCGCGTGCGCCTCCGGCCGATACCCCGCCGGTATGTTGCCGATCTCGCCTGCGCGCCCATGACGCCCGACCGCCTCCTCGTTGTCGAAGACGACGACGATCTCCGCGACCTCCTCGCGACCCGCTTCACGGACGCCGGCTATGCCGTCGCGACCGCCGCCTCGGGGCCGGACGCCCTCGTTGCCGTCGAGGCCGAGACCCCCGACCTCGTCCTCCTCGACGTCATGCTGCCTGGCATCGACGGCGTCGAGGTGTGCCGCCGGCTCCGCGCCGAGCACCCGCTGCTCTACATCATCATGCTCACGGCCAAGGCCGACGAGCTGGACCGGGTCGTCGGGCTCGAAGTCGGTGCAGACGACTACGTGACCAAGCCGTTCAGCCTCCAGGAGGTCGTCGCGCGCGTCCGCGCCGCCCTCCGCCGGGTGCGGACGGTCCGCGAGCGGATGACGGCCGCGCCGGGCGACGAGGACGAGGCGCCGATCGCGTCCGGACCGCTCCGCATCGACCCGGTCCGCCGCGAGGTGACGGTCGGCGGCGAGGAGATCCACCTGACCGTCCGCGAGTTCGACTTGCTGCTCCACCTGGCTCGCAACCCCGAGCGGCCGTTCACGCGGAGCCAGCTCCTCGAGCAGATCTGGGGCATCACGTACGAGGGCTACGACCGCACGATCGACAGCCACGTGCAGCGCCTCCGCGCCAAGATCGAGGCCGACGCCGGCAACCCCGCGCACGTCCGCACCGTGTGGGGCGTCGGGTACAAGTTCGCAGGCGTGGACGACGGACCACGGACCGCGGACCACGGATGACGCCGACCGCCTCGGGGGAGGAAAGGCCGTCGTCTGTCATCCGTCGTCCGTCGTCCAGAACGGTGTTCTGGAGGGTCGCCGGCGTGCTCGTCGTGGCCCAGGTGGCGACGGCGCTGCTGGCGGTCGTCCTGAGCGGGGTCTTCGCGCAGGAGCGGAGCCAGGAGCTGCTCGAAGGCACGCTCCGCCTCCGCCTCGACGCCGTCGCCGAGGAGGTCGAGGACCGCGCCGACATCGGGCCGCTCGGCGAGATCGAGATCCCGAACCGCCTCGGAGCCGACCTCGCGACGCGCTTCCCCGATCCGCTCGCCCTCCTCGACGAGACGGGCGCGGTCGTGGACACGTTCTACCACTGGTTCGAGGCCTTCTTCGAGATCCTCACGTGCATCTTCGACGCCGAGGAGGACGTCCTCTTCGCCTACCTCGAGAAGGTCTCCGCGTCCGCCTCGTCCGCCGCGTC
>JBCCQJ010000412.1:0-2927 GCA_039024395.1 Bacteroidota bacterium | reverse complement strand
TTCTACGTGTCATCCTGAGCGAGCGTAGCGAGCCGAAGGATCTCCGGCGTGCACCGCCTCAATGAGAGCGCTCGTCGGAACGGTGTGCTCATCAGAGATCCTTCGACTCTGGCCGCTGCACGGCCTCCGCTCAGGATGACACTGTGGGAACGGTCGCACGAATGGTCGGCCGGTCACTCCGCGGCGGCGAGGGCGGGGCCGCCGTAGCGCTCGAACCACGCGAGGATGTGGCCCACCTTCCGCATGAGGCCGCTCGGCCGCGCGGCGATCCCGTGGGCCGCCCCGGGGACGCGCACGAGCGCGCTGGGGACCTCCTGGAGCTGCAGGGCCTGGTAGTACTGCTCCGACTCCGACATGGGCGTCCGCGTGTCGTTCTCGCCCGTCAGCACCATCGTGGGCGTGGTGACGTTGCCGACGAGCGAGAGCGGCGAGCGGCGCCAGTACTCGTCAGGGTCCTCCCAGGGCAGGCCCTCGAACCAGTACTTCGCGCCGTAGGGGTACATGTCGGCCGTGAGCATCCAGCTCGTCCAGTTGATGACCGGCTTGGCGACGACGGCCGCCTGGAAGCGGTCGGTCTGGCCGATGGCCCACGCCGTGAGCACGCCGCCGCCCGAGCCGCCGGTGATGTAGAGCCGGTTCGGGTCGACGGTGCCGCGCTCGACGAGGGCGTCGATGCCGCTCATGAGGTCGTCGTGGTCCTGGCTCGGGTAGTTGTGGTGGATCAGGTTGCCGAAGTCCTCGCCGTAGCTCGTCGAGCCGCGCGGGTTGGTGTAGAGGACCACGTAGCCGGCGGCGGCGAAGAGCTGGACCTCCATCGAGAAGCGCGGGCCGTAGTTCTGGAACGGGCCGCCGTGGATCTCGAGGATCAGCGGGTACGGCCGCGAGGCGTCGTAGCCGGGCGGCGTGACCACCCACCCGTGGATGCTCCGCCCGTCGTGCGACGAGGCGTACCGGATCTCCTCGACCTCGCCGAGCGTCCGCTGCCCGAACAGGTCGGCGTTCAGCTCGGTCAGCCGCTCGGTCGCGCCCCCGAGGCGTGCGACGGCCACGTCGGCGGGGTGGTCGGGTGCGGTGAGCGTGAACGCAACGCGCCCCGAGGCGGCCGAGAACGAGCCGCCGCCGTACGGCCGCCCGATCGACGTTCCGCCCACGTTGGTGGCGACCTCGCGGACGTCGCCGCCGAGGTTCACGGCGAGCAGCTTCGTTGTGCCCTCGTCGTCGGACTGGACCAGGACCTCGTCGCCGACCCACGTCGGGCGGCTCACGTCGCGGTCGAGCCCGGCGGTGAGGAACGTCGGCTCGCCGCCGTCGAGGTCCATCACGTAGAGCCCGGTGATCTGGTACCCGAGGCGGCGGTCGTCGGCGCCGACGTAGGCGACGCGCCGGCCGTCGGGGCTCACGGCGGGCTGGCCGTCCGGCCCGAGGCGGCGCGTGAGCGTGGTGAGGGCGCCCGTTGCCACGTCGAGGCGGTGCAGCTCGGAGTCGCCGGGGTCCAGCTCGGCGCCGTCGCGACGGTCGGCGGAGACGATGAGGTGCTGGCCGTCGGGCGTCCAGGCGGGCGTGCCGCCGTGGCTGTACGGGCCGCTCGTGAGCTGGCGCGGCGTACCGCCTTCGGCCGGCACCACGAACACGTGCGTGTGGCCGGGCGTGACGTAGCCGGAGCCGTCGCTGCGCCAGATGACCTCCTCGATGACGCGCGGCGCGGCGGCCCACGTCGCGCCCTCGGGCGGACCGGGGAGCGAGACGGTCGATGCGTCTGTGCCCTCGACGAAGCGCGTGAACGCGATCTGCGTGCCGTCGGGCGACCACGCGACGCCGCCGGGCGCCGACGCGAGGCGGGCGACCGGGACCGTCACGCCGCTCTCGACGTAGCGGACCATCAGGTGCCGGCGCTCCTCGTCGGTGTCCCGGGCGACGTAGGCGAGACGCGTGCCGTCGGGCGACCACCTCGGGGAGGAGGCGTCGACGCCGGTGACGAGCGGGCGGTGGCCCGAGCCGTCCGCCTCGACGGTCCAGAGGTCGCCGCGGACGCGGTCGGTCATCACGTCGAGGCGGTTGCGACGGTAGACGACGGTCTCGCCGTCGGGCGCGATCTGCGGGTCGGCGGCGTACTCGAGCTCGAAGACGTCCATCAACCCCAGCGGCGGGGCGTCCTGGGCGGTCACCGAGGCGGCGAATACGAGGAGGGCGAGGGGGAGGAGGCGCATCACCGAGGCGGGGAGGGATGGGGGATGGTACCACCGGCCGCCTCGGAGGACGAGACAGAGGAGAGATATGAAGCGGATCAGCTATTCCGTTGGAGCTTATGTTAGAGAGCTCATGAACAACCCCGAACTACGTCCCTTCCCTCAGGTAACACAGGCGGTAGTTCTACCGCGTGCTTGCTCTGCATTGTGGATATGCTGAAGAGGGGAATCGTCATCACTCCCCCCGTCGCCGAAGGAACGGCCGGGCCAGGGGGCAACCGAGTTGTCCGTATCAGCCCACAGGGGTCGGACTATTGGGATAGGGAGCTGAGAAAGTTGCTGACCTACTGGGATAGAACGTGTGTGGTAGTTCACCCAATTGCTGCCCTTCAGGGTGGGGGAGGGATGATTGTAGACGCCTTCAGGGCAGGCTTTAAACAAAGTGAGTTGGAAGCACTGAACCCAGGAACAGTCCTCTTTGCTCAGTCGCCAGGATCTCCCAGAGTTTTGTCTGATGAGGCCCCCCGGCAATTGTTAGAGGGTCAGCTTATGGCGGCGTCAGAGTTGGAGTCTAGAGTTGGAGGTCTCTGGTCAATCGGGCATACAGCGTGACGCGGTAGTTCTGGCATGGTAGCTTCGCCGCTCCGCCCTTGCCATGGCGATCTCTACAGACCTCCGCCGCCGCGCCGTCGAGGCCTACGAGCGCGGCCACGCCCCCATCCCTGACGTAGCGGCCCGGTT
>JBCCQJ010000411.1:0-2928 GCA_039024395.1 Bacteroidota bacterium | reverse complement strand
GGTCGCGGCGTTCGTCGAGGGCGGCGTGCCGGGCGGAATGCGCGTCCGGTGCGTGCAGGAGGAGCAGCCGCTCGGGACGGGCGGGGCGGTCGCGTTCGCGGCCCGGTCGGCAGGTCTTCGCGGCCCCGTCCTGGCCCTCAACGGCGACACGTTCTTCGGCGGCCGCCTCGGGGCGCTCGCCGCGGCTCACCCCGAGGCGGCGGTCACGATGGCGCTCGCGCACGTCGACGACGCGAGCCGCTACGGCCGCGTCGTGCTCGACCGCGACCGCGTCGCGGCGTTCGAGGAGAAGCGGGAGGGAGCCGGGCCGGCGCTCATCAACGCGGGCGTCTACGTGCTCTCGCCCGGCGTCCTGGACGGCATCGAGGCGGGCGCGTTCGTGAGCCTCGAGCGCGACGTGTTTCCGGGTCTCGTCGGGGCCGGCCAGATCCGCGCGGTGGCGTTCCCCGAGGCGGCGTTCCTCGACATCGGCACGCCGGACGACTTCGCCCGCGCCGAGGCGGTGTTGCGGCGGCTCTAGCCCAGAACCGCGATCACGCCGCCGACGGCGACGGTGAGCCCGCCGACCCACCGGGCGATGCGCACCGACGACTGGAGGCCAAACGCCATCACCGTCTGCGGCGTCACGAACGGCAGCGCGATGAGCACGAGGCCGATGCCGGCCGTCAGCGCGCCGACGGCGACGGCCACGAGACGGTCCGGCCACCCGAACGCGACCGCGAGGACGGCTACCCCGACGATGGCGGCGGTGAGGCCCAGCACCCCGCCCAGCATCGGGCGGCCGTAGCGCGCGGCGAGGTCGAGGTAGGCGCGCAGGTCGGCCTCGTGCTCGGGCAGGACGTGGAACGTGCGGGGGAGCGCACGGCCGCCGAAGAGGGCAGGCGCGTCGACCGTGACCGGGATCACGCGGTCGTCGCGTTGGAACGTCCAGATGCAGCGCTCAGGCATCGCAGCGGAGGGCGGGGGAGAGGGACCTACGGCCGCCTCGGGGCCGGGTTGCCCGGTACCTTCGGGTTCGCTCCCCCCGACCCGTGCTCGACGCCACCATCCGCGCCCGCGCGCCGCTCCGCATCGCCTTCGGCGGCGGCGGCACCGACGTGAGCCCCTACGCCGACACGCGCGGCGGGCTCGTCCTCAACGCGACCGTCCACCGCCACGCCCACGTGACGCTCGCGCCAACCGCCTCGGGGCAGGTGCGCCTGCGGTCGCTCGACTACGACGAGACGCTGGAGTACGCCGCCGCCTCGGGACCGGACCCCGAGGCGGAGCCGATGAAGTTGGCCGCCGCGGTCGCGCGCGCGATGGGCGTCCACGAGCGGCGGCCGGGACAGGGGTTCGACCTCCTCACGCACACCGACGCGCCGCCGGGCTCGGGGCTCGGGTCGTCGTCGGCCGTCGTGGTGGCGCTCATCGGGGCGTTCGAGCGGTGGCTGCGGACCGGCCTCGACCGCTACGAGATGGCCCGGCTCGCCTACCGCGTCGAGCGCGAGGACCTGGGGATGCACGGCGGCCGGCAGGACCAGTACGCGGCGGCCTTCGGCGGCGTCAACTTCATGGAGTTCCACGGGGCCGACGTGCTCGTCAACCCGCTCCGCATCCCTGACGAGACGATCTGGGAGCTCGAGGCGTCACTCGTGCTCGCGTGGACCGGCCGCAGCCGCCTCTCGTCGGCCATCATCGAGGGCCAGATCCGCAACGTCGAGACGGGCGCCGCCGATGCCCTCGAGGCGATGGACCGCACGAAGGCGCTCGCGCTCGACATGAAGCGGCACCTGCTCACGGGCGACCTCCACGGCTTCGGCGAGACGCTCGACGAGGCGTGGCACGTGAAGCAGCGTATGGCCGGCGGCATCACGACGCCGCACATCGACCAGATCTACCAGGCGGCCAAGGCGGCCGGCGCCCTCGGCGGGAAGGTGTCGGGCGCCGGCGGCGGCGGCTTCATGTTCTTCTTCGCCGACGTGGACCGGCGCCACGCCGTCGTCGAGGCGGTCGAGGCGCACGGCGCCGAGGTGGTCCACTTCGGGTTCACGAACCGCGGGCTGGAGACGTGGACGCGGTAGCTCATGGCACAGAATGTTGTCATCCTGAGCAAAGCGAAGGATCTCAGCTCCGACCCTCACGGCACACGCTCCCGGTCCCTGCGATTTCGACCGTCGCGTTGAGATCCTTCATCCCGTTGGTCTTCAGGATGACATGAGAGAGGAGATGGCTTCTGACTCGGAACCCGTCGCCTCGGGGAGGGCGGCCTCGAACCCCGCCGCCTCGGGGCGGGCGGCGGTCTTCCTCGACCGCGACGGGACGCTCAACGAGGACACCGGCTACGTCCACCGCGTCGACGAGGTGACGTGGATCCCGGGCGCCCTCGACGCCGTCGCGCGGTTCAACGCGGCCGGCCGCCTCGTCGTCCTCGCCACCAACCAGGGCGGCGTCGCGCGCGGCTACTACACCGAGGCGGACGTCGAGGCGCTCCACGCCTGGATGCACGGCGAACTGGCGTCGGCCGGCGCCCACCTCGACGCCGTCTACTACGCGCCGACGCACCCCGAGGGCGTCGTCGAGCGCCTCGCCGTCGAGCACGCCGACCGCAAGCCGGGCCTCGGCATGTTCGAGCGGGCGATCCGCGAGCACGGCATCGACCCGAGGCGGTCGGTGATGGTGGGCGACAAGACGACGGACATCCTGCCGGGCGTCCGCCTCGGGATGGGGACGGTGCTCGTCGAGACCGGCCACGGCCGCGACCACCGCGACGCCCCGGCCGACCTCGTCGTGCCGAGCCTCCCCGAGGCGGTCGACTGGATCCTGGCGCGGACGGCCTAGGCGTCGCGGAGCCAGCGGAGGGCGGCCACCTCGGAGACGAACGCGCGCACCGCGGCGCCCCGGACGGTCGCCGACGCCTCGAAGAACTGCGTCATCTCGAACCGCTCG
>JBCCQJ010000410.1:0-2943 GCA_039024395.1 Bacteroidota bacterium | reverse complement strand
TTGTGCGGCGGGCGCGGGCGGACACGGAGGCGACTCTGACCGATGCGCTCCGCGAGGCCGTCAGGGCACTGAGGTGGGAAGACGCGGCAGGATGGCTATCCCACGCGGGCTATCGTCTCCCTTCTACCGCGTAGCGCTGTACTGACTTCCCAGTTGTGGACATAGCGTTCTACGTCGTGGAAGCTTCGGACGTGGTAAATACTGGCACCGACCAGCGCAGCAGCAGCTATTCCCAGCGCGGTATAGTCCTGGACTTTCAACTCCCAACCCGCTGAGCGCCAACGCTTGAGTGCGGTCGGGGCGAGAGCAAAAATCAGAGTCAGCGCGACCAAAGCCGCGACCGGGTACGGAGCCGAGACGCTCAGCGCTAGGTGGATCATTGTCGCCGCGATAATCAAGGGCTTGAGTCAGGTGATTGACCGTGCCGGATTGAGACGCATGACTACCACTTCGGCGGGGCGGGCACCGCATGTCGGGCAGGACCCTGAACCACGCGGCTGAGGGCGCGATAATAGCTCAGGGTCGCTTTTGTCCGCGTGTCGCACACCGCGGGAAAAGTAGATCCGCCTCGGGGGCAACCTCTGTGGCCGATTCATCGCCCCCCTCCCGGCCTCCCCCCGCTGGGGGGAGGAGACACTCGGACACCGAGGCGGTCGTCCGAACCGGGCGCGCGGGGCGGCGTACGGCCGGACCATGCGCCCCCTCGCTTTCCTCCTCGCCCTGCTCGCCGCCTCGGGGTGCGGCGCGGTCGAGCGGCAGCTCGTCGAGGCGGCCATCGCCGACCGGCGCGACGACGCCGGCCTCGTCGCCACGGAGACGGTCGTCGACGGCCGGACGGTCGCCTTCCTCGAGCGCGAGGGCGACGGGCCGACGCTCGTCCTCGTCCATGGGTTCGGCGCGTCGAAGGACGCCTGGCTCGCCTTCGCGGCGGAGATCCCCGACGGCCCGCGCATCCTCGTCCCCGACCTCGCCGGCCACGGCGACACCGAGGCGGGCCCAGGGGGCTACGACGCCCTCCGCCTCGGGGACGAGCTGGGCGCGTGGCTCGACGCGGCCGCGCCGGGTCCGGTCCACGTCGCGGGCAGCTCGATGGGCGGCAACGTCGCTGCGCGCCTCGCGCTGGATCGCCCCGAGGCGGTCCGCTCGCTCACGCTCTACGACCCGGCCGGCGTCGTGCCGCCGGTCCCGAGCCGACGCGACTCGCTCGCCGCCGCAGGTGACTTTGTCCTCATCCCGACGACCCGCGACGCCTTCGACCGGCTCATCGCGCTGAGCTTCGTCGAGGAGCCCGACATCCCCGGCCCCGCGCGCGACGTGCTGGCCGAGGACTACGCCCGCCGCGAGCCCTTCCTGCGCAGCCTCCTCGCCGGGCTGGGCCGCGACCCCGACAACGTCCGCCCCCGCCTCGGGGAGATCGCCGCGCCGACCCTGCTCGTGTGGGGCGCCGAGGACCACGTCATCCACGTCTCGGCCGCCTCGGTGTGGGAAGCGGGACTTCCCGACGTGACGGTCCAGATCCTCCCCAACGTCGGCCACGCGCCGATGATGGAGCGGCCCGCCGAGACGGCCGCCGACTTCCTCTCGTTCGTCCGCCAGCACGACTCGCCATGAGCCTCCCCTCGCCCGTCACGGGCCTCCACCACGTCACCTCGATCACCGGCGCCGCCCAGGACACGCTCGACTGGTACGGCACGCGCCTCGGGCTGCGGCTGGTGAAGCAGACCGTCAACTTCGACGACCCGTCGAGCTACCACCTCTACTTCGCCGACGGCCAGACGCGGCCGGGCTCGTTCCTGACCTTCTTCCCCGTCGCGGGCGCGCGCCAGGGGCAGGTCGGGGCCGGGCAGACGACGGCGACGGCCTACGCCGTCCCCGAGGGCGCCCTCGCCGACTGGGCCGACGCCCTCACCGAGGCGGACGAGCCGTTCCGCGAGGGCGAGCGGTTTGGGGAGAAGACGCTCACGCTCCGTGACCCGTGGGGCCTCGTCTACGACCTCATCGAAACGCCCGAGGCGGACGGCGCCTGGGACGGCAGCCCGGTGCCCACCGACCGCGGCCTGGGCGCGTTCCACAGCGTCACGCTCTGCTCGCACCGCCCCGAGGCGACCGCCCTCGTGCTGACGTCGGCGTACGGCTACGAGGAGCACGGGCAGGAGGGCGACCGGCTCCGCCTCGTCAACAAGGCGGCCGACCGGGCGCGCTACATCGACCTCTTCTGCGACGGTGCCGACCCGGGGCGCGGCGGGGCCGGGACGGTCCACCACATCGCCTTCCGCGTGCCGAGCGACGAGGCCGAGCTGGAGGTGCGCGAGCGGCTGATCGGGATCGGGCTCCAGCCGACCGAGGTGCGCGACCGCCAGTACTTCCGGTCGGTCTACGCGCGCGAGCCCGGCGGCGTCCTGTTCGAGGTGGCGACCGACCCGCCCGGCTTCGCCCTCGACGAGCCGGAGGACCGCCTCGGGGAGGCGCTCAAGCTGCCGCCGCAGTACGAGGCGCAGCGCGACCGCATCGAGGCGGCACTGCCGGCGCTCCAACGCCCGTACTGACGGGCTGGGCAGACACGTCCCCCTCCTGGCCAGGAGGGACCCCGAAGGGAAGGCGCAGCCACCGCGCAGCGACGACGCAGTCAACAGGAGTGGTGGACCACGTGAAGCACCCCCTCGGGATTGAGTGAAACGCCTACCCTTGAGATCTCCCCCTCCCAGCGGGAGGGGGCCGGGGGGAGGGCGAGCCTGCCGAGCACCGCCTCGGGGTCGGACGCTGCGCCGGCTCCGAGGCGGCGTGCCAAGTCCACCACCCCGCCTACCGGCACCCCTCCTGTCCAGGCTACGGTGTATACACAGCCCCATGAGCGAGTGCCCACCCTTCACAGAGACCCCGGAAGCGGGTCAGCCCTCGGTGGTACGTGATGGGTCCCGCCCGGCGTTGGCTCCGGTACCCCTT
>JBCCQJ010000409.1:0-2950 GCA_039024395.1 Bacteroidota bacterium | reverse complement strand
GGGAGGCGAGCAGGACGAACTCACGTCGAAGGGACACGGCGGTCGCGGTGGTCCAAGGCATGGGAGACAGCAGCGAGAGGGCTCGCCGGAAGTGTCTGCCATGTCCTCGTACACCTGTCTACCATGTCCCTGGTCTGTACAGCTGGGAGGGGGAGATCTTGATGGTCGGCCCCGAGTCGATCCCGAGGCGGGTGCTCCGTACCGTCCACCGCTCCTGTCGACTCCGTCGTCGCCGCGCGGTGGCTGCGCGGTCAGGAGGGAGCGTACGCGAGACCTCACGCGGTCTGACATTCGCCCAGGAAGGCACGGCGAGAGGCCACGGTTCCTCCCCGAGGCGGCCCCTCCCTGAGGCGGCCCACGTCCTACGGCCCACGTCCTACAGCCCAGAGCCTGCCACTTACAGCCTACGGCCCACACCCTACAGGTAGTCCAGCAGCGTCTGCTGGGCGCCGGCGGCGGTCGCGCGGAGGGCCGCCTCGAGGCCGGTCTGCCGGCGCTGGAGCGCGGCCAGCACCTCGGCGAGGTCGATCTCCTCGATGGCCGCGCGCGCGTCGGCCGTCTGGATCGCCTGCTGCTCGACCGCGAGGCGGGCGCCGTCGAGGCGCTCGCTGACCACGCCACTCTTGCCTTCGAGGTCGGTGTACTGGTCGATGGCGGTGCGGGTGGCCGCTACGCCGGCTGTGATCGCCTCGGCGTCGCCGGTGCGGATGGCCTCGGCGAGGGCCGCGAGCTGCTCGGCGGCTGGCACGCCGTCGACGTAGACGGCGTCCTCGCCCGGGATGTTGAGCGTGAGCGTGACGCCGGGCGCGACCTCGCGGGTCCGCGTGCCGTCGATGGCCTCGGTCGTGATGGTGCCGTCGGGGAGGACGGGCGCCGTGCGCGTCGCATTCCCCGCAAACAGGTACTCGTCGCCGTTCGTGGCGTTGAGGCGGCCGATGACCTCGTCGCGGATCGAGTCGATCTGGGTCGCCAGCGCCTCGGCGTCGCCCGTGCCGTTGGCGGCGCGAAGGGCGGTCTCGTTGGCCTCCGAGAACAGCTCCGAGAGCGCGCCCAGCTCGGCTTGCGTCCGGTTCGTCCACAGCGTGGCCGCGTCGAGGCTCCGCTCGTGGACCGCCAGCCGCTGCTCGACGCGCCCCAGCGCGCGGGCCTGCTGGTAGCCGGCCGGGTCGTCGGACGGGCGGACGATCCGCCTGCCCGTCGCGAGCTGCTGGCGGAGCACGTCCACCTCGGCGCGGGCGTTCGGGAGCGCGCGGTCGGTGCCGATGCCGGCGAGCGAGCGGGTGATGGAGGACGAGATCGGGCGCATGACAGGGAGCGTGCGAGGTGGAGCGTCTGCCGGTCTGGGTGGTTTCCTCCTCCTCCGCCGTCATCTCGCTCGACGGAATGGAGGGCGCGCTCCGCGCGCGGAGGAAGGGAGGGAATGAGGAGGACGATCGGGGCGAGGTCCGAAACCGACCCGAACGGGACGTTAGATCGCTAGGAGGGTGTCGAACAGGCTGTCTGCAGTTTCGAGCACGCGCGCCGAGGCGGCGTACGCCTGCTGGTAGCGGATGAGGTCGGTCATCTCCTCGTCGAGCGACACCTTCGTGAGGCCGTCGCGGAGGGCGGACGTGTACTCGGCGTAGGCGGCGTTCGCGTCGGCGGCGGCGAGCGCACCCCGCGTCTGCGACCCGACGCCGGCCAGCACGTCGGTCATCGCGGCGTAGGCGTCCTCGCCCAAGCCGGCGAGCTGCGCCGCGACCGATCCGTCGCCCGTCTGGCCGGCTGCCCCCGAGGCGGCGAGCGCGTCGGGGCCGGGGAACGTGGGGCTGAGGCGGATCGACCCGGCGGTCGTGCCGGTCGGCTCGAAGAGGTCGAGGCCAGTCGAGCCGTCGAGCCCGGTGCCGGTCTGGTGGAGCCCGTTGACGCCCGCGACGATGTCGGCGGCGAGCGTGTCGAGGGCCTGCTGGGCGGCCGGCAGGGCGTCGCGGACGAGCCCGAGCTGGGCGCCGAGCACGCCGCCTTCGGTGGACGAGAGGTCGAGCGGACGCGAGACGCCCTCGGCGCGTACCTCGGGGGGCGACGCGTCGGGCGGGCCGACGAGGCGGAGTGGGAGCGACTCGGTGCCCTGGACGCCTGTCAGGCCGCCGAACCGGACCGAGACCGTGCCGTCCGCCTCGGGGCGGGCCTGGATTGGCAGGAGGCCGGACAGCTCGTCAAGAACGGCGTCGCGGCGGTCCTGCGCGTTGAGGTCGGGCACGCCGTCGCGGTCCGACGACCGGAGCGCGCCGTTGAGCTCGGCGATCTCGGCCATGAGGCCGTTCACGCGGTCGACCGTCGTGCCCAGCTCCGTCTGCGCCGCCTCGGCGAAGGCCCCGAGGCGGCCGTCGGCGGCGTTGAAGGCCGACGTGAGCGTGCCGGCGGCGGCGAGGAGCGCGTCGCGCGGGCCGCGGTCAGCGGGCGCGTCGGCCACGGCCGACCAGGCGTCGTAGAAGCCGGCGACGGCCCCGAGGAGGGCGTCGCCGCCGTCGGGCGCGAGCTGGCCTTCGAGCGTCGACAGGAGCCGGGCGCTCGCGTTGGCCCCCTCGCTGCCCGAGCGTCCGGTGCGGACGGCCCGGTCGAGGACCTCGCTCCGCACGCGCTCCAGGGCCGTCCCGGTCACGCCGCCGCCGACCCCGCGGCGGGGGTCGTGGAAGAGGACGCCGCCGCGTGAGACGGGCGTCGTGCCGAGGGCGAGGCGCCGGCGCGTGTAGCCCGGCGTCTCGGCGTTGGCGATGTTCTGGCCCGTGACCGAGGTCGCCGCCTGGAAGGTCAGGAGCGACTGGCGGGCGGTGTTGAAGAGGCTGGAGAGACTCATGCCTAGCCGGTTCGGTGGAGGCGGCCGCCCGACATCGGCGCGACGGCCCCGTCGGCGGTGTAGACCTGGGCGGTGGGCGGCGTGGCGCCCTGCGTCCACGTCGAGAGGAGGTCG
>JBCCQJ010000408.1:0-3012 GCA_039024395.1 Bacteroidota bacterium | reverse complement strand
TCGCTACACGGATACCCGCCGAGGCGGCTTTCCTTCCGTCGGGGCTCTACGGCCCCATGCTGTCGAGCAGAGCGCGCTTAACCTGATGCGTATGGGGCGTATTGCAATACGCCCTTACGGTCTTCGACTCGCTGAGCGCCCGCCCCGAGGCGGCGACACCTTCCGTCCACTGTCCACCGTCCCCGGCGGACGCCCACGCTCGGTCTTGCGCCGACCCCGAGGCGGCGGCACCGTGCCGACAGCCGACTCGCCATGCGCCCACGTCTCGGACCACGTCTGCCAGTTCTCATTTCCCCATTCCCCACACGTCCCCATCGGGCAGGCCGAGGTAGGTCCGAGCCGCCCCCGAGGCGGCGGCATCCTCGCCCCATTCTCAATTCTCCATTCTCCCTTTTCCCTTTCTCGGCCGGCTAGGTTGGCGACATGCCGCTTCTCCCGATCGTTCCCTACGTCGACCGCCAGGCCCGCCTCGGGGCCGTCCTCGACCGCCGCGCCGTGTTCGACGCCGACGTCGAGGCGAGCGTGCGTGAGATCCTGGAGGACGTCCGGACGCGGGGCGACGCGGCGCTGCTGGACCGGACCGAGCGGTACGACGGGGTCCGCCCCGAGGCGATCCGGGTCCCCGAGGCGGCGCTCGACCGGGCGCTCGGCGCCCTCGACCCGGAGCTGCGGGCGACGCTGGAGCAGGCGGCGGCCAACGTCCGGCGCTTCCACGAGGCCGAGGTGCCCGCCTCGTGGTCGATGGACGACGGCGACGGCGTGCGGATCGGGCAGCGCGTGTCGCCGGTCGAGCGGGCGGGGCTCTACGTGCCCGCGGGCACGGCGCCGCTCCCGTCGAGCGTCATCATGAACGCCGTGCCGGCGCAGGTGGCCGGCGTCGACGAGGTGCACCTCGTGAGCCCGCCGGGGCCGGACGGCCTGCCGCACCCGCTGATCCTGGCGACGGCGCGGCTGCTCGGGATCGCGCACGTGTACGCGGTCGGGGGCGCCCAGGCGATCGGGGCGCTCGCGTTCGGGACCGAGAGCGTGCCGCGCGTGGACGTGGTCGTCGGGCCGGGCAACGCCTACGTGGCGACGGCCAAGAAGCTCGTCGTGGGGCAGGTGGGCATCGACTCGGTGGCGGGGCCGAGCGAGGTCGTGGTCCTCGCCACGTCGGAGGCGGACCCGACGTTCGCCGCGGCCGACCTGCTGGCCCAGGCCGAGCACGACGACCGCGCCAGCGCCGTCCTCGTCACGCCGTCCCGCGCCCTCGCCGAGGCGGTGCAGGCCGAGGTCGAGCGCCTCGTGCCTGCGCTCCCCCGCGCCGGCGTCCTCCGCACGTCGCTGCCGGCCTACGGCGCGGCCGTCGTCACCGCCTCGGTGGACGAGGCCGTCGCGTGCGTCGACGAGCTGGCGCCGGAGCACCTGGTGATCCTCTCCGACGACGCGGACGCGCTGTGGGGCCGGATCCGCCACGCGGGCGCGGTCTTCCTCGGCGCTGCCTCGCCCGAGCCCGTCGGCGACTACTTCGCCGGCCCCAACCACGTCTTGCCGACCGGCGGCACGGCCCGGTTCGCGTCCGCGCTGGGCGTGACCCCGTTCCTCCGCCGGCAGTCGGTGCTGCGGTACTCCGAGGCGCGGCTCCGGCAGACGGGCGAGGCCATCGCCCGCTTCGCCGAGGCCGAGCAGCTCGACGCCCACGCCCTCGCCGTCCGCGTCCGCCTGGAGCGTCCAGGGTTCACGGTTCAGAGTTCAGCGTTGTCTCCTCTGGCCGCCGACGAACCCCGGACTCCGAACCCTGAACTCTGAACTCCGATGGCCCCCGTCCACCTCGTCCGCCCCGAGATCCGCGCCGAGCGCGCGTACCGCGTCCCCACCGAGGTGGGCGTCGCGGCGAAGGTCGACCAGAACGAGAGCCCCTACGACCTCCCCGAGGCGATCAAGCGGGCCGTGCTCGACGCCTACGCCGAGGTGCCGTGGAACCGCTACCCCGACGACCGCCCGCACCGCCTCGTGGCCGCGCTCGAGCAGAAGGCCGGGCTGGCGCCGGGCTCCGTGATCGTCGGCCGCGGCTCGAACGAGCTGACGCACACGCTCTCGCTCTGCTTCCTGGAGGCGGGCACGCCGGTCGTCCTCCCGAGCCCCATGTTCTCGCTCTACGCGAGTGCGGCCCGGATGCGCGGCGCCGAGATCGTCGACGTGCCGGCGGGCGACGACCTCACGCACCGCGCCGACGCCATCCTCGAGGCGGCGCAGGCCGCCGACGCGCCGCTGACGGTCGTCACGACGCCCAACAACCCGACCGGGCAGGCCATCGCCCACGCCGACCTCCGCCGCCTCGCCGAGGCGGTCCCGGGCGTGCTCCTGATCGACGAGGCCTACCACGAGTTCCTCACCGGCCCGACGGCGACCGACCTGCTCGCGGAGTTCGACAACGTGCTCGTGATGCGGACGTTCTCGAAGGCGCTCGGGCTCGCCGGCGCCCGCCTCGGGGTGCTCTACGGCGCGCCCGAGATGATCCAGGAGATCGAGAAGTCGCGGCTGCCGTTCCTGGTCGACCGCCTCGGGGAGATGATCGGGCTGGCGGTGCTGGAGCGGCCCGACCTCGTGGCCGGCCGGGTGGCCGAGCTGGTGGCCGAGCGCGAGCGCCTCGAGGCGTGGCTGGCCGGCCTCGACGGCGTCGAGGTGCTGCCGGGCGCGGCCAACTTCTTCCTGCTCCGCACGCCCGTCGACGCGGCCGCGCTGCGCGCCGGGATGGCCGCGCGCGGCGTGCTGGTCCGCGACGTGACCGGCTACCCGGCGCTGGCTGCCCGCGACGGTCGTCCCGGATGGACGCGCGCGTCGGTTGGCACGCCGGCCGAAAATGCGGCCTTCCGCGACGCCCTCGCCGCCGTCCTCTCCGAGGCGGGGATTGAGGCGTGACCGCCTCGGCGAAGTCCCCCTCCTGGCCAGGAGGGGCTAGGGGTGGTGGACCGAGTCGGGCACGCCGCCTCGGGGACATCGCACTGCTCAGTTTTGAGATCTCCCCCTCCC
>JBCCQJ010000407.1:0-3014 GCA_039024395.1 Bacteroidota bacterium | reverse complement strand
TGCCGCCGCCTCGCCGCGCGCCGCCGCCACGGCGTAGGGGCCGGTGTACAGCTCGACCCGGTCGGCCCCGAGGGCCGCCGCCTTGCGGATCGCCTCGGGGGCGGGGTCGACGAACAGGCACACGCGGCAGCCGCGGCGTTTCAGGTCCGCGATGATGGGCTCGAGGCGGTCGCCGTCGCGGTCGAGGTCCCAGCCGTGGTCGCTCGTGAGCTGGTCGGCGGCATCCGGGACGAGCGTGGCCTGCACGGGACGCGCCTCACGCAGGATCGCGAGGAAGCCGGGGAAGGCGTAGGCGCCCGCCGGGCCCGCCTCGGCGAACGGGTTGCCCTCGACGTTCAGCTCGGCGCCCGCCGCGGGGAGCCAGTCGGCGAGCGCCATCACATCGGCCGCGCGGGCGTGGCGCCCGTCCGGGCGCGGGTGGAGCGTGATGCCGGCCGCGCCTGCCTCGACGCACGCCCGCGCGAGGCGCTGGACGTCGGGCCGCGCGCCGCCGCGCGCGTTGCGCATGAGGGCCACTTTGTTGAGGTTGACGCTGAGGCAGGTCATCGAGGCGGGGGCGGGCGAGGGGGAGCGAGTGCGGCCCCCGAGGCAGGGGGCGGGGCGACCTTTCGGGGCGGACGGTGTCTCTCGTGTCGGAGGCGTCCACCTTGCCTGGGTAGGGCGCGCGGGGGTATCCTGTTCCCGCCGCGCGGCGCAGCGTCCGCGCCTCCCATTCTGCGATCCTCACCCCTTCCCCAACATGGCCTCAGCCGGCACCAGCGGCGGCGAACTCGGGCTCCGCACCGTCCTCGCCCTCGCCATCCTCGGCCTCGTCGGACTCCTCTACTTCGTGACCGTCGTGCCGGCTCAGAAGGCGGCGGCCGCCGAGCGTCAGACCGACCTGACGCGCGAGCGCATGGCCGACATCCGGACGGCGCTTATCGCCTACCGCGACTCGCTCGACACCTACCCCTCGACGCTCGACTCGCTCGTGCTCTTTGCCCGCACCGACTCGGCGTTCCTCGCCGAGGTGGCCATCCAGGAAGAGCGGCTGCGCGACGTCAACCTCGATTCGCTCGGCGTCTCGCCGCGGACGGGCAACGCCTTTCTCTACGAGGTCGTCTCCGACACGACAGGGGTCGAGATCTACTGGGTTGCCGACCCCGATGTCGAGGGCGACTCGATCGGCGCCCGCGACCCGAACCCCGCCCTCCGCAACGCCGCGAGCTGGGAGTAGACGCCCGCCGGCGCGCCGGCCCCTCGCCCGATGGACGACGCCTCTGCCCCTGCCGCCTCGGCGCTCGCCGTCGTCGGCCTGAGCGGAGCCGTCCTGCGGTATGCTGAGGTCGTCCGCGAGGACGGCGGCCGTCGCCTGCGCCGCCTCGGGGCGGTCGACTTCGAGGTCGACGCCGAGGCGGCCGTCTTCGAGGCCGGCGACCCGGCCGCCCTCGCCGACGTGGAGGCGGCACTCGGGGAGGTTCTGGCCGGCCACCAGGCCGAGGCGCTCGTCGTCGCCGCCCACCCTGCGGTGACCACGACCTTCTTCACGCCGCTCCCGGCGGGCCTCGGCGCCGACGCGCGCGACGCGCAGCTCCACCAGGAGGCCGCCCTCCTCGCCGACGTGGCGCCGACGCAGGCGGTCCGCGTGAAGGCGGTCCCGGTGCGGACCGAGACCGTCGCAGGCGGTGACCGCGCGTGGTACCACTCGCTCCACGTTCCCGAGGCGGTCCACGCGCGCCTCGCCCGCCTCGCCGAGGCGGCCGGCACCCAGGGGTACGACCTCGCCGACGCCACGCGCGCGGTCGCCCGGCTCGTGCCCGCCGACGGCCTCGTGCTCGCGGTCGGCGCCTACGCCGGGCACACCGAGGTGGCCGTCGTGCGCGACGGGGCCTTCCTGTTCGGGACGCACGGCGCCGGCACCACGCCCGCCGACACGGCCTACTTCGCCCTCGCGGCGCTCCGGCAGGCCGGCCTCGAGGCGGCCCCGGTCGGCGACCTCCGGACGTACGGCGACGCCGCAGACAGCGAGCGGCTGTCGCTCCTGTTCGAGTTCGTCGGCGCGCAGCCCGTCCCGCTCGACCCGTTCGTGCCCTACGGCCGCCGTCCGGACGGGGCGCCGGCGGTCCTGGCCTCGCTCGCGCCGGTCCTCGGCGCGGCGCTTTAAGAGCCTGTTCACGAATGCAAGGTGAAGGGCTCCGACCGGCTCCCGAATCCCCCTGCTGCGTTGCGCTCCATCGCCGATGCCCGGCATCGGCTACTTCGCGCGCCTTGCCGGAGGCTCCGGGCGCTCGGTCTCGCTTCCTTCCTCCATTCCTGAACAGGCTCTGACATGCGGATCGTCGGCGGGCGGCTGGCACGACGGACCATCGAGGCGCCGAAGGGGCGGCACACGCGGCCGACGACCGACCGGGTCCGCGAGGCGCTGTTCAACCTCCTCGGGGCGCGAGTCCACCTCGACGGCGCGCGCGTGCTCGACCTGTTCGCCGGCAGCGGGGCGCTCGGGCTGGAGGCCCTGAGCCGCGGCGCCGCGCACGCCACGTTCGTCGAGCGCCACGGCCCCACGCTCGCCGTCGCCCGCCGCAACGCGGCCTCGCTGGAGGTCGAGGCCCAGGCGGCGTTCGTCCGCGCCGACGCGCTCGCGTTTCTCCGCACCCCCGGCCCCGAGGCGGACCTCGTCCTGGCCGACCCGCCCTACGACCTCGCCGCGATTCCCGAGGTGCCGGCCCTCGCCCGCGCCCGCCTCGGGGAGGGCGGCCTGCTGGCGCTGGAGCACGACGCGCGCCACGCCTTCGACGACGCGCCCGGCTGCCTCCTCTCGCGCGCCTACGGGCGGACGGTGGTGAGCCTGTTCGAGGCGTGAAGTGGGGCGAGTGGGGCGAGTGGGGCGAGTGGGGCGAGTGGGGCGAGTGGGGCGAGTGGGGCGAGTGGGGCGAGTGGGGCGAGTGGGGCGAGTGGGGCGAGTGGGGCGAGTGGGGCGAGGCGGCCGGGGAAAAGTTCCGGATGTCCTGGCGGCGCACCGCCTCGGGGGACATTCG
>JBCCQJ010000406.1:0-3032 GCA_039024395.1 Bacteroidota bacterium | reverse complement strand
GCACAGCGGCCTCCGCGGGGGTCGGCGTGAGGTCGGCGCCGGCCGCGACCAGCGCCGCGAGGGCGTCCGCGTCGGGCTCGCCGTTCAGACCCGGGGCCTCGGCCGCCAACGGCCCGAGGTGCTCCCCCGCGTTCGTGCGGTAGAACGAGCGCGCCCCGTCCGTCCCCCCTCCCGCCTCGGGCCAGGTGGACGGCGGCCCAGCCTGCACGGAGGTCGGCAGGGGACGGATGAGGATCGGCAGGCGAGCGCGGGTGGCCTTGGGCCCGAAGGCCACGAGGCGAGGCGCCGGGACCCCTCGGACGCCCTCTCGCCACCCCGCGGCGGTGTGATGATCCCCGAGGCGGGGCGATTCGAGATGCCCTGGAGGCATGGGGAAGCGGAAGCGCTTCCATTACGCGTGACTTTGCGATAGTTTTTCGGCGCGCGTCTCCGCGGCCGGTTGACGCTCGACGCTTTCGCGGCTATCCTTGTCGTTGGTGTAAGCGCTTACACATTCTGGATTCCACGCTCCCCGTGCCCGTCACCATCTACGACATCGCCGACCGCGCCAGCGTCTCCATCGCGACGGTCTCGCGCGTGTTCAATGGGCACCCCCGCGTCTCCGAGGCGACCCGCCAGCGCGTCTTCCGCGTCGCCGAAGACCTCGGCTACGAGCCGCACGCGAGCGCGCAGAGCCTCGCCCGCAAGAACACCCACCTGATCTCGGCCGTCGTGCCGGTGATGACGTCGTTCTTCTTCATGGAGGTGCTGCGAGGGTTGCAGGACCGCCTCGACGAGAGCGACTACGACCTGCTCGTCTATGCCAGTCGCACGCTCGACCGCGTCGACGGCCAGCTCGGCCGGGCCGTCCAGCGGGGCCGTTCCGACGGCCTGGTGCTCGTCTCGACGCCGCTCACGCCCGAGCGCGCGCGCCGCCTGGCGGACAGCCGCCGCGCGGCCGTCCTCGTCGACTCGTACCACCCTGACGTCGACTCGGTGTCGGTCGACAACCGCCGAGGCGGCGAGATCGCGACGGCCCACCTCATCGAGCGAGGCCACGAGCGGGTGGGCCTGCTGCTGCCGGCGCCCGCCTCGGTGCCGGCCCAGCGCCGCCGGGCGGGCTACGAAGATGCCCTCGCTGGGGCGGCCCTGCCCGTTGACGAGGACCTGATCGTGTCGGCCGACTGGGACCACGACCAGCACGGCTACACCCGCTACGCCGGCTACCGGGGCATGCAGCTCCTCCTGGAGCGCTTCGCCGGGCGCCCGGACGAGGCGCCGACGGCGGTCTTCGTCGCGGCCGACATCATGGCGTTCGGCGCCCTGCGGGCCGTCCGCGAGGCGGGGCTGAAGGTGCCTCGCGACATCGAGGTGGTCGGCTTCGACGACGTCGCCGCGAGCGCCTACGTGGGCCTGACGACGCTGCGCCAGCCGATGTACGAGATGGGCAAGCTGGCCACCGAGACGCTCCTGCGCCGCCTCGGCGCGCCCGACATGCCGCCGTCCCACACTGTCTTCGCCCCCCGCCTCGTCGTCCGCGAGACGACCGGAGGGGAGGTCGCCGAGCTGGCCTAGCTGATGCCGTCGCTGTCGTTCCTGCTCCGCCTCGGGGTGCTCGTCGCGAGCATCGCCGCTGTGCTGTCCGGGTGCCGCGGGAGCGACGCGCCTTCGCCCGACGACGCGGTCGTGGCGACCGTCGGCCAGGGGACGATCACCGCCGGCGAGTTCGCCGAGACGTTCGCCCGCGTGGTGCTCCAGGCCGGCCTCGACGGCGACCCTCAGGCAGCCCGCGAGGCCGTCCTGACGTCTCTCGTCAACCGCCAGCTTCTCGTCGAGTCGGCCCTCGCAGAGGGAATCGAGGGCACCGAGGCGTACCGCGCCGCCCGCGACCTCGCCGAGACCAAGGCCCTCGTCGACGCGGTCCTGGCCCGCGAGAAGGCCGGCGCGCTGGCGGTTACCGAGGCGGACCTCCGCGAGCAGTTCGTGCAGGCCCACACGACCTACGAGGCCCGCCACCTCTACGCTCGCGACCGCGCAGCGGCCGAGCGCCTCCGCGCCCGCCTCGAGGCTGGCGAGACGTTCGAGGCGCTGGCGCGCGAGACCTTCGCCGACCCCCTGCTGTCGCAGAACGGCGGCTTCCTCGGCACGTTCGGGCACGACGAGATGGACCCGGCCTTCGAGGCGGCCGCCTTCCGCCTGCCGGTCGGCGAGGTGTCCGAGCCCGTCCGCACGGCGACCGGCTATTCGGTCCTCCGCGTCGAGGCCCGGGCTACGAGCCCGCTTCTCACCGAGGCGGAGTTCGCCCGCAAGCGCGACGACCTCGAGCGGTACGTCCGCAAGCGGAAGCGCACCGAGGCGCGGTTCGACCTGAGCCGCGAGGTGCGCGACGCGCTGGCGCCGCAGGTCGACGCCGAGGCGTTCGACCGCCTCGTGGCCTTCGCCACCGGCCGCGCGCCTGCGCTCGACGCCGAGGCGCTGGCCCAGTGGCGTCGCACGCCGCTCGTCCGCTTCACCTCCGACCACCTCGGGGAGGCCTGGACGGTGGGCGAGGTCGAAGACCGGGCTGCGGCAATGACCGAGCGCCAGCGGGCGGCGGTCCAGGATGCCGCCTCGCTGCAGGAGTTCATCGAGGGCCTGCTCGTGCGCGAGGAGCTGGCCGCCCGTGCCCGCGCGGCCGGCCTCGACCGCCAGGCGTGGGTCGCCGAGAGCGTGGACGAGCAGATGGAAGACTGGGTGTTCGAGGAGGCCAAGCGCCGCCTCCGCCTCGTCGACGACGTCCCGGAGGACACGCTCCGGGCTCACTTTGCGAGCCATGCCGAGCTGTACGGGATGCCCGAGCGCGTGCGCGCCCGCGAGATCCTCGTCGCCACCCGCCCCGAGGCGGACGCCCTCCTCGCCCAGCTCCGCGCAGGCGCCGACTTCGGCGACCTCGCTCGCCGGCACTCGCTGCGGCCCGGCGCGGCCCAGGCCGACGGGTCGCTTGGCCCTGTGAGCCGCGACCAGCTCGGCCGCCTCGGGGACGCAGTGTTCGCTGCGGCTCCGGGTGACGTGGT
>JBCCQJ010000405.1:0-3034 GCA_039024395.1 Bacteroidota bacterium | reverse complement strand
CGCGTCCTCGGCCCCGAGGCGGTCGGCGATCGCGCCCGTGGCATCGGCCGATCCGTCGTCGACGGCGATCAGCTCCCAGTCCAGCCCGGCCGCGTCGAGTGCGCTCCGGATCTGGGCCACCGCCTCGGGGAGGTTCTCCGCCTCGTTGTAGGCCGGGAGGACGATCGAGAGGGCAGGGGCGGCGTCGGTCACGGCGCGAAGATCCGACGGCCGGCTGCGGAGCGCCATCATGCGTCGGCGCGTCGGTACGCCCGCGCCGCCCAGGCCGAGGCCGCGAGGCCGGCCACGACGGCGACGGCGAACACGCCGGCCCCGCCGGCCCCGAGGCGGTCGGCGGCGAACACGGCGGCCGCGAACGGCGCGGCCCGGACGAGGGCGCCCAGGCTGTCGCCGAGGGCACCCGCGAGCGGCACGCCGGCGGCGCGGAAGATCCACGCGAGGTGGACCGCGCGGAGGACGGTGCCGGTCACGCCCGCCGCCAGCACCGCCTCAGGGGCGTCGAGCGCGAGGCCCGCGCCCACCATCACGACCGTCTGCACGACAAACATGAGCACGCTGATCGACAGCTCGTCGCGCTGCCGCTCGAGCACGTCGAAGACGGCCGTGAGCGGCGGGGCGACGGAGGCGAGCAGGATCCACGGCGCGATCCGCTGCGCGAACTGCCCGGCCTCGACCCACTCGGGCCCGAAGACGAACGCGAAGAGCGTCGGGCCAGCCGCTGCCGCCGCCAGCGCCGGGTACGCCGTCACCGCCCAGAGCCCGCGCGCCGTCGCGCGCGTGAGCGCCCCGAGGCGGCCGTCGTGCCGCGCCGCCGACGCCTCGGGGAAGAACGCCTGCCCCACGGCTCCGCCGACGAGGCCGAGGGGGAGCGCGAGCGTCCCGTACGCCAGCCCGAACTGCCCCACGACCGCCTCGCCGTAGAACGCGACGAGCGCGAAGACGGGCACGCGCGTCGACGCCACGTTGAGGAGCGCTGCCGGCGCCGAGAACGACGGGAAGCGGACGTAGCGCCGCGCCAGCCGCCGGATGCGCGCCACCCGCAGCGACGCCCACGCCGCGCCGTCGGCCGCGACCATCCACCCGACGCTCACGAGCGCCCCGGCGGCCAGCCCCGCCACAGCGCCGCCGACCAGGCCGCCGGCGCTCCAGTCGCTCGCCTGCGCGACCGTCAGCCCCACCCCAAGGCGGACCCCCACCGCGACCACGCTCTGCGCGACGCGCGCCCACGACACCGCGCGGAACCGCCCGCGCCCGGTGTGCCACGTCTCGGCCGCGGCTGCCGCCTCGGTGAGGACGAGCGCCGGCGCGAGCCACCACAGCCCGAGCGCCGCCGCGCCCTCGACGAGCCCGGCGCCCACGACGAGGGCGACCCCGAGCAGGGTGAGCGCCGTCGACCCGAACGCGACGGCCAGCGTCAGCGCGAGCAGGTGGGCGCGGTCGTCGTCGTCCTGGGGCAGCAGGATCGCGGCGCGGTAGCCCCCCGAGGCGACGGTCGACAGCACGGCCACGCTCGTCGTCACGACCGTCAGCACGCCGAACGCCTCGGGGAGGAACAGCCGCGTGAGGACGGGCTGGGCGGCGAACACGATCGCCTGCGCCGCCGCCGAGCCGGTGACCAGCGTGAGGACCGGCCGGAGCATCCGCCCCTCGCGCCAGGAGCCCCAGCGGGCGCGGAGATGGGGCGGGGAGGGCGGCACGCGGCGAAGCTAGTGTTGTGCCCGCTTCAGGGGAGGCAGCTCTCGACTTCCGTCGTCTCCTCTCAGCCCCGTTTCCCGCTCGATGGAATGGGGGGAGAGGGAGGAATGGAGAGCGTGTGCCTGGAGTGGATGCGTGATTGGCTCGACGCCGTCGCTGCGCGGTCGTGATGCGTGATTCTCAAGGGCGAAGAGTCACGCATCACGAATCACGTATCGAACACGGGCGGGGCTTCGGAAAAGGACGCTGTGGCTTCATCATCGCCCCGCGATCGCCTCCCGCAGCCGCAGCGCCCCACGCACGAACCGCGCCCGCACGACCAGCATCAGCTCGCCGCCGAAGCCGCGCTTGAACTCGGCCACCGACGGCACGTTCGCGCCCCCGAGGTGGAGCCGCGTGCAACCCGCTGCCTGCATCACCTGCGCCACGTGGGCCAGCAGGACCGTCATCGCCGGGCCGGGCGCGCTGCCGACCATCCAGTAGTACGCCGTCTCGCCGCCGTGCGCGACCACGACCCCCGCCTCGATGTCGCCGGTCGCCTCCGAGACGGCGACGAACGCCCGCGCCTGCCCGGCGTCGGCCAGCGCCTCGGCGATGCGGACGCAGGCGTCGGCCGGCGGGTGGCCCATCCCCTTGGCCGCCATGCTCGACGCGGCGAGGTCGACGACGGCCGGGATCTGGTCTCGGCCCTCGCGGATGACGTACGTGTCGGCGTGGCGGCGGACCGTCTTGCGCGTGTAGCGCCCCCACGCCTCGGTGCCCGCCTCGCCGGTGATCGGCGCCTCCATGTGGTACGCCACGCTCGCCGTCCACCCCGCCCAGGTCAGCGGGCGAACGTCCTGGATCGACGGGTGGAGGCGGAGGCTCGCCTGGTGGACCCGCGCGCCCAGCGCCTCCGCGATGGCGTCCAACCCCGAGGCGGACCGGTGCACGTCGGCCGCCGCGAGCGGGGCGCGAAGGACAGGCGTCACGAACTCGGCGTAGGGGGGGAGGGCCGCCGCGCGGAACGGTCCGGCCTGCTTCTCGAACACGACGAGCCCGGCGTCCGCCGCCTCGGGGCCGGCGAGGACGAGGTGGCCGCTGAGCCCGAAGGCTGCGCACGCCGCGTCGGCAAACGGGAGGTCCGAGAACGGCGTCCGCTGCGCGCTCGCCCCGAGGAGGTCGGCGTAGGCTGCCCGCGCGCCCGCGTCGGACAGCGCGTAGAAGGTGGCCGAGTCGGTCATCGCCCCTCTTGCCCCACGGCACCGAGGCGGATGAGACGAGGGGCCACGTCGAGCGCTACGCGAGGGTAGCGAGCGTGAGGTCTACGATATCTCCTCCCCCCAGCGGGGGGAGGTTG
>JBCCQJ010000404.1:0-3040 GCA_039024395.1 Bacteroidota bacterium | reverse complement strand
GGCGGGAAGGGGAGAACGGCGTGCCCAGGTGGGGCGGCGGATCGTGCGCCGTTACCCTGTGAGAGCATCTCTCGGCTCATCCATGCGCTTTGCTCTCCTCGCCGGCGCGCTTCTGTTCGTGATCCCCGCCTCGGGGCAGGGCGCCCCCGAGGTGGGCGACTGCGCGCCGGGCACGGCCGAGGGCTTCCTCGAGAACGCCGGCGCGCGGGCGCCGCTCTACACCTCGGGGCGGCTCTTCTGGGACCCCGCGCCGGGCACCGACACGGGGACCTACGAGGTGCCCCGAGGCGGCGGCGTCTCGGCTGCGTTCACGATGAGCCTCTGGGTGGCCGGTCTTGCCGACCCCGATGGCGACGGGGTCGGGGATCTGTGGCCTGATCTCCGCTTCTCAGGGAGCACGTACGCGAACGCTGAATACTGGCCCGGTCCGCTCGCCGCCGACGGCGGCCCGCCCTCGGCCGAGGCGTGTGCGGCGGCCGACCGCATCTGGCGGGTCACGCTGGCCGACGTGGCCGCCTACAACGCCTCGGGGATCGCGACAGCGGATCTGCTGGAGTGGCCGGTCCACCTCGGGGCGCCGGTGGTGGACGGCGACGGGGAACCGGACAACTACAGCCTCGCGGGCGGCGACCGCCCTGCAATCCTGGGCGATGAGACGGCGTGGTGGGTGATGAACGACCGGGGAAACGCGCACCTGTGGGCAGGAAAGCGCCCTCTTGGGATCGAAGTGCGGGTGACGGCCTTCTCGGTGAGTGAAGCATACGGCCGGGTGCGACTCGGGATGGGGGCCACCGAGGCGGCAGACAACCACCACGCGACGTTCTACCGCTACGCGTTCACGCGCCGAGGCGGTGAGCCACTTGTGGACGCCTACGTCGGCTTTTTCGTGGATGGAGACATCGGGAACCACCGAGACGATGCGATCGCCTCGTATCCACAGAGAGGGCTGGCGTACACGTACAACGCACTGGCTCAGGACTCCCTATATGGCGCGGCTCCGCCCGCTGCCGGCTTGGGGGTTCTCCGAGGCGTTGTTGAGAGCAAGATGTCGTCCATGATGCCCCTTCTCACGACGACCGGTCCGGTTGCGGACATTGGAATCCCAGACCGCGGGCTGGAGGGATACCGCATGCTGCAGGGGATATGGCGAGATGGAGTTCCGATGACCGTCGGCGGGGACGGCTACAATCCCGGCTCGACACAATTCACGCGCTACGGGTACTCGGGGCTGCCGCCGAACTACTGGAGCCTCCTCAATGCGGACGGACGGGGGACGCCACAACGGCCAACGGATGTTCGTTTCCTCGCGTCGAGTGGTCCGTTCACGCTCCCGCCCGACACTACCGTCACCGTCGACGTGGCCTACCTCTGGGCGCGCTCCGACCTCGGCCACCTGCCCTCGGTCTACCGCCTCGTCCAGGAGGCCGCCCCCGCCTCGGTGCTCGTCCCCTTCGCGCCCGACCCCGATCTCGCCACAATCCTCCCGTCGGATCTCCCGCGCCTCCCCGAGGGGGGCGAGCCGCCGGTGATCCCCGCGCGCGCCGGTTTGGCCGCCTCGGCGTGGCCGTCGCCCGCCTCGGGGCGGACCGTCGTGCGCTACGACCTCGCCGCCGAGGCGGAGGTGCGGCTCGACGTAGTCGACGCGCTGGGGCGGGTGGTGGCGGTACTGGCGGAGGGGACGCTCGGTCCGGGCGAGCGCCGGGCGGAGGTGGACGTGCGTGGGTGGGCGCCGGGGCTCTACGTGTACCGTCTGCGCCTCGGGGGCCGGATGGCGGGGACGGGCCGCCTCCTCGTGGTGCGATGAGGGCGCCGGCCAACTGGCCTTCCATTCCTCCCTCTCCCCCCATTCTCATCGACCCGTCGGAGCCAAAGACCCACCTCCGGGCCTGCGCATCCCCGCCCCGAGGCGGCGCTACTCGATGGTCCAGGTCTCGCCGGACGCCAGGAGTGCTGCGAGGTCGCCCGGCCCGCGCTGCTCGCGGACGGCCTCGATCTGCCCGGTGAGTAGCGCGTCGTACGTCGGCCGGTCCTCGCGGTAGAGCACGCCGAAGGGGCGCGGGAGGTCGCCGTCCCAGAACAACTGGTCGATCACGATGTGGGCGAGCGCCTTGTCGGTGCTGTCGTAGACGAGGCAGTCCGCCTCGGTGTAGTCGCCGCCGAGGTCGATGGACCGGAGCCGGAGCCCGTCGAGGGCGAGGCCTTTCTCGCCGTTCGCGTACGTCATCGGCTGGCCGTCCTCGACGAACACCGTCCGTAGCGGCTTCGAGGCGCGCTCGGTGAAGTCGAAGAAGGCGCCGTCGTTGAAGATGTTGCAGTTCTGGTAGATCTCGACGAACGACGTGCCGCGGTGGGCGTGCGCCGCCTTGAGGACCGCCTGCATGTGCTTCGGGTCGCGGTCGAGCGTCCGCGCGATGAACGTGCCGTCGGAGCCGAGCGCGAGCGCGGCCGGGTTGAACGGGTGGTCGAGCGAGCCGTAGGGCGTCGACTTGGTCACCTTGCCGACCTCCGAGGTGGGGCTGTACTGGCCCTTGGTGAGCCCGTAGATCTGGTTGTTGAACAGCAGCACCTGGAGGTCGATGTTCCGCCGCAGCATGTGGGCCGTGTGCCCGGCGCCGATCGAGAGCGCGTCGCCGTCGCCGGTGACGACCCACACGTCGAGCGCGGGGTTGGTCGTCTTGAGCCCGGTCGCGACCGCTGGCGCGCGGCCGTGGATGCTGTGGAAGCCGTACGTGTTCATGTAGTACGGGAACCGCGACGAGCACCCGATGCCGGAGACGAACACGACGTTCTCGCGCGTCTCGGCCAGCTCGGGGAGGGCGCGCTGGACGGCGGCCAGCACCGCGTAGTCGCCGCAGCCTGGGCACCAGCGGACGTCGGCGCCGGAGACGAAGTCCTTGCGCGTGAGCACGGGCAGCCCCAGCGCCTCGCCGTCGCCCTCGGGGTCGACCGTCCGCGCGCGGGCAGGGACGGGCGGGCGCTTGCCGCCGGGCGGGCGGGCGGGTTTCTTGGAGACGGGCGGGCGCGCCGGCCCACCGGGCGT
>JBCCQJ010000403.1:0-3059 GCA_039024395.1 Bacteroidota bacterium | reverse complement strand
GAGGCCGGGAGGGGGGCGACGAATCGACGACTCCGCAAGACCCCGAGGCGGCACCCCTCACCCTCCCGTCCGATCAGACGGGGAATCCAGTCGGGTACGCTGGCGATGGCACCCTGTCGGGCGTCCCCCGCCTCGGGGCCGGCCTCCGAGGCGGCACCGCGCTGGCCCAGCTCCAGGCCGCCCTCGCCGACGACCTCGCCCCGTCCGTCCCCGGCACACTCGACGCGGCCGACCGCTCGATCCGCGTCCACGACGCGCACTCCCCGAGGCGGGAGCTGGAGGCGCTGCGCGACGCGCTCCTCGACGCGTTCGCCGACATCCCGGACCTCCGCCCGAGCGACGTGCTGGTGCTCCTCCCGGACCTCGACACGTACGCGCCCCTCGTCGACGCCGTGTTCGGGGCCGAGAGCGCGACCGGCGGCGCCGAGGGGCTCCGGCTGCCGGTCCACGTCGTCCACCACCCGCACGCGCCGGCGCTGCGCGTGGTCGAGGCGTTCCGCAAGGCACTCCGGATGCACGACGGCCGCGTGACGGCGAGCGAGCTGCTGGACCTGCTGGCCTACCCGGTCGTGCGGCAGGCCGCCGGCATCGCCGAGGACGAGCTGCCGCGGCTGCGGTCGTGGGTGGCCGAGTCGGGCGTCTGCTGGGGCCTCACGGGCGAGCGGAAGGCGCAGTTCGGGCTGCCGGCCGACGACCTCCACACGTGGCGGTTCGGGCTCGACCGGCTTCTCCTCGGCGTCATGACCGGCCCGGCCGACCGGCTCGTCCTGGGCCACGCGCCCTGCGACGCCGCCTCGGGGGATGGCGGCGACCTGCTCGGGCGCTTCTGCGAGTGGGCCGAGGCCCTGTTCTCGGCGCTCGCGGCGCTCGACCGGCCCGCCCGCCTCGGGGACTGGCCCGGCCACCTGCTCCGCTTCCTCGACGGCGTGTTCGCGCCCGAGGCCGACGAGGAGGTCGAGGCGGTCGTCTTCCTCCGCACCCGGATTGCCGAGCTGGAGCAGCTCGACGGCCTCGCCGACGGCCCCGAGGCGGAGGTCGCGTTCCGGACCGTCCGCTCGCACCTCGACGGGGCGACGAGCGCGATGGAGGTGCGCGAGCCGATGCTGACCGGCCGCGTGACGTTCGCCAACCCGCTCGTGCTGCGCCACGCGCCCCACCGGGTCGTCGCGTTCCTGGGCCTCGGCGACGGCACGTTCCCCGGCCCCGAGGCGAGCCGCGGCTACAGCCTCCTCGACCACGCGCCGCGGCCGGGCGACCGCGCCGACCGGGCGCTCGACAAGCAGCTCTTCCTCGACGCCGTGATGGCGGCCGGCGACCGCCTCATCCTGAGCACCGTCGGGCGGAGCCAGAAGGACAACGCCGAGCGCGCCGCCTCGGTGTGCCTCGACGCGTTCCTGGACGCCTGCGACGTCCACTGGGGCCCCGAGGCGCGGGATCAGATCGTGGCCCGGCACCGCCTCCAGCCGTTCGCAGGCGACTACTTCGAGCGCGGTGGGCCGCTGCGGAGCTACGCCGGCCAGCACCGCGTCGCGAGGGTTGCCGCCGCGCCGTCGGCCCCGTTCCTCGACCGCGAGCCACTGCCCGAGGCCGACCCCGAGGTGGAGATCGCGCTGTCTGACCTTGCTGAGGCGTGGGCGCACCCAAGCCGGTTCGTGGTGCGCCGCCGGCTCCGCGTGTCGCTCGACCTGGACGAGGGCGCCGTGCGCGACGACGAGCCGGTCGTGCTGGGCGGGCTCGAGCGGTGGGCGGTCCGCGAGGCGGTCCTGGCGGCCGTGCTCGACGGGCTCGACGACGACGCGATCGCCGAGCGCCTGCTCCGCGGGGGCCTGCTGCCCGGCGGCGCGCCGGGCGCCTCGTGGCTGCGCCGCGCCCGCGACGAGGCCGCGCCGGTCGCCGAGGCGGTCCGCGCCTGGGGGCCGACCGAGCCCCGAGCCGTCGAGGTGGAGGTCGAGAGCGCCCGCCTCGTGGGCGCCGTCGAGCGCGTGGGCGCCCGGGGCGCGCTGCGGTACCGCGCCGGGGCCGTCCGCCCGAAGCACCTCGTCGCCTCCTGGGTCGACCACCTCGCCCTCTGCACCAGCGCCGCCTCGGGGCAGACGTGCACCGTCGGGACGAAAGGGTCGGCGCACTTCGAGCCCGTCCCCGAGGCGGACGCGCGTGCGGTCCTCGGCGTGCTCGTCAAGGGCTACCGGCGGGCCAGGACGGGTGGGCTCCCGCTCTACGAGAACGCCTCCCACGCCTACGCGGCCAAGATGACGCGCGGCGAGCTCGCCGAGTACACCGCCCGCATCGTCGCGCCGGGGCGCTCCGACAAGCCGTTCGCGCCGCCCGACCGGGCGATGACCGAGGCGCGCAAGGCGTTCGATCCCTGGGGCGAGGCGCCGGGCGACGCCGGCGACGTCTACGTGGCCCTCTCGACGCGCGGCCGCGACCCGTTCGTGCCCGAGCCGCACTTCATGCGGTGGGCGCTCGCGCTGTGGGCGCCGCTGCTCCACCACCGCCGCGACGGGGTGCCCGCATGAGCCAGACGTCGCTCTTCGGAGAGCCCGCCTCGGGGGATCGACCGCCGCCGCCCGACCGCCACGGGGCGGGCATCACGGACGACGGACCGCGGACGACGGACCGCTCCGGAGCGGCCGCCTCGGGGACGGAGAGGCCGCCGACCGCTGACGGCGGACCGCCGCCCGCCCGCCTCGTTGGAAAGCATGATCTCGTCGGAAAGCAAGATCTCGTTGGAAAGCAAGATCTCCTCCCCCCAGCGGGGGGAGGCCGGGAGGGGGGCGATCCGATGACTGGCACCGCCTCGGGGCCTGGTGGGGCGTCAGAGGCAGAGCCCCTTCTCCCGGTGAAAGAGGGCGAGGGGTCTCCCACCTCGAGATCGGGGGCCACGGCCGACGCGAAGTCTCCCTCCTGGACAGGAGGGGACAGCGGGGGTGGACAGCACGGAGCACCCGCCTCGGGGCCGGGCGAGACGCTCGGGCAGGGAGATCTCCCGCTGGGAGGGGACACACGCCCGGTCGTGCGTGCAGGGAAGGGCGATCCTGAGGCTGGCGAGGTGCTCG
>JBCCQJ010000402.1:0-3116 GCA_039024395.1 Bacteroidota bacterium | reverse complement strand
GAAGGGACGGCGGACGCGGAAAATGTTCCGCAGACGTCCGCCCGTGGTGCCCGTAGAGACGTCCCGCCGGGGCGTCTCCCCCGTGTCCGCCGCCTCGGCGTCGACCGCCGGAGGCGCCGCCGCCGTGTCCGCTGCGCCCGTTGCCCCGAGGCGGTCGGGCCGCGCCCAGGCGGGGCTACAGCGCGGCCTCGAACATGGCGTACGCCTTGTCGCGAGCGCAGCCCAGCTTCTCGAGCGCGTTGATGAGCGGCTGGTTGCTGTCGAGCACCCAGCTCAGCTCGGCCGCCTCGTAGCCGTCGCGGCGGCCGTTGACGATCGTCTGGTGGATGAGGAGCGCGTCGAGGCCGAGGTTGCGGTGCTCGGGCAGGATGCCCATGAGCGCCATCCGGATCTCGTAGACACCGCCGGCCTTGACGGTCGCGAGCAGCTTCGGCAGGCCCGTGGGCAGGAGGCGGCCGTTCGAGAGCTTCTTGAGCGCCCGGTTGAGGTTCGGCAGCGAGGCGGCGAAGGCGACCGGCGTGCCGTCGATCTCGGCGATCAGGAACAGGTCCTTCTCGATGACCGGCTTGAGCTCCTTGGCCAGGTGCAGCGCCTCCTCGCGGGTGTAGGGCACGTGGCCCCAGTTCTCGGCCCAGGCCACGTTGTAGATCTCCATCGCCGTCGCCACGTCGTCGTCGAAGCGGCTCAGGTCGAGCGACCGCACCGACACGCCGGGGTTGCGGCGGCGGACGATCTCGGCGCCCCGCGCCATCCGGTCCGCGTTGATGTACGCCTCGTGGACGTAGAACGCCCACATCGTCATGGCCCGCTCGAAGCCCCAGCGCTGGAGGAAGCTCTCGTAGTAGGGCTTGTTGTAGGGCAGAAGGATCGACGGCGGCCGGTCGAAGCCGTCCACCAGGAGGCCGGCGACGTCGTTCATGGTCGGGTTTGCCGGGCCGCGCACGCCGGTGAGGCCACGTGCCGCGAGCCACGCCGAGGCGGCGTCCAGCAGGCCCTCGGCGACGCCGTAGTCCTCGACGGCCTCGAAGAAGCCGAAGAACCCGTTGCCGTCGTCGTACTTGGCGAGGTGCTGCCCGTTCTCGATGGCCGCCACGCGGCCGACGACCTCCCCTCCGCGCTCGGCCAGGAACAGCTCGATTGCGCCGTGCTCGAAGAACGGGTTCTTCTTCGGGCTCAGGACGTTTGCCTGGTCCATCCGCAGCGGCGGGACGAAGTGCGGGTCCTCGGCGTAGTGGCGGTACGGGAGGTCGAGGAACGCGCGGCGGTCCGCGGACGAGCGGACGGGGCGGACGGTGACGGCGGGCATCGGCAGGACGTGAGGTGCCGGAAGCTACCCGCCTCGGGGCCAACCGCCTCGGGGGGATCACCTCGGGGGCGACGCCCCGCACCCGAGGCGGGTCAGACGTACGACCGCGTCGCCGGGTCGTAGAGGTACATCGGGACCCGCTCGAGGAACGACTCGAGCGAGACCGGGAACAGGCCCGGCCGCTCGACAATGCCGCTCATGCCCCAGCGCGAGAACTGCCGCTCGTCGTGGCCCGTCGCCTCGCGGGCGGGGCCGTCGAAGACCACCTCGCAGTCGGTGTGCCGCGGGTCGTGCGCGATCCGGTCGTAGTAGAGCGCCCGGACGCGGGCCTCTGGCCCCTCGATCCACTGCGCGAACAGCCCGCCCTCGCCCTCGATCACGCGCGTGTAGAGCAGCAGGCCCGTGACTCCGAGGCGGGCGTTCGACTCGGCCGCCCGGACGGCGAGGCGGTGGAGATCGAGGTCGCTCATCGGTCGCGTCGCCAGCGACCGGTAGAAGAGGGCGTGGACCTGCGGCGGTGCCTCGCCCGGAAGCGGGGGCGCCATCGCTACGAGGCGGCGCCGTTGGTAGCCATCGCCGGACCCGGCTTGCCGCCCGGCGCGATGATCCCGTGCGCCAACCCGACCGCCTCGAAGGCATCGAGCACGCGCTGCAGCTCCTCGTCGGAGTGCGTCGCCATGTAGCTCGTCCGCATCAGCGACTGGCCCTTCGGCACGGCCGGCGGGATGACGGCGTTGGCGAACACGCCCGCCTCGAGGAGGTCCTTCCAGAAGGCGAAGCAGCGGTACATCTCGCCGATCACGACGGGGATGATGGGCGTCTGCGAGGCCCACACGTTGAACCCGAGCGCGCGGAAGCCCTCGCGCATGAAGTCCGAGATCTCGGCGAGGCGGTCGAGCCGCTCCGGCTCCTGCTCGAGGATGTCGAGGCACGCGAGCACCGTCGCGACCGCCGACGGCGGCATCGAGGCCGAGAAGATGTGGGTGCTCGCCGTGTGGCGCACGTAGTCGATCACCGTCCGGTCGCCGACCGCGAAGCCGCCCAGCGACGAGAAGCTCTTCGAGAAGGTGCCCGTCGTGAGGTCCACCTCGTCCTCGAGGCCGAACACCGAGGCGGAGCCGCGCCCGCCGTCGCCGACCACCCCGACCGCGTGGGCGTCGTCGAGCATGAGCGCCGCGCCGAACTCCTGGGCCAGCTCGACCAGCTCGGGCACCTTGGCGAGCGTGCCCGACATCGAGAACACGCCGTCGGTGGCGATGATGGTGCCCGCCTCGGGGCGGTCGTTGGCGGTCCGCTCGAGAAACGTCCGCAGGTGGTCGAGGTCGTTGTGACGGTAGCGGATCGTCTCGGCGGCCGAGACCTGCTGGCCGGCCAGGATGCAGGCGTGGTTGTCTTTGTCCGAGAAGATGATGTCGCCGCGCTGGGCGACGGCCTGGATGAGGCCCTGGTTGGTCATGTACCCCGTCGAGAACAGGACGCAGGCCTCCTTGCGCATGTACGCCGCGAGGCGCGCCTCGAGCTCCAGGTGCAGGTCGAGCGTGCCGTTGAGGAAGCGGCTGCCGGTGCAGCCGGTCCCGTACTTGGCGATCGCGTCCGTGGCCGCCTGCTGCACGCGCGGGTCGTTGGTGAGCCCGAGGTAGTTGTTCGAGCCGGCCATGATGACCTCGCGGCCGTTCATGACCGCGCGGCTGCCCTCGCTCACCTCGATGGCCCGGAAGTACGGGTAGAGGCCCGCCGAGTGGACCTGCTGGTAGTCGCCGTCGGGCTCGAAGAACGTCTCGGCTCGCGCGAAGATCGACGGGAGCGTGCG
>JBCCQJ010000401.1:0-3129 GCA_039024395.1 Bacteroidota bacterium | reverse complement strand
GTCCCTCTCCCCGAGGGAGAGGGGACTCGACATCGACCGCCTCGGTGGCGACCGCCTCGGTGGCCCCGAGGCGGGGCCGTCCGCCCTCCCCGATCAGTTCGAGAACAGGATGCGCAGGTTCACGCCGCCGTCGAAGCTCCGGTTCGAGCCGGCTGCGGTGCCCTGGGTGAACACACGCTCGTAGCGGACGAACACGTCGGCCGTGACCTGGTTCGAGATCGTGTAGCTGATCCGTGGCGAGAGCTGGAAGGACGTCCGCACGATCTCCGTTGCCTCGGGCAGGCCCTCGCCGTTGAGGAGAGCCGTCACGTCGCCGTTCGACTGGAGGAGCGACCGGTTCGTGTCGATGTTGTCCGAGAGCACGCCCGTCAGCGTCAGGCGGAGGTTGTTGTTGAGCCGCCGAAGCCCGAGCAGCCGAAGCCCGGTCTTGGCGTACGAGAGGTCGAAGCGGATGTCTCGCGTGGTCTTCTCCCGGACCTGCGCCGTGATCGCCTGGAGCGAGTACGTCCGGCTCTGGTTCAAGGTCACGCTCGTCTGCAGGCCGCCCTTCCAGCTCATGTTGAGCCCGATGAGGGGCTGAAACCGCTCGCTGACGGTCAAGTCGGTCGGCTCGTCGAAGCCGGCCGCGCCGGCGCGGACCGCCTCGGAGCGGAGCGTGAAGGTGTCGTCGCCGAAATCGACCTGATCGACTGCGGTCGAGTCGAAGATGGCCGTCGCGTAATCGGTCCGGTTGGTGGACGAGTAGCCGTGCTGGAGCGAGATCTGCTGGGCGATGCGGTTGACGAGCGGCAGCTTCTCCAGGCCCGAGTACGACACGTTCCAGCCGGGCAGCGGGATCTGGAACAGTCCGTTCGGCCCGAACGCGCCGGCCCCGCGCGCGAACTCCGCCCGGAAGTCCTCCGCCAGGCCCGTCGGCGACCCGAACTCGGAGTCGATGGCCTCGCCGGGGATGGCGACCGCGACGTCGCGCTGGAGGCGCTCGGCGTGGCGCCGGACGAACGCCTCGTAGGAGCCGCCGAACGAGAACACGGTCGACTCGCCGTTGCCCCGCCGGGTCGAGATGCCTCGCGCCAGCCTCCCCACCTCGGGGTCGAAGCGCAGCGCGACCTGGTCCGAGGCGCCCCAGGTGGTGCGCCCGTTGAGGCTGACGTTGAGGCCGCGGAGCGGCTGGAACGTCGTCCGCGCGTCGAGGTCGTGCTGCTCGCCGAGGGCGTCGTTGAAGATCTGGCCGGCGTCGCGGTTGGCGATGCGGCGGTCGATGTCGAGCGTGCGCTCGAGCCCGAGGCGGAACCCGAGCGGCGGCGCGTCGCCGCGGAGGCCCGAGAGCAGGCTGTACGACTGGCCCTCGAGGCCGCCCGCCGCCGCCGTCAGCGAGCCCTGGTAGCGGAGCGTGATGTCGTCGATGCCGGTGACGGCCAGGAACGCCCCGCGCGCCAGCCGCGCGCCGAAGCGGACCGGGTCGAAGCCGCCGCCCGTCGTGTCGGCCTGCGGCTGGGCGTCGCCGGCCGCCTCGATGCGGCGGTAGAACGGGAAGAGGCGCCAGAAGTCGCGCGGCACCACCTTGACGCCGCTCTGGAACGACGTGCTCGTCTGCACGCGCGCCACCTCGAGGTCGGGGTTGTTCGCGATCGGGAGGTCGTTCCAGCGGTAGTCGCCCGAGTAGCTGATCGTCTGCGGCTGGATCCACGAGAGCCACTTCACGCGCCGCGTGGTGATGCGCGGCGCCACGGTCAGGCGCTGCGTGTAGGCCCGCGTGCGGCCGTCGCCGCCGAAGATGCCGCCGAGGGCCTCGCCGAGCGGCAGCACCTCGAGGTCGGGGCCGCCGAGGAACTCGACCGCGCCGAGCGGGGCCGTGAGCGAGTCGAGCACGCCGGCTGCGAAGAGCGCCTCCCGGATGTCGGGGTCGTCCCGGGCGTCGACCGGGGCGAGGTCGAACGTCTGCGAGAAGCGGCCAAGCGTGTCGCGCACGAGCGTCCGCTCGAACTCGCGCTGGCCGGTGGCGCCGAAGTCCTGGTCGGTGTTCGAGGCGTAGGTGAGCCGCAGGAACGAGAACGGGCTGTGGGTGACGTTGAGCTGGCGGCCGTGGTCGAAGCTGTGGGTCCGCCGGACCGGCGCGCGGAAGGCGCGCACCTCCTCGGGCTCGGTCAACTGGTCGACCCCGAGGCGCTGCTGGATGGCCGAACTCGACCGGCGGGCGTCGGCCGACATCGTCACGTTCTGTGGCAGCACGTTGAACTGCAGCCCTCCGAGGAGACCCAGCACCGGGACCGGGCGCGTGAACCACAGCGGCCGCACCGTCAGCGGGCGCGGCGCCGTGACGCGGTACGCCAGGTTGCCCGACCACGCGTCGGACGCCCGCAGCGACGTGCGCGGGTCGCTGGCCTCCGACGCCGAGGACGTGTAGCTGGCCGAGAGCCCGTCGAGGGTGTAGCGGAGCCACGGCGAGCGGCTGCCGCTCTTCGACACGCGCACGTTGACGTTGCGCGAGCTCGACGTCGTCTGCGCGCGCTCGAGCACCGCGTCGGCGCGGATCGCCTCGGGGAGGGCGTCGCCGGCCGCCTCGGCGGTCTCGATCAGCTCGTTGAGGCGGATGTCGCCCTGGTCGGGGTCGAAGCGGGGCGTCGAGGTGTTCTCGGTGACGGTCAGGCTGACCGGGATGCTCCACCCGAAGCGCTCGGGCAGCAGCTTGTGGGCCTGGAACGCCGACGTGAGCGAGAAGCCGACGCTGGAGGCGAAGGTACGCGAGCCGAGCGCGCCGCCCAGCTCGCCGAACCCGTCGTTCTCGAAGACCAGCCGCGCGTCGACGTTCGCGATGTCGGCCACCCCGAGGCGGGCGGTCACGAATCCGCTGGAGCCGCCGGCCTCGTCGTAGCCGGTCACGCGCAGCTCGTTGAACCAGATCTCGACCGTGTCGATCGGGGTGATGTCGCCGTTCGTGCCGTTGACGACGCCCAGCACGATCGTCCGCACGTCCTGGATCGAGGGCTGGCCGCGGACGGTGATGCGGGTGCCGGCCGGCGAGCCCTCGGGCGTGCCCGGCACGGTGAACGGCGTGAACGGGTCCACCTCAGCGAGGTCGCGCGCCAGCTTGGCGCGGTTGAACGCCGAGAGGTCGACGTTGAGCGCGTT
>JBCCQJ010000400.1:0-3136 GCA_039024395.1 Bacteroidota bacterium | reverse complement strand
GGAGGAGTGGAGGAGTGGAGGAGTGGAGGAGTGGAGGAGTGGACGGCGCGCGGGGGAAAAGTTCCGGGTATCCGACGCGCGCACCGCCTCGGGGCGAGGGCAGCTTGGACCACGGACCACGGACCACGGACCACGGACCACGGACCACGGACCACGGACCACGGCGACTCGCTGCGCGCTGACGTATCCGGTCACGTCTGCCCGTTCCCATTTCCCAGTTCCCCATTCCCCCACTCAGCCTATCCTGCGGCCGCTCCCGCCTCGGGGTGGCGCCGTCCCCGAGGCGGCGGCACTTTGCCGACAGCCGACAGCCGACAGCCGACAGCCGACAGCTGACAGCCGACAGCCAGACGACCCCTACTGCAGCCCGCGCTCGTAGATCTCCTTGTAGTCGCGGACGGCGTTGAAGATCGAGCGCGCCGTCTGGTCCAGGCCCCGCTCGCTCTTCAGATACTCGGCCTCCTCGCGGTTGGTGATGAACCCGACCTCCACGAGGACGGCCGGCATCGAGGCAGTTCGTAGCACCTCAAAGTTCTCTTGCTTCACGCCGCGGCTGCGGCGCCCCGAGGCGGCGAACTCGCGCTCGACGAGCAAGGCGAACGCCAGGCTCTCCTCCCGGTAGGCGCTCAGCGCCATCGCCTGGAGGATGTCGCCGCCCTCGTCGGCGTGGTTGTCGTACAGCTCGGGGTCCATCTCCTCGCCGACAATCCGGTTTTCGCGGAGCATCACCTCGCGCGCGCTCGGGTCGCCGCGGAGGGCCAGGAAGAACGTCTCGGTGCCGTAGGCCGACGTGTTGCGGGCGGCGTTGGCGTGGACCGAGATGAAGAGCTTGCCGCCCTCGCGGTTGGCGATCCGGCCTCGCTCGGGGAGCGGGATGAACGTGTCGTCGTCGCGGGTGTAGACGACGCGGACGCCCGGCAGCTCGCGCTCGATCATCCGCCCGAGGCGGAGCACGACGGCGAGCCCAACTTCCTTGTCGCTCGTGCCATTGGCTCGGGCGCCCCAGTCGCGGTCGCCGTGGCCGGCGTCGAGGACGATCGTGTCCAGCAGCCAGCGCTCGGCGTCGGCGCTCGCGGGCGCCGAGGTGCGCACGATAGGCGCCTGCGGCTCAATCGAGACCATCTGCCCCGAGGCGGGGCCGCCCGCCGAGAACGCCACGAGCAGGTCGTCGGAGTCGCGGTCGGGGTAGGCGCGCACGGTCGCCGACGGGTCGACGTCGAAGCGCAGCGTGACGCGGTTGTCGCCCGCCTCGAGGCGGTAACTCTCGACCGGCGCCTGGGCGTCGCCGCGGCGGACGCGGTCGGCGAGCTCGGCCTCGTAGACGACCAGCGATACGTCGTCGCCGTCCTGGTCGACGCTGTAGGCGCGGACGCGGTCGGTGGTGTGAATCCGGGCGACGATCGTCTGGCCGTCGGCGCTGGGCGTGAACGAAACGCGCTCGATGTCGACATCGGCGCGGACGGGCGCAGCGGCCGCGAGGACGACGGCGGTGACCAGGGCGGTGCGGCGGATGGAGGAGACCATCGGGGGCAGAGCAGAGAGAGTGGGGGGACGCACGGGAAAACCGTGCCGGAAGACTCCCTTCTCCAGATCGGTCGGTTGACCTCTAGCAAAGGACAACAGACGTTACAAAATGGAACCCAGGGTTATCAACACCCCCGCGCAATTCATCCGTCGCCCGGTCTGCCCCGCCTCGGGGCGGCCGCTTCGAGGCGGCGGCTCCGGGGCCTACTCGTCGCCGGCGAGCTGCCGCAGGCGCTCCGCCACGATCTCGTCGTGCAGGTCCTCCCGCTCGTCGAGCTGCGCAGTGAGCGCATCGAGGCGGGCCTGCACGAGGGCGATCTCCTCACGCCGGATCTGGTGCTTGAGCGAGAGCAAGTCCGAGAGGCGACCCCGAAGCTCCTCCATGAGGCGGACGCGCTCGGGGCCGGCTGCGAGCGGGCGGATCCGGTTGGAGAGCATCACCGCCTCGCGGTCCATCCGCTGCTCGGTGCGGAGCTGCTCGTAGAGCGCCTCGTTGCGCGCGGCGATGTCGCGCATGTACACCTCCTGCACGATCGGCTCGGCCTGCGCCTCGGGCATCCCGGCGACGGCGTCGGTTCCCTGGTAGAGCATGTAGACGCCGCGTCCAGGACGGCTCGACTGGTCGAGCGAGATCAGCCGGTCGTTCTCGAGGACGTAGACCTCGCCGTCCACCTCGATGATCGGCCGCGTCGGCTCCTGGAAGCGGAGCAGCTCCGAGTCGAGGCCGTCGAGGTCGAGGCCGTCCGGCACGGCGTCGGGCAGCGGGCGGCCGTCGAGGTAGACCTCGCCGTCGACGATCTGGAACGTGTGGGCGCCCGTCTGGGCGGTGGCCCCGGTCGCGGCGAGCGACAGCACGGCGAGGGCGAACAGGCGGAGGCTCATCGCTGCTGACGGGTGGAGTCCGGCTGGGCCGGCGGTGGCGCGGCGCCCTCGCGGACGACCTGGACGCCCGGCGTCGCGGCGGACGACGGCGCGGCGGGCTGGCCGCGCACCTCGGTCGGCGCGTCCCAGGCGAGCCCCTGCGTCCCGCGGTCCATCTCCTGGAGGCGGAGCGACAGCATGCGGACGTCGTCGCCGGCCTCCCACGACGGGACCGTCACCGGCGTGGCCGCGGCGTCGAGCGCGAGGTCGGCCTCGCTCACCGAGGCGGCGGGGTCGAAGGCGGCTGGCACCGAGGCGGCAGCGCGCTGCACGAGGGCCTCGGCCGGCGCGGCGCTCGGCCCCGAGGCGACGGCCTGGGGTGCCGCGCGGCGGGGAGCGACGGGCGGGACGGCGGCGGCGATCGCCGCCGCCGCGGCAAGGGCGGGCGCGGCACCGGAGAGCTCCGCCTCGGTGGGTTCTGCCGGAGGCGTTTCGATGTCTGCCTCGGGGACGGCGTCGGCGACCGCGACCTGTGCGGTCTCAGGGGCGAGGTCGGTCTCAGAGTCGAGAAGCGGTGGAAGCGCGACGACGGCGACGAGCGCCGCGACGAGCAGGCCACCGGCGCCGGCCCAGACGCCCGCGCGGCGACGGCGAGCGGGACGCGCAGCGGCCCGGTCGGGCGCGCGGCGTGCCGGCGCAACGGAGGGCGCAGCCGAGGCGGCATGTGCGAGGACGGCCGCGACGGTCGCCG
>JBCCQJ010000399.1:0-3216 GCA_039024395.1 Bacteroidota bacterium | reverse complement strand
GTGGGGCACGCTCCCGCCGCCGACCGCCCCCGAGGTGTGCTTCGCGGGGCGCTCGAACGTGGGCAAGAGCTCGCTCCTGAACGCCCTCCTCGGGCGCAAGCGGCTCGCGCACACGAGCGGCACGCCGGGCAAGACGCAGGCGCTCAACTACTACGCCGTCAACCCGAACCCCCAGGGCCGGCCCGAGCTGTTCCTCGTCGACCTGCCCGGGTACGGCTACGCGAAGGTGTCGCAGAAGCAGCGGGCGCGGTGGCAGCGGTTCATCGGCCGCTACGTCACCGAGCGCGCCGAGGCGGACGCGAACGGGCCGGGCGCCCTCCGAGCCGTCGTGCAGCTCATCGACAGCCGCCACCCGCCGACGACGCTCGACGAGGAGCTGATGGCGCTCCTGCTCGAGAGCCCGGCGCCCCACCTGATCGCGCTCACGAAAGCCGACAAGCTGTCGTCCAACCAGCGCCAGAAGGCCGTCGCGGCCCTCAACCGGCACCTTGAGCCGTACGGCCTCTCGCTCCCCGTCGTCCTGACCTCCGCGGAGAAGAAGCAGGGCATGGACGAGCTCTGGCGCTGGATCCAGACGGTGCTGTAGGGGGGACGACGACAGACCGCGGACGGCCGACCGCCGCCTCGGGGGACGGGACGACGGACCGCGGACGACTGAAAGACGACCGCCTCGGGGACGGTCGTGGCGAGGGCCGCGCCATCCAGACGCGGAAGGGCGTAGCGTGCTACGCCTCTACGACCTCCGCCCCCGTCCGGCCGTTCGCCAGCCTCGAGGCGGTGCTGTCCACTGACGCACTGCACACTGGCCCACTGACGCACCGGTCCCGACGGATGTCCATGGTTGAGCCTTGCACCACCCCCGAGGCGGCAGCACCTCCGCCCACAGCCCTACAGCCGCACCCAGACCGCCTCGGGGCCGCCGGCGGTCGCCCCGAGGCGGAGCGTGTCACCGTCGAGGCGGACGCGGAAGCGCTCGGCCCCGTCGGGGTCGAAGAGCGTCAGCAGGGTGTCGCCGCGGACCTCGAAGCGGGCCTCGAACGCCTGCGGCTCGCCCCCGAGGCGGCGCACGATGCGGGCCGTGCCGTCGGCGAAGAAGGTCGTCCGCGTGTCGAGCGAGTCCACCTCGGGGACCCATGTGCCGACGTACGGCGCCTGCGGGTCGCTCGCGCAGCCGGCGGCGAGGGCGAGGAGGACGGAGACGGCGAGAAGGCGGAGCATGAGGCGGGCGGCTCCGTTGAAGCTAGCCGCACTCGCCCCCTGCCTGTGGACCTGCTCTCGCTGCCGCCCGTCACGTCGTTCTTCCTGCTGCTGAACGTCGCCGTCGGGGTGTACACGCTGTTCGTCAATCCCGGCCTGATCGACCGGTGGGCGTTCAAGCCGTTCCGCGTCATCCGCGAGCGCGAGTGGAGCCGGTGGCTCACAGCCGGCTTCGTGCACGTCGGCGGGATGCACCTGCTGTTCAACATGGTCACGCTCTACTACTTCGGGCCGCCGATCGAGGGCGCGCTCGGGTCGCTGAGCTTCCTCGTGATCTACCTCGGCTCGGAGCTGACCGCGAACGCGCTCACCTACTGGCGGCACAAGGACAACCCGGCCTACTCGGCCGTGGGCGCCTCGGGGGCGATCTCGGGCGTGCTGTTCTCGTTCTGCCTCTTCGAGCCGTTCGCGATGCTCGGCATCATGTTCATCATCCCGATGCCGGCCATCGTGTTCGCGGTGCTTTACGTGGTGCTGTCGATCTACGCCGCCAAGCGGGAGGTCGGGCGGATCGCGCACGAGGCCCACCTCGGGGGCGCGCTCGGTGGGCTTGTGCTCACAATCCTCGTCTATCCGCCCGTGATCGGCATCTTCCTCGGGCAGCTCGGGCTCGGCTAGGCGACCCCGAGGCGGCGCAGAAGCTTGCCCCAGTCGTCGAAGCAGAACACGCCGTCGGGCGCGCGCTCGGCGTCGCCGCGGATCCAGGCCACGCGCCAGCCCGCCTCGGTGCCGCCGACCACGTCCGAGTGGTACGAGTCGCCGACGTAGAGCACGTCAGACGGGGAGAGGTCTTCCCCGAGGCGATCAGACGCCTCGGCGCGGAGGTGCTCGAACACGCGCGCGTCCGGCTTCATCACGCCCACCTCCTCGGAGACGACCACGAGGCGGGCCAACTCCTCGATCTGCGGCAGCCGGGCCAGCTTGCCGCGCTGCTGCGCCGAGAACCCGTTCGTGAGGATGCCCACCGGGTAGCGCGCGGCGACGGCGCGGTAGGCCGCCTCGGCGCCGTCGGCCCAGCGCCAGTGCGCCGCGTAGCGGTCGAGGTAGGCGTCGCTGAACGCCTCGGGGTCGAGGCCCGGCGCCTCCAGGGCGTGCAGGAGTCGCTCAGAGCGGAGCCGCTTGAGGTCGGCCGCCGTGATCTTGCCCCTCCCGAAGTCGCGCCAGAGGGGGACGTTCTCGGCGTGGTACGTTTCGCGGACGTGCTCGAAGTCGTGGTGCCCGATGTGCGCGGCGAACGCCTGGTGGACGTCGGCGAGGGCGGCGCGCTCGGCCGCGCGGTGGTCGAGGAGCGTGTCGTCGAGGTCGAAGACGACGAGGTGGGGGAGGGGCAAGGGAAAAGGGAGAATGGAAAATTGAGAATGGAGAGTGGGGAAACGCCGGCTCTCTCCCCGAGGCGGCGTCAGCTTCCCGACAGCCGACAGCCGACAGCCGACAGCCGACAGCCCTCAACCCAAAACGCCCCCGGCGCGCGCTGCGGCGGCCGGGGGCGTCGGGTCGGGGGGACGTGGGGAGGCGCCCCGGGGGCTAGGCCTCGACCTCGTCGACGTGGACGTACTTCCGCCCGCCCTTCGAGGCGGCGAAGCGGACGCGCCCCGCGGCAGTCGCGAACAGCGTGTCGTCGTTGCCACGGCCGACGTTCACGCCGGGGTGGAACTTGGTCCCGCGCTGGCGGACGATGATCGAGCCGGCCGGGATGACCGCGCCGCCGGGCGCCTTGACGCCGAGCATCTTCGGGTTCGAGTCGCGGCCGTTCTTGGACGAGCCGACGCCTTTTTTGTGTGCCATGAATCTGGGAGTCTGAGAGTCGGGGAGGCCCCGAGGCGTGCCCCGAGGCGGGGCGTCGGGCTAGTTGACCGACAGGTCGGCGATCTTGATCTGCGTGTACGGCTGGCGGTGGCCGTTCTTGACGCGGTAGCCCTTGCGGCGCTTCTTTTTGAAGACGATGATCTTGTCGCCCTT
>JBCCQJ010000398.1:0-3218 GCA_039024395.1 Bacteroidota bacterium | reverse complement strand
GCTCGCGCCCGCCTTGCGGAGCACCGCCTCGGTGTGGGCGGCGTAGGGCGGCGGCGGGCGGAGCGCAGCATCGGCGAAGGGGGCCTGCCGGAGCCCGGCGAGGTCGCCGTCGCGCAGCACCAGGGCGCCCGCGTTGGCCAGGGCGTCGGAGACGCGGCGGACGGCGCCGGCGGGGACGGCGCGCGCGTGGAGCGCCCCGAGGAGAGCGTCGCGGTCCCACGTCGCCGTGGCCTCGGCGAGCCGAGCATCGAGGCGGCCGCGGTCGCGCACGCGGCCGGGGTTGGTGGCCCACGCCGCCTCGGGGACGACGCCCAGCACCTCGCAGAGCGCCGCGAACTGCCGGTCGGTGCCCACCGCGAGGACGACGTCGCCGTCGCGCGTCGGGTAGAGCGTCCCGTACGGCGCGATCTGCGGGTGCGCCGAGCCCATCCGCGCGGGATCGTGCCCGGCGACGAGCCACGCCGTGCCCTGGTTGGCGAGCGCCGACCGCGCCGCATCGACGAGCGAGAGGCGGACGTGCGCGCCCGCGCCGGTCCGCTCGCGGCGGAGGAGGGCGGCGAGCACGGCCTGCTTGATCTGGTGCGCCGCCAGCAGGTCCATCAGCGCGACCGGCAGCTTGGTCGGCGGGCCGTCGGGGGCGCCGTTGAGGTGCATGAACCCAGCCTCGGCCTGGACGACGGCGTCGTAGCCGGCGCGCGCTACCTCGGGGCCGTACCCGCTCAGCTCGACAATCACCAGGTGGGGAGAGAGCGCGAGGAGTGTCTCGGCGTCGGCCCCGAGGCGGGCGGCGGCGCCGGGCTTGTAGGCCGTCAGCACCACGTCGGCGTGCGCCGCGAGGCGGTGCAGTGCCTCGCGCCCGCCGGTCTGGGTGAGGTCGAGGGCGACCGACTGCTTGCCCCAGTTGGCGGCGCAGAAGTAGGCCGGGCGGTCGGTGTCGGGCTCGGTCGGCAGGCGCCACGTCCGCGTCACGTCGCCGTCGGTGCGCGTGTTCTCGACCTTGACGACGTCGGCGCCCAGCTCGGCGAGGAACTGCCCGGCGGTCGGCCCGGCGAGGACGCCGGCCAGCTCGACCACGCGGAGGCCCGAGAGCACGCCGGTCACGCGAGCCGCGCGGCGAGGTCGGCCAGGGTGGCCGGCGTGTGGCGGAGGCGACTGCCGTACCACGAGAACGGCTCGCCGTCGACCAGGACCACCTCGGCGTCCGGCGCGAGCGCCTGCACCTCGTCGAGGTGCTTCTCGCCGAACGGGTAGGGCTCGGACGAGAGCAAGACCGCCTCGGGGCCGAGGGTACGGATCTCCGCCTCGGAGAGGGACGGGTAGCGCGTGTGCCCGTCCGTCACGCTCACGAATCCCCCGAGGCGGAGGACGTCGGCGATGATGGTGTCGCGGCCGACCGACATCCACGGGTCGCGCCAGATGAGGTAGAGCACGCGCCGCCCGCGCCCGGCCTCCCCGAGGCCGCCGAACCCCGAGGCGATGTCGTCGGCGAGTGTCGCTGCCGCCTCGGGGCGGCCCACGAGCCGGCCGACCGTGCGGATCATGGCGAGCGACGCGGCCACGTCGGGCACGTCGGTGACGTAGACGGGGCAGACGTCGGCGAGCGCCTCGACCTGCTCGCGCACGTTCTCCTCCTTGTTCGCCAGCACGAGGTCGGGCGCGAGGTCGCGCACGCGGTCGAGGCGGACGTTCTTCGTCCCGCCCACGATCGGCTTCTCCGCCTTCCAACCGGCCGGGTGGACGCAGAACCGCGTGAGGCCGACCACCTCGGCGCCGAGGTCGGCCAGCAGCTCGGTCTGGCTCGGGACCAGCGAGACGATCCGGCGGGGCACGGCCCCGAGGCGAACGCGCCGGCCCAGCCCGTCCGGCTCGTCGAAGACGGTGCTCACGCCGAGGCGGTCTCGGCCTCGAGCGCTGCCGACAGCGTGCCCACGAGCCCGTCGAACGAGCCGTTCGACATCACAAGCGCCAGGTCGCCCGGCCGGAGCGCCTCGAGGAGGTCGGGCCGGAGGGCGTCGGCCGAGGCGTAGGCGGCCGCCTCGGTGCCGGCGTCGCGGACGGCCTGGGCGACGGCCTCGGCGTCGAGGAAGTCGGCCGGGTCGTCGTTGTGGCGGAGGGGCGGCGTGGACAGGAAGAGGGCGTCGGCGGTCGCGAGGGCGGCGGCGTAGGGCGCCTCGAAGGCCTTGCGGCGCGACGAGTTGGACCGCGGCTCGAAGACGGCCACGAGGCGGCGCCCTGGCCAGCGCTCGCGCACACCTCGGATGGTGGCCTCGACGGCCGTCGGGTGGTGCGCGAAGTCGTCGACGACGAGCACGCCGCCGGCGTCGGCCACGACCTCCTGGCGGCGCTTCATGCCGCGGAACGTGCCGAGCCCCGCGGCGACCGCCTCGGGGGGCGCGCCGGCGTCGAGGGCCACGGCCGCGACCGCGAGGGCGTTGAGGGCGTTGTAGCGGCCGCCGAGCGGCAGCGCCACCTCGGCGACCGCCTCGCCGTGGACGACGAGGGTGAACGTCTGCCCGCCGTCGCTCGGCGCGAGGTCGCGCGCGGCCACGTCGAACGCGGTGCCCTCGGGCGCGCGGCCCTCCTCGCCGTAGAGCCGGACGCGCGCCCACGTCCGGTCGGCGAGGGCGCGCACGCCCGCGTCCTCGCCGTTGAGGACCAGGAGGCCGTCCGGCGGCGGCAGCGACACGAAGGCGTGGAACGCCCGCTGGTACTCCTCCCAGTTGGCGTAGATGTCGGCGTGGTCGAACTCGAGGCTGGTCACGATCGCCCGGTGCGGCCGGTAGAGGATCATCTTGGGCCGCTTGTCGAAGTAGGCCGCGTCGTACTCGTCGCCCTCGACGGCGAACACGGGCCCGGCGCCGAGCCCCGAGGTGGACGCCTCGCCGACGAGCACGCCGCCGACGAGGAAGCTCGGGTCGAGGCCGGCCTCGCGGAGGACGTGGACGAGCATCCCGGTGGTGGTCGTCTTGCCGTGCGTGCCGGCGACGACGGCCGGCTGGCGCTGCGCCAGGAACAGGTGCGCGAGCGCCTCGGGGAGCGACGTCTGCACGAGCCCGCGCTCGCGCGCCGCCGCCGCCTCGGGGTGGGTCGGCGTGCAGGCGTTGCCGACAACGACGAGGTCGGGGGCGGCCGCGTCGAGGTGGGCCGGGTCGTAGCCCTCGTAGACGGGGATGCCGGCCGCCGCGAGGCGGGTCGACATGGGCGGGTAGGCCGCCTCG
>JBCCQJ010000397.1:0-3234 GCA_039024395.1 Bacteroidota bacterium | reverse complement strand
CCGTCGTCTCCGCTCGGGCCGACAGCCGATAGCCCGCAGCCGACAGCCCTAAAACAGCGCGTAGATGAACGGCGCGAGCGGGCTCCCGCCGACCGAGACCACGAGGAGGCCGAGCAGCACCAGCACGAGCGCGATCGGCATCAGCCAGTACTTCTTGCGGACGCGCAGGAAGGCCCAGAACTCCTTCAGGACGGACAGCTTCGACATCGAGGCGGGGAAAGACGACCCAAGCTACGTCCGCCTCGGGGAGGGAAGACGGACCACGGACCGCCGCCTGAGCGACCGACCGAGACGCTGCCGCCTCGGGGCCAAGCGCCTCGGTGAAAATCCTCTCCTCCCCCCAGCGGGGGGAGGTCGGGAGGGGGGCGACGAATCGACCGCCTCGATGTCCACCAGTCTCCGAGGCGGCGCTCGGTCCCCACCCTACCTCGGGGTCCGTGCGCGTAGACTGCGGCGCAACCCCGAGGCGGACCCGTCGTAGCCGCCCTCACCTTCTGCCGCTGCATGTCTGCCATCCGAACCGAACTCGCCGAGGGCGTCCGCATCGCGGTCGGGACGCTGTGGGAGCGCAAGGCGCGGGCGCTGCTCACCACGCTCGGCATCATCATCGGCATCGTGTCGGTGACGTCGATGTTCACCGTCATCAACGGGATCGAGCGCGAGTTCGACCGCTCGATGGCCATGATCGGCGACGACGCGCTCTTCATCCAGCGCACCCCCTGGATCATCCTCGACGACTGGTGGACGTATCGCAACCGCCCGGCCGTCACCGAGGACCTCGCGCCATTTCTCCGCTCCCGGGCGGAGACGATCGAGGCGGTCGCCCCCATCACGGGGCTGGGCGCGACGGTGACCCGCGGCCGTGAGGAGGCGCCCGGCGTGGGCGTCGAGGCATCGACGGAGCACTACTACGACACGGGTGGGGTCGAGCTGGCGGCCGGCCGCTTCTTCACCGAGCCCGAGGTGCGAGCCGGCCGGCCGGTGACCATCCTCGGGTCGGACGTGGTCGAGTTGCTCTTTCCGGCCGAGGACCCCATCGGGAAGCACATCCGCATCGGCCAGCATCGCTTCGAGGTCGTCGGGGTTCTCGAGACGCGGGGCAAGTTCCTCGGGATGGAGTCGATCGACAACCGGGCCATCATTCCGCTGACGGTCTATCCCCGGTTCTCGCGTAGCGACGACGTCGCGGTGAAGGTGAAGGTGAAGGCGGGCGTTGACCAGGCCACGGCGATCGACGAGATCACCGGCCTGACCCGCCTCTGGCGCGGTCTCGACGCGCTCGACGAGGAAGACTTCTCGGTCAACCGCCAGGACCAGTTCCGCGAGCTCGTCGCCACGATGCGCGTCGCCACCTACGGCGTCGGCATCTTCCTGACGGCGCTCTCGCTGCTCGTGGGCGGCATCGGCGTGATGAACATCATGTTCGTGAGCGTCAAGGAGCGGACCCGCGAGATCGGCGTCCGCAAGGCCCTCGGGGCCACGAGGCGGGCCATCCTGTTCCAGTTCCTCGTCGAGGCGGTGCTGATCTGCTTCATCGGCGGCGCCATCGGGGTGGCGCTGGCGGCCCTGGTGGCCATCGGGCTCAACGAGGTGTTCACGGCGCAGCTCTCGGCCGGCACGGTCCTGCTCGCCTTCGGCATCTGCGCCGTCGTCGGCGTCGCCTTCGGGCTCATCCCGGCCTGGCAGGCGGCTCGCTCGAAGCCCATCGAGGCGCTTCGCTATGAATGAGGTTCGGCGAGTCAGGCAGGTCGGGCCGGTTCAGCAGGTCAGACGCGCTTCGCGTGCCTCTGCGCCTGAAGCGACCCGCCGACCCCGCTCGACCCGCCGAACTCGCTCGACCCGCCGAACTCGCACGACCCTATGAACGAGACCATCCGCATGGCCCTCGAGGCGCTCCGCGCCAACCGGCTGCGCTCGGCGCTCACGCTCGTTGGCATGGCGATCGGCGTATTCTCGGTCATCGCGTCCGTGACGGCGGTGAAGGTGCTCGACGGGACGCTCATGGACAGCCTCGCCGCGATGGGCACGCAGACGATCGTGATCGACCGTCTCCCCGACAACCGGCCGCCGACCGACGAGGAGCGTCGCCGTCCGCAGCTCACCTACGAGCAGGCCCTGCAGCTCCAGTCGCGGCTGTCGCTGGCCGCCTCGGTGAGCCCGAGCGTGTGGGCGGGCGCGCGCGAGGTCCGCACCCCCGAGGCGTCGACCGACCCCAACGTGGCCGTGCAGGGCGTCGACGAGGACTGGGCGCAGAACAACGGCTGGGAGGTCGCTGAAGGCCGCTTCCTCACCGAGGCAGACGTGCAGGCGGGCCGCAACACGGCCGTCATCGGGACCACGGTCAAGGACCGCCTGTTCGGCGTGCGGTCGCCGCTCGGAGCCGACATCCGCGTCGACGGGGTCCGGTTCACCGTCGTCGGCGTGTTCGCACCCGAGGACGCGCTGTTCGGGCTCGGCGATGCCAACAACCGGATCGTCGTTCCCATCTCGCGGGCCATCCCCGCCTTCAACCGGCAGCGCCGTAGTGTGTCGATCGACGTCCGCGCCCCGAGCGCCGAGATGCTGGCTGCGACGCAGGACGAGACGGTCGGAGTCTTCCGGGCCATCCGCCGGCTTCCTCCCGAGGCGGACAACAACTTCAACGTGTTCACGAGCGCCGAGGCGGCCGCCGGGCTCCAGACGTTCACGAACGCGCTCGCCATCGGCGGGGCGGGCATCGGCCTGATCGCGCTCCTCGCGGCCGGCGTCGGCGTGATGAACATCATGCTGGTGAGCGTGACCGAGCGGACGCGCGAGATCGGCATCCGCAAGTCGCTCGGGGCGACGCGCAAGGACATCCGCCGGCAGTTCCTCGTCGAGGCGATCGTGCTGTGCCAGATCGGAGGCCTCGCGGGCATCCTCCTCGGAGTCGTGGGCGGCAACCTGCTGGCGCTGCTGGTCAAGAGCGCGCCGGCGTTCCCGTGGGGCTGGGCGACCGTGGCCGTCGTGGGCGTGACCGTCGTCGCGCTCGTGTTCGGCGTCTACCCGGCCAGCAAGGCGGCCCGGCTGAGCCCCATCGAGGCCCTCCGCTACGAGTAAGGGGAATGGAAAAGTGAAGGGGCTGGCCTAGCTAAGCGTCCAGCGGCGGAGGGTTCTCAGTTGCTCCGACGGCGGCCCGTAGTTGAACCGCCACTCGCATTCCTTCAGAAACAGCTCGAAATGATGCTTCGGGACGCCATTGTACTTCCGGAGGTG
>JBCCQJ010000396.1:0-3264 GCA_039024395.1 Bacteroidota bacterium | reverse complement strand
TCGAGGCGGACGACGGCGACGGCGCGGTCGCGCTCGATCCAGCGGACGACGTCGGCGCGGGTGTCGGCGGTGGGCTTGTCGAGGACGGGGTGGAAGGGCATGGCAGGGCCGCCTCGGGGGCGGAGTTAGCAGGTGGCGGCCGGTGGGACGGTCGTGGCGTCCCAGAGGCCGAGGAGGTAGGTCGCGCCGAGGGCGCGGTCGAAGAGGCCGTAACCGGGCCGGACGGTCGCGCCCCCATCTTCATCCCGGCGCTCGGACCAGATCTGGCGGCCGTGGTCGGGCCGGAGCGGCCCGTCGAAGCCGGCCGCGGCGAGCGCGCGCATGACCCCGAGGAGGTCGACGTCGCCATCGGGGTGGGCCGTCTCGGTGAAGTCGCGCGCCTCCCCGAGGCGGGCCACGTTGCGCAGGTGGGCGAAGTGGATCCGGTCGCCGAGGCGGGCCACCGCCTCGGGGAGCGCCGGCGCCAGCGCCGGGTCGGCGCCGAAGGAGCCGGTGCAGAACGTGAGCCCGTTGGCCGGGCGGTCGACGAGGTCGCAGACGCGCGCGAAGGCGTCGGGGCTGGTCACCACGCGCGGCAGCCCGAAGAGCGGCCACGGCGGATCGTCGGGGTGGATCGCCAGCTTGACGCCGGCCGCCTCGGCGACGGGCACGGCCCGCTCCAGGAACCACCCGAGGTGGTCCCACATGCGCTCGGTGTCGACCGCGGCGTAGGCGGCGAAGAGCCGCCGCAGGTCGTCCGGCGTGTGGGCGTCCATCCAGCCGGGCAGCCCGCCCGACGCCAGCGCCGCCTCGACCTCCGACAGGTCGCCCTCGAGGTAGGCCAGCGCCTCGGATCCGTCCCCGAGGCGGCGGTCCAGACTCGTGCGCGTCCAGTCGAAGACGGGCATGAAGTTGTAGCACACGACCGGCACGCCGGCCTGCCCGACCGCCTCGACCGACCGGCACCAGGCCTCGGTGGCGGCCTCGCGCTCGGGCGCGCCCAGCTTGACCGCCTCGGGGACCGGCACCGACTCGATGCAGGTGAGCGCGAGCCCAGCCGCCTCGACGCGCTGCCGCAGCGAGACGACGGCGTCGGCGGTCCAGGCGATGCCGGGCGGCACGTCGTGGAGCGCGCTCACGATGCCGACCACGCCCGGGATCTGGCGGATCGCGTCGAGCGAGACCGGGTCGGCCTCGCCGTACCAGCGGAACGAAAGCTGCATCAGCGGGTGGCGAGGGCGAGGTGGGCGTCGACGACCGCCGGGAGCCCGTCGTCGAGGGCGCGGGCGGTGAGCCGGGCGACGGCGTCGGCGAAGGCCGAGCCGGAGCGGGGGAGGGCGGTCAGGTCGCGGCCCCAGAGGGCGGCGTCGGCCAGGACGTCGCGGGCGACCGCCTCGGCGCCGTCGGGCCGGTGGCGCCAGCGGGCGCGGACCGCCTCGGCGCGGTCGTCCGTCAGCAGGCGCGTCGTGGTGAACTCCAGCGGCGAGTCGCCGGCCGGCAGGCCGTCGGCGGCGCGGTGGAGGAGCAGGAACGCCGCGAACCCGAGGGCGATGGCGTCGGCGGATCGCCCCTCACGGTCGAGGGCGGCCACGCTCGGCACGGCGCGCACGCCGAGCTTCATCGTCTGCTGGAGCGTGATCGAGGCCAGCTCGTGCCGGATGAACGGGTTGGCGAACCGGTCGAGCACGGCCGCCGCGAACGGCGCCGCCGTCGCCGGCTCCGCCCCCATCGCATCCAGGTCGGAGGCGACGGCCAGGATCAGCTCGTCGGCCATGAGGCCGCGCACGTAGGCCCCGAGGCGGTCGTCGGTGACGGCCTCGCGGACGGTCGCCAGCCCGCACCCGAGGGCCACCGGCACGAGCAGCGTGTGGGCGGCGTTGAGGAGCCGCACCTTGCGGAGCCGGAACGGCTCGATGTCGCCGGCCACCACGATGCCGGCCCCCGAGGAGGCGTCGCCGGTTGCGAACCCGAGGCGGTCGCGCAGCGCGCCGTCGCCCTCGATGGCCCACAGCCGGTACACCTCGGTGTCGGTCATCAGCGGGTCGCGGTGCCCCACGGCCGCCTCGGCGGCGGGGAGGTCGGGCGGCGTGCCGGTCACGATCCGGTCGACGAGCGTGTTGGCGAACCGGCAGGCGCCGACGAAGGCGGCGAACGGCTCGCCCCAGCCGGCGCGCGCGCCCCACCGCAGCACGAGGTCGCGCAGCACGTCGCCGTTGCCCTCGACCAGCTCCGTCGGCAGCACAACGAGGTCCGCCTCGGGACCGAGCGCGTCGAGGCGGGCCTTCAGGACGGCGGCGAGCTTGGCCGGGAACGAGGCCGGCGGGGCCGCCTCAGAGTCGTCGCTGTCGTCCCACGTCAGCCCCACCTCGGTGGTGTTCGAGACGACGAGGTCGACCGCGGGGTCGCGGGCGAGGGCGAGCACGGCGTCCCAGTCGTCCTGCGCCGAGAGGGCGCGGGCGACCGCGCCGACCACGCGCGCCTCGTCCACCGGCTCGCCGCCCTCGATGCCTCGCACGCGGAGCGTGAACAGTCCGTCCTGCTCGTTGAAGGCCGCGCCGCGCCCGCTGCCGGTCTGGCTCACCACGACCGCGCTCCCACTCCAGTCTCCGGCTCGGGCGGCCTGGTCGAGGGCGTCGTCCACCAGCCCGCGCAGGAGCGCGCCCGTCCCGAACTGAACCGCGCGGACCGGCAGGTCGGGGACGGCCTCGCCGCGGTCGCGGAGGAGATCGGCAGAGAGTCGCGGGAGGGTCATGGGGGTAGAGGGAGAGGGAGGAATGGAGGGAATGGGAGGAGAGGGAAGCATGTGGTTTTTGATCCTCCCATTCCCCCCGCTCTCCCCATTCCTGCCATTCACAGCGTGACGCCGCCTTTCCAGATGGCGATCTCGCGGTAGTCGTTCGTTTCGTTGTTGGTGCGCCGGCCGCTGGCGACGTCGAGGACGTAGGCGGTGAGGCGGTCGGCGAGCGCGTCCATCGTGGCCTCGCCCGTGAGCAGGTCGCCGGCCCCGAAGTCGATCCAGTGCGGCTTCTGCGTGGCGACGTCGGGGTTGGTGGCCATCTTGACGGTCGGCGCGGGGAAGCCGAGCGGGGTGCCGCGGCCGGTCGTGAACAGGAGCGCTGTCGCCCCCGAGGCGGTCAGCGCCGTCGACGAGACGCCGTCGTTGCCGGGCGCCTCGATCAGGCCCAGGCCGGGCACGAAGCCGCCCGCCTCGGGGCCGGATGCGCCGGGGCCGAATGTGCCGGGGCCGAATGTGCCGGGCGCCGAGGCGGCCTCGGCGTAGCCGAG
>JBCCQJ010000395.1:0-3265 GCA_039024395.1 Bacteroidota bacterium | reverse complement strand
CCCCCCAGCCCCCTCCCGCTGGGAGGGGGAGATCTCAAGGGGAACGCTTCGCTCGTCTCCGCCTCGGGGCCTCCGAGGCGGTGGAGCCGCTACAGCCCCGGGATCTCGACGGGGAGCCGCCCCGAGGCGGTGTGCCGGCCGCGGAGCACGTCGGCCACGGCGCTCGCCGTGCGGGCCGTCTGGTCGTAGGCCACGACGACGCCCGCCGCCTCGGGGAGGAGCGCGGCGGCGTACGGGTTGCCCACGACGACGAGCACGACCGGCGTGCCGGTCGCCGCAATGGCCTCGACCGTGCGGCGCTGGCTGCGGGAGAGCTGCGGCACAGTCGCCTGGAGGACGCGGAGGTGAACTGCCACGACGGCCACGTCCGCATTGCGCGCGGCGCGGACGGCGCGGTCGCGGCCTCCGCCCTGACGCGTGACGCGGACGTTGGTGGCCGCGCCGAGGTCGCGCTCGAGGCGCGTCAGGCTGCCGGCCGAGCGCGAGTTGCTCATCTGCACGAGCGTCACGCGCTGGCTGCCGAGCGGGATCGGGCCGGGCCGGACGACCGTCACCGAGGCGCGCGAGAGGGTCGTCGCGAAGTCGGCGCCGCGGACGGTCGTGAGCATCCGGTCGAGGCGGTCGCGGTCGGCCAGGCGCTCGCGGTGCAGCCCGAGGCGGGCCTTCGCGAACAGGATGCGCCCCACTGAGGCGTCGATCTGCGCCTCGGGGACGTCGCCCGCCTCGACGGCGCGGACGACCGCGTCGATGCCGGCGCGCGGGCGGAGCATCATCAGCACGAGGTCGGCGCCCGCCTCGATGGGGCGCACGATGCGGGCCGGGAAGCCGTAGTTCTTCTGGATCGCGCCCATGTTGAGCGCGTCGGTCGTGACGAGCCCGGTGAACCCGAGGCTGTCGCGGAGCACGTCGGTGAGGGCGCGGCGGCTGAACGTGGCCGGCGTGGCGTCCTCGTCGAGCGCGCGCGCCCAGAGGTGCGTCGACATCACGACGGCCGGGTCGGCGTCCATCGCGCCGGCAAACGCGGCCAGCTCGGTGCGGCGGAGGTCGTCCCAGTCGCCCGGCACCGAGGCGAAGTCGACGTGCGTGTCGGTGTCGGTGTTGCCGTGGCCGGGGAAGTGCTTGAGCGTCGCCAGCACGCCGTGGCTCTGCGCGCCGCGCACGTAGGCGCCCGCGAGCCGCCCGACCGCCTCGGGGTCGGACCCGAACGAGCGCGTGTTGATGATCGGGTTGAGCGGGTTGTTGTTGACGTCGGCGACGGGCGCGAAGACGACGTTGATGCCCATCGCGCGCGCCTCGAGGGCCGTCACGGCGCCGCCGATCTCGGCGAGCGTCTCCGAGCCCGCCGCGCCGTAGGCCATCGCGGCCGGCAGCGACGTGAAGTTGCTCGTCGCCGTGCCGACGCCCCACTCGAAGTCGGCCGTCGTGAAGAGCGGCACCGAGGCGGCCTGCTGGAGCCGGTTGGTGGCCGCGAGCACCTCGCGCGGGGGCGTCCGCCGGTTGACGTGGAACCCGCCGATGCCCTCGGCCGCGAGCCCGCTCGGGTTGCGGACCGCCCCCAGCTCGACGATGAACATCTGGGCCACCTTCTGGCGGAGCGTCATCGTGGCGAGGATGCTGTCGGCCCAGGCGCGAGCTTCCGACTCGCGGGTCCGCCTCGGGGCCTCGAAGCCCTCGTAGGCGGACAGGAGCGAGTCCATCAGCGCCCGGCGGTCCGCCTCGGGGTCTACCTCGGGCGCGGGCACCGAGGCGGCGGTCTGGCCGTCGGCCTCGGCGCAGCCGGCGGCGACGAGCGGCAGCACCGAGGCGGTGAGCAGGGCGGCGAGGAAGGCGAGGCGCATGGGGGCGGGGGACATCCGGGTATCTTCGCGGCTCTCCATCGGGCCGCCGGCCCCGGTATCGTCGATGATAGACCGTCTCCGAAGCGAGTGGCAAGCGTTCTGGGACGCCGTCCGCGGGCTCTCTCCGAACGCCCGCCGCGCGTCCATCGTGCTCATCGCCGCGACGCTGCTCGTGCTGCTGCACCTCCAGGTCGGGAGCCGCCGCGTCTACCGGATCGTGCTCGACAACCCGTTCGGGTTCGCCGAGCCCGAGTTCGGGGCCTGGGCGTGGTGGTTCGGGATGCAGGGCGTGCTCGGGTTCATCGTGCCGGCGCTGATCCTGCTGGTCGGCTTCCGGTGGTCGGCCCGCGAGGCCGGGCTGGGGCTGGGCGACTGGAAGCTGGCGACGGGCCTCGCGCTGGCCTACATGCCGCTGGTCGCCATTGGGACGTGGGTGCTCTCCGACGGGGCGGGCTTCCAATCGCAGTACCCGCACTACTACGGGGCGCGAACCGACTGGAGCGTGTTCTTGGCCTATGAGGCGCTGTTCCTGTTCTACTGGATGGGCTGGGAGTACCTGTGGCGCGGGTTCGTGCTGTTCGGGACGGCCCCGGCGGTCGGAGCGCCGCTGGCGATCGTGATCCAGACGGTGCCGTTCGCGATTCTCCACGCGCAGAAGCCGCCGGCCGAGGCGTACCTGTCGGTCCTGGGCGGCATCGCGCTCGGGGCGCTTGTATGGCGGTGCCGGAGCTTCTGGATCGCCGTGCCCATCCACGCGGCGCAGATGCTGATCCTGGACCTGTGGTGCACGCTCCGCTTCCGCTCCGAGGCGGAGGGGATCGGGCTCGACGCGCTCCGGCAGGCGCTCGGCGGGTTCGGGGCGTAGACCGCCTCGGGGCTGCCTACGTACGTGCCCGGTTCGGCACCAAATTGCTGCGACGTGTGGAGGAGGGACAGCACCTCAACGCGAGCGTCGTCGGCCCAGTAGATCGCGCGGTACTCGCGCCAGATCACCTCACGAATAACCGCTACGAGCGGACCTCCCAGCGGCGTGCGAAGTGGGCCTCCACCTCGTCCTGACTCATCAGGTCCTGGCCGGCTGCCGCCTGTGCGCGTCCCCGTTCGATCTTGTGGACGACCACGAGGCGGGCGATCACGTCCTCGTGGGTCGCGTCGTCAGGGAGATCATCGACCGCGCGGCGGGCGCGTTCCTTCGGGCTGGGTCTCGTGGCAGGCATCAGAACGACAGGGCTTTGCGTGAATCTAACCGCTCCGCTTCTGCACCGAGGGCGACCTATACTTCCGGGGTTACAGCGTGACGCGGTAGTTCTGGCATGGTAGCTTCGCCGCTCCGCCCTTGCCATGGCGATCTCTACAGACCTCCGCCGCCGCGCCGTCGAGGCCTACGAGCGCGGCCACGCCCCCATCCCTGACGTAGCGGCCCGGTT
>JBCCQJ010000394.1:0-3267 GCA_039024395.1 Bacteroidota bacterium | reverse complement strand
TCCTCCCCCCAGCGGGGGGAGGCCGGGAGGGGGGCGACGAATCGAACGCCACGCCCATCTCCGAAGCGGTTCGCACGCCCCGAGGCGGCGTGGGTTGGCAGACCGCCTCGGGGTGAGCCGTGGTGAGAGCCGGAGCATCCAGACACGGCAGGGTGTGGCACGCCCCTACGACTCGTGCCCCGGTTGGGCCGAGTGCCATCCCCGAGGCGGAACCGAGAATCCGCCGCCTCGGGGGGCGACCCTACTCCTTCGTGAGTGCCGTCAGGAACGAGCCGCCGCCGGGGATTTCGATGCGGACGAGGAACGACTCGCCGTCCTCGACATCCGCGATGGCCGCCTCGAAGTCCTCCACCGAGGCGACGGGCTCGCGGTCGGCCTCGACGATGATCTGGCCCTCGCGGATGCGGGCCTCGCGGAACGCCTCGCTGGAGCGCTCGACCTCGGCCACGAGCACGCCCTCGACCTCCTCGCCGATCTGCCGGAGGTCGCGGGCGGTCAGGTCGCGGAGCATGAGGCCGAAGCCCTCCATCGAGTCGGCCTCGTCGTCGGGGGCGTCCTGGAGCTGGCTCGATCCGGAGCGCCCGCGCGCGGCGGCCATCTGGTCGGCGCCGGGCCGGCGGCCGAGCGTGACCGTCGCCGTCCGCTCGTCGCCGTCGCGGTTGTAGGTGACTTCGACGGTGTCGCCGGGGCGCTTGTTGGAGATGAGCGACACGATCTGCGCGCTGTCGCGAAGGTCGGTGCCGTCGACGGCCGTGATGACGTCGTCGACGCGGAGGCCGGCGTCGGCGGCCGGTGTGTTGCCGTCGGCGTCCGGGGCGATCTCCGAGATGTAGGCCGCGCCCGGTCCGACGCCGAGCGCGCGGCGGAGGGCCGGCGAGGCCTCTCCGAACGAGATCCCCAGGAACCCGCGCTCGACCACGCCCGCGTCGATGAGCTGCTCGACCGTCCCGCGCACGATGTTCGACGGGATGGCGAACGAGATGCCGTTGAACGTGCCTGTGCGCGTCGCGATGGCCGAGTTGATGCCTACGATCTCGCCGCGGAGGTTGACGAGCGGCCCGCCCGAGTTGCCCGGGTTGACGGCGGCGTCGGTCTGGATGTAGTTCGAGATCGTCGGCCGGCCGCGCGGGTCGGGGGCGCCGCTGAACCGCCCCACGCTCGACACGATGCCGTGCGTGACCGTGTTCGAGAGGTCGGCGTCGAGCGGGCTGCCGACGGCGATCACCCACTGCCCGACGCGCAACTCGTCCGAGTCGCCGAACGAGAGCGCCGGGTAGTCGTCGCCGTCGACGCGCAGCACGGCGAGGTCGGAGAAGGGATCGGCCCCGACGATCTCGGCCTCCAGCTCGCGGCCGTCGAACAGCACCACCGTCAGCTCGTCGGCGTCCTCGACGACGTGGTTGTTGGTGACCACGAAGCCGTCGTCGGTGACGAACGCGCCGCTCCCGAGGCCGCTCTGCGCGCCGCCTCCGCCGAACGGCGACCCGAACCCGAACGGGTTCGAGCGGCCCTGCGCCGGGCGGATCCGCGTCGAGCGGATCTGGACGACGGCCGGGTTGACGCGCTCGGCGACGGCCGTGAACGCCTGCCCGAGGTCTTCGGCGGTCGCCATCGCCGCCTCGGAGCCGAGCTGCGCCTGCGCGTCGGCGCTCTGGAACAGGCGCGAGTCGTCGAGGAGGTTGGCCGCCGAGGTGACGAAGAAGACGCCACCGAGGAAGGCCCCGATCACGAGCAGGGCGATGGAGAGCTTGCGCTTGGTCGAGGACATAAGGGTCGAGCCTGGCAAAGGAATGTCTCGGGTCAGAACGACCGACGCGGAGCGGGGTTGCGCCGGTCGCCGGGGGAGGCCGTTAACGCTTTCGCACCGTCCATCGTGCGTGCCCCAGGGCGGTCTGAATAATCCCCCGCGGGTTTCTCCCAAACGGGTTCGGGGCGCCCTCCGTCTGGAGAGCGCCCCGACCGGCGTCCCGCGTCACACACAACCGCGGGGAGGTAGCGGCCCCATAACTGCCGACCTCCCGGCGTTCGTGTGTGGGCGCGACAAACTTTTTCGACCGCCTCGGGGACGCCCCGAGGCGGCGCGCGGTCCGCGATGTGGATCCTTCCGGAACGGCGCTCTCCAATCCTGGTTGATCGCTCGTCATTCCTCTGCTCCGATGTCCTGGATCCGCCGCCTCGCCGTCCGCCCCGACGCCCGCCTCCGCACCGGCGGCCCACCGTCGTTCCCCGAGGCGGACGCCCCGCACGCCGTCGTGATCGGGGCCGGCTTCGGCGGCCTCGCCGCCGCCATCCGCCTGCTCACGCGCGGCTACCGCGTGACCGTCGTCGACCGGCTCGACATGCCCGGCGGGCGCGCCCGCGTCGAGCGCGTGCCCGGCCCCGAGGGCGGCGAGTACGTCTTCGACATGGGGCCGACGCTCATCACGGCGCCTTTCCTGTTCGACGAGCTGTGGGCGCTCTGCGGCGAGGACCGCGCCGACCACGTCGACTTCGTGCCCACGACCCCGTTCTACCGCATCCGCTTCGACGACGGCTCGGTGTTCGACTACACCGGCGACGCCGAGACGATGGAGGCCGAGATCGCGCGCTTCAACCCGGACGACATCGCGGGCTACCGGCGCTTCCTGAAGAAGAGCGAGAAGATCTTCGAGACCGGCTTCCTGGAGCTGGGCCACGTCCCGTTCGACAAGGCCGGCCACATGGCCAAGATCGTCCCCTCGATGGTGGCCCTCGAGAGCCACCGGACCGTCTACGGCCTCGTCTCGAAGTACATCAAAGACAAGAGGCTCCGGCAGGTCTTCAGCTTCCACCCGCTGCTGGTGGGCGGCAACCCGTTCTCCACGACGAGCATCTACGCGCTCATCGCCTTCCTGGAGCGGCACTGGGGCGTGTGGTACGCCATGGGCGGGACCGGCGCCATGGTGCAGGGCATCGCCGACCTCATCGAGCGGCTCGGCGGCACGTTCCGCCTCGGTGAGACGGTGGACGAGATCACCGCCGAGGCGGTGCCCGGCCAGAAGTCGCGCGCGACGGGCGTCCGGCTAGACACGGGCGAGCACATCGAGGCGAACGTGGTCGTCTCCAACGCGGACGCGGCGTGGACCTACAAGCACCTCGTCCGGCCCAAGCACCGCCGCAAGTGGACCGACGCCAAGGTGGACCGCACGAAGCTCTCCATGAGCCTCTTCGTGTGGTACTTCGGCACCGATCGACAGTACGAGGACGTGGCGCACCACACCATCCTCCTCGGCCCGCGCTACAAGGCCC
>JBCCQJ010000393.1:0-3277 GCA_039024395.1 Bacteroidota bacterium | reverse complement strand
GGCTCGAGGACGGAGTCGGCCGCCTCGGCCCCGAGGCGGTCGGCGTCGGCGGGCCACCGCTTGCCGGCGTTGAGGCGCCCGAGCGGAGCCGGCCGCCCCGCAGGGTCGAGGAGGTCCCAGAGCGTGTCGGCCCACTGGCCGCAGGCGACATCGGCCTCGTAGCGAGCCAGGAAGGCGGCACGGGCGCGGCGGCCCATCTCGGCGCACGCCTCGGGGTCGGCGGCGAGTTCCAGGAGGGCCGCCTCGAGGTCGTCGGCGAGCGTGAGCGACCCCGTCTGGGTATCGACCACGCGCCCGACGCCCTCGTCGAGCGTCGTCTCGGCCGGCTCCGAGGCGCCCGGGCCGACGACGATGATCGGCCGGCCGGCCGCCATCACGCCGTAGAGCTTGCCCGGCACGGCCACGCCCGCCGCCTCGTTGCGGAGCGTGAGCAGGTGCACGTTGCCCAGCGAGAGCGACTGGTCGAGCTGCTCCCGCGGGAAGTAATCGAGGTAGGCCGCGTTCGTGAGCCCCTCCGCCTCGATGACGGCCTCGATCTCGGGCCGGCGCGGGCCGCCCCCGACGAAGAGGAAGAACAGATCGTCGCGGTCGCGGAGGCGCGTCATCACCTCGGTGACCTCTTCGAAGCGGTGGACGAGGCCGGCGTTGCCGGAGTACATCACGACGAACTTGCCCTCCAGGCCCAGCTCGTTCACGAGCGGGTTGTCGGCGCGGTCGACCGGCGTGATCTCGTCCTTCTTGTTCCAGACAACGATCGTCTTCAGCCGCTCGGCGAGGACGCCCTTGTTCAGGAGCCGGCGCTTCATGTGCGGACCGAGGTCGACCACGAGGCGGGCGTTGCGGTACCCAAAGTCGTTGAGGCCGTGCAGGACGCGGCTGAGGAGGCTGCCCCGCTGGATCATCCCGATCGACTCCTCGGCGTCGGGGTGGAGGTCCATCGACCAGATGGCGTAGTCCTGGCCCCGCACCTTCCTGGCGAGCGCGCACGCGAAGCCGAGCAGCGGCGGCGTCGTGAGGGCGACCACGAGGTCGACCCGGCGGCCGGTGAACAGCGTCCAGAGGACTTTGAGGTAGAAGCTCGCGTAGTCGAGGATGCGCCCGAGGTGCGAGCCTCGCCCGAACCCGGTCGTCTTGACGCGCCGAATGCGGACGCCGTTGTGGACCTCCTTCTTGGGCGACTCCAGATCGCCCGCCAGATACTTCGCCGACGCGCACAGCACGTCGACCTGGAACCCGTCCTGCACGAGGTGCTCGGCGAGGTCCGTCAGGTGCTGCCCGGTCGAGGCGACGTCGGGGTAGTAGTGCTGGTTGACGAACAGCAGCGAGGGCGGGGAAGTCCGGGTGCCCATGGAATGGGTTGAGATGGGGGACGATGTCCTGCGACGATAGGATAGACCGTTCCCCGGTCCACGTCGAACCCTTCAACGTCAAAGAAGTGTCGCGGAAGCGTGCCGGCCGGGCGAGTCCTTTCGCACGACCTCCCATTTCGCCCTCCGCATCGGGGCCATATTGGGTCCCTCAGGCAGAAATCATCCGCATGACCGCTCGACTGGCTCGGATCTGGGACCTCGCGCGTGCCGTGACGCTCGCGATGGCCTTTGCCGGGGCGGCCTCGGCCCAATCGGAAGGGCTGCTCACGATCGAGGGCGACCTCCAGCGGTTCCTGCTCCGCCAGCACGCCGCCGGCCATCTTGACGGCCTCGACGTGGGCGCGCTGCCGCTGTCAGCCGCCGAGGCGCAGGCGGCGCTCGACTCGCTCGCCGCATCGGGGGCCGCCCTCTCCCCCGCCGACCGCGACCGGCTGCGGACGTTCCGCGGCGCCGAGGCGGGCGGCGTCTTCGGGCCTCGCGCCCCGAGGTGGGCCTACCCGGACGGCCGCGCGCTCGTCGGCGCGGCGGGCGACGGCTACGCGGTCACCGCCGAGCCGGCCCTCAACCTCGCCGGCGGACCGCAGTACGTCGAGCGCGTCGCCGGCGGATCGGACTGGATCACGTCGTACCGGCTCTCGCGAGGCGTCCGCGCCGCCGGCCACGCCGGCCGCTTCTTCGCCGAGGCGGTCGTCACCGAGAACCAGGTGCTCGCGCCCGACGGGCCCCGCTCGTTCCGGACGGCCCCGCGCCTCGGGTACGCCGTCACGTCGGACGACCCGGACCCGGTCTACGACTACATGACCTCGCGGAGCATCGTCGGGTACCGCGACCGCTTCGTCGAGGTGCGCGGCGGGCGCGACCGCAACCGCCTCGGGTTCGCGCGCGGGGCGCTGCTGCTGAGCGACTTCGCGTCGGAGTACGACCACGCGCAGGTCCGCCTCTCGGTGGGGCCGGTGTCGGTGCAGAGCCTCTACGCCCGCTTCCTCGACCCGCGCGAGCGCGGCCAGAGCGATGGCGACGGCGTGGTCTCGAAGCGCTACGGCGCCTTTCACCGGCTTGCCGTGCGCCCCGCCTCGTGGCTGGAGCTGGAGGCGTTCGAGGCCGTCATCCTGGGCGACCGCGAGGGCGACAACCGCGACGGCTTCGAGCTGGCCTACCTGGTGCCGTTCACCTTCTTCCGCGCCGCCGAGCGCGACCTGGGCAGCCCCGACAACGTCCTCCTCGGGGGCGGCGCGGCCGTCCGCCCCGGCGGCGGGGTGCGCCTCTACGGGCAGGCGCTCCTGGACGAGCTCACGGCCGACCGCTTCTTCGAGGACGCCTGGACCAACAAGTGGGCGTTTGTGGTCGGCGCCGAGGTGGCCGACCCGTGGGTTCCGGGCTTGGGGCGCCTCCGCGACACCGACGTCCGCATCGAGTACGCGCGCCTCCGGCCGTACCTCTACTCCCACCGCGCCGTCGCCACGGCAGCCATCCACTACGACGACGTGCTGGGGCATCCGGCCGGCCCGAACGCGAGCGACCTCTCGGTCCGCGTCGCCCACCGCCTCGGGGCCGACGTCGAGGTGTCGCTCGACACGTGGTACAGCGTCCGCGGGCGCAACGCCGACTCGCTCAACGTCGGCGCCGACCCGCGCGAGCCCACCACGACGCGCATCCCCGAGCCCAACCCGACCCTCCAGGGCGTCCGCCAGCGGATCGCCTTCGCGGACCTGCGGACGAGCGTGCGCCTGCTGCCCGGCCTCTACGCCGGCCTCTCGGCGCAGGCCGCCTACCTCGACGACGCCGAGACGGGCCGCAGTGGCACGCTGGCGCCGCTGGCGTTCCTCCGCTGGGCCCTCTCGGAGCCGAGCCCGCGGTACTGAGGGCTGTGGGCTGTGGGCTGTGGGCTGTGGGCTGTGGGCTGTGGG
>JBCCQJ010000392.1:0-3337 GCA_039024395.1 Bacteroidota bacterium | reverse complement strand
GCGACGTCGGGGGCGTGCGCGCGGAGGAGGTCGAAGGCCTCGGCGGCGGATCCGGCGACGCCGACGAGGTCCATGTCGGGCTGGGCGGAGACGGCCTGGGCGATGGCGTCGCGGACCGCGGGGTGGTCGTCGACGACGGCGACAGAGAGGCGCGGGGAGGTCATGAGCCCGGGGGAAAGGGTGCAGGGAGTGACGGGCCTAGAAAAGACCGCACCAGCACCAGAAACATCCAAACGCGCACCCCCAGCGGTACGTGAGGATTCCCGAAGCGTCTCCTGATGTCTACCCTAGTGGTCAGTAAACACGCCACCGAGGCGGGCCGCCGGCGGCAGCGCGCCGGCCGGGATCGTCATGCGGACGGTCGTCCCCGCGCCGGGCCGCGTCTCGATGGCCAGCGTAGCACCGATCGAGTGCGCACGGCGGTGCATGCTGTAGAGCCCGATCGAATGGGCCCGCTCGGCGTCCAGCTCGAATCCGACCCCGTCGTCCTCGACCTCGACCAGGATGTCGCCCTCGTCGCGGCCGAAGTAGACCCACACGGTCTCTGCCTCGGCGTGGCGGAGCGCGTTCGACAGGGCCTCCTGCGCGATCCGGTACACCTGGAGCGAGAGGTCGGGATCGTAGAGATCGGTTTTGCCGTCGTGACGGAACAGGCACCGCGTCGCGCCGAGGGCGTCGACGTGGTCGACCAACTCGTCGAGGGCGCCGACGGCGCCCTCGGAGTAGAGCTGCGGCGGGACGAGGCCTCGGCAGATGGCACGGACGCGGTCGAGCGCCTCCGCCGCATAGGCGGCGATCCGCGAGACGGTCGTTTCGGTCTCGTCGCCCTCGTGGGTGTGGACGAGCCCCTCGCTCAGCATCCGGACGCCGGTCAGGAGCTGGCCGACGCTGTCGTGGAGGTCGCGGCCGATCCGCTCCTGCTGCTCCTCGAGCACGCCCACCATGCTCCGCTCCATCTCGACGCGCTCCGTGATCTCGGTGCAGCTCCCCCAGACGCCGACCAGCTCGTCGCGCTCGAACCGTCCGACGGCGTTGATCGAGAAGTGACGCATCGACTGGTCGTCGAGGCGGACCGCGATCTCGTGGCCGACGAGGTGGTGGCCTGCCTCGGCGAAGGCGCGCACGAGCGACGAGCCGTACGAGCGGAGGAGGTCTCCGAGGCGGGCGCCGATCGGCGCCGACTCGCCCCAGAACATGCGCGTCATCGTCGGGTTGAGCTCGGCGATGCGCCCGTGGTGGAGCACGTGCTCGGCCTGGACGCGCGGCGTGGCCGTCCGCGCGACGGGGGCGTCCAGCTCGATTCGCCAGACGCCCTCCGAGATGGTCTCGACGAACGTCCGGTAGCGCTCCTCGCTCTCCTTGCGGTCGGTGATGTCGCGGAGGACCTGTTGGATGCCGTCCCTGATGCCCGGGAACGGCACGCAGACGGCCTCGACGATGCGCTCGTCTCCGTCGAGGCGGACGACCGCGTGCTCGAACGGGTAGGGGAGGGGGCTTCGGAGCTGGACGGCCTGCCGAGCCAAGACGCGCGCGATGTCGCGGGCCGAGAGGAAGTCGTCGAACGGTCGGTCGGTGAGGGCCGTCGCGTCCTCGGCCCCGAGGAGGCGGGCGGCAGCGGCGTTGGCGTAGGTGATGGTGCCCTCGACGACGACGAGCGTGGGGTCGGGGTGGCGGTCGACGAGGCTCTGCCAGCGCTGCTCGGTCTGCTCGCGGGCCTCCTCGGCGGCGAGGCGGCTGAGATGGTTGCCCAGCACATCGCCCAGGACCGACAGGATGCGATCGAGCGGGGCGTGGAGCGGGTCGGCGAGGCCGGCACGCTCGATGCCCAGGTAGCCGATGAACCGCTCGTCCTCGGCGAGCAGGGGCACGGCGAGGGCGCGTCGCCCGTCGTCGCCGTCGACGAGGCAGACCCGGTGGGCGCCGCCGCTGTCCTCCGGCGACGGCATCGGGACGGTGGCCGCCTCGGGGGCGTCGCGGCGGGTCCACGACAGCACGCGGCCGGCGAGGTACGACGGCGCCGTGGGGTAGGGGTCGGTCTCGACGACGTGGGGCGGGGCGGTCTCGGCGGCGAGCACGAAGTAGACCGAGTCCGCCTCGAGGGCGTCTCCGAGAAGGGCGAGCACCTGGTCGAGGTCGGCCCCGGCCGACGACACGAGGAACCGCGAGATCTGCACCAACGCGCGCTCGACGGCGGCCTGAGGGGCGTCGGCGGCGGCGGGCGCTGCACCCGGCGTCGGGGACGACAGGGTCTGGGAGGCCGGCACGAGTCTGGGGGGTGAGGGCACGGCAAGATCGGTCAGGCGCACCGGACACGCGCGCGCGTCGTGCCGGCGCTTATGGAGCGTCTGGCCGCCTCGGAGGCGCCGAGGCGGGGGCGAGGGCTTCGACGGCGGAATCGGGAACCGCCGGCCGACCGTCGCCTCCCCTGAAGCCGCGGGACTTAGGGGCCGGGCCGGTGGATCGATACGGGGCCTGAATTTGAATCTAAATGTATGTCGCTCGCCCTCGCCCTCGCGCTTCTCGGCTCTCCCGTTCTGCCCGACGACTGCCCGGAGCGGTCGCGCGCCAGCGCCCTCGTCCTCGTGCCGGCCGACCCGGCCATCGCGGTCGGCGAGGCCCCGCTCGAGGAGGGCGACATCCTCACCGCCGTCACCCCGACCGGCGCGTGCGCCGGCTCGGCCGTGTGGACCTCCGAGGGCGCCGTGATCGCCGTGTGGGAGGACGACCCCTTCACGCCGCTCCTCGACGGGATGCTCGACGGCGACCCGCTCACATTCCAGGCCTACGACGTGTCCGAAGGCTCGCCGGCGGTGGCCGCCTCGGTGCAGCTCTCGGCCGTCCACGGCGGCGCCGACGGGTTCGCCTCCGACGACCTCTACGTCGTCGACGCGCGTGCGACGAGCGGACCGCAGGCCCCCGAGGCGGCGGAGGCCCTCGTGCTGGGGCCGAGCTTCCCGAACCCACTCCAGACGACGACCACGATTCCGGTCGTCCTGGGCGAGGAGGCGCGGGTGACCGTCGACGTGTTCGACGCCCTCGGCCGTCGCGTCCTCCAGGCCCTCGACCGCGACCTGCCGGCGGGCGGGCACCGCGTCGAGGTCGACGCCTCGGACCTCGCGCCCGGCCTCTACCTCTACCGCGTGACGGCGGGCGAGCACGTCGACCAGGCGTCGTTCACCGTCGCGCGCTGAGGGAGGACGACAGACCACGGACGACAGACCACGGACGACAGACCACGGTTTGAGGAACTGCATCCTCACCGTCGAGAGGAAGGTCACCGCCTCGGGGTCGGGCGCGCCGGCTACCCTTGAGATCTTCCCCTCCCAGCGGGAGGGGG
>JBCCQJ010000391.1:0-3343 GCA_039024395.1 Bacteroidota bacterium | reverse complement strand
CGGCCGTGGCGATCAATTCGTCGCCCCCCTCCCGGCCTCCCCCCGCGGGGGGGAGGAGACTCTCATCTACCGAGGCGAACGGCCCCGAGGTGGCAGCGTCTCAGGCGGCGGTCTGCGGTCGGCCGTCGGCGGTCGCACTCCCGAGGCGGTGTCGCACGAATCGACCGCTCTGGCGGCGGTCCGTGGTCCGCGGTCCGTCGTCTTGCCCTACAGGGGCGACGGTCCGTCGTCTCGCCCCGCAGGGGCGCCTACACCACGGCCGGCTCGAGCAGGCGGATCGTGCCCGCCTCGGCGTCGACCTCCGCCTCGATGCCGAGCGGCACGGTCAGCTTGTCGGCCACGTGGCCGATCGCGGCGTTGTAGAACGCCGGCACGCCGAGCCCCCCGAGGTGGTGCTGGAGGACCTCCTCGATGGTGAAGCCGTCGGCCTCGCCCGAGTCCGGCAGGCAGTTGTTGCACACGCCGAAGACGACCGCCGCGAGGCCGTCGAGCGCGCCGGCCTGCCCGAGGTGCGTCAGCATCCGGTCGACGCGGTAGATGGCCTCGCCGATGTCCTCGAGGAAGAGGACGTGCCCGCGCATGTCGGGCAGGTAGGGCGTGCCGACGAGCGCGTCGAGGACGGTCAGGTTGCCGCCCACGAGGCGGCCGCTCGCCGTGCCGGGCGCCAGCGTGAGCGTGCGCGGCGGCGCCGGGCGGTCGCCGGGCCAGGGCGGGGTCTCGAGGAGCGCCGCCTCGGCGTCGACGACGACGCTCCGGAACGAGGCGGTCGTGACGTCGGTGAAGCGCGAGACGGCGTTGGGACCGTGGACGGTCGCCAGCCCGGTCTGGGCGTAGACCCCGAGGAGGAGCGCCGTCACGTCGCTGAACCCCATCAGCACCTTCGGGTTGGCGCGCACGACCTCCATGTCGAGGTGCGGGAGCATCCGGGCGCAGCCCCAGCCGCCGCGGAGCGTGACGACAGCGTCGACCTCGGGGTCGGCGAACATGGCGGCAACGTCGGCCGCGCGGTCGGGGTCGCGGCCGGCGAAGTAGCCGTACTGGTCGTAGACGTGGCGCCCCACCTTCACGCCGAGCCCGAACCGCGCGAAGGTCTCGCGCGCGCCCTCGACGTCGTCCTCGGTGAAGGTGATGCCGGCCGGGCTGACGAGCCCGACCGTGCCGCCCGGTCGGAGGCGCGGCGGGCGGACCACCTCGGTCCCGGCCGTTCCCGGAGCCGTCACCGAGGCGGAGTCGTGCCCCGAGGCGGGCGCAGACTGGGCGGCGAGCGGGGCGGCGGCGAGGCCGAGGGCGGCGGAGCGGACGAAGTGGCGGCGGCGCATGGCCGGAGTCTACGCCGCCTCGGGGCGACGCGGGACGTCCGCGCAAGACGACAGAATTCGGCGCGCTGCCCGATACTGGGGCCGGATGCCCCGCCCCCTCACCGCTTGGCACCGTTCTTGGTCCCTTCACCGGGACTGCGCCTCGACCCCTGTCCGATGACCTCTCGCTACGCCTTCTCGCTCGCCCTCACGCTCCTCGTCGTCGCCGGGGGCTGCGCCTCGGCCGAGGACGCCTACCGCGACGGCATCGAGCAGGAGACAGCCGGCGACTACGCCGCCGCCGCCGACGCCTACATCCGCGCCCTCGAGCGCGACCCCGAGATCGACAACGTCGCCGGACGCCTCGAGGTGGCCGGCCGCGAAGCGGTCCGCGAGCACGTCGACGCCGCCGCGCTCGCCGGCCCCGAGGCGGCGGCCGACCACTACCTCGCCGCCGACGGCCTCGTGCGGCGGGCCGCGGCCGTGGGCGTCGACCTCGACCGCCCGGCGACGTTCGACGCCGACCGCGACGGCGCCCTCGACGCGGCGACGGTCGACCTGATCGCGCGCGCCGACCTCCGCCTCGGGGCGGCCGACTTCCCGGCCGTGCTGCCGCTGCTCGACCGCGCGCGCCGCTACCGCCCGACGCCCGAACAGGTCGGCCAGCTCGACGGCCTCGCCCGGACCGCCTTCCTGGGCTGGGCCGAGATGGACCTCGCCTCGGGGCGCTACCGCGCCGCGCTCGGCCGCACCGAGTCGGCCCTCGCGCTCGGCGCCGACCTCCCCGAGGCGGACCGGCTGCGCGACCTCCAGCTCTCTATTCTCAGCGCCGGAACCGTCGTCGCGGCCGTCTTCCCCACCGAGGCGGTCTACGACGACCTCCCGGGCGGCTTCCTCCGCGACCTCGACGACGTGCTCGCTGACGACATTGCCATCGCGCCGTCGCCGTTCCTCGCGCTCATCGACCCGGCCGACGTCCGGCGCTATCTCCGGACCGACCGCTACCGGGGCCGCGACGACGGGCGGCGCGGCCCGGTGGGCGACGGGCGGCGCGGCACGTCGCGCACGGCCCACCCGCGCCTCGTGGCCGACCTCGCGCGCGACCTCGACGCCGACTTCGGGGTGGCCGTCGAGGTGGGGCCGTTGGTCGAGACCGAGACCGAGGGCGACCCGCGCACCGAGAACGCGCGCTTCCGGCGCGGCGGGGGCGGGACGACCTACGAGCGCCGGCGCGTCCGCCTGCGCGCCGACCTCACGGCCGCCTTCGTCGTCGTCGACGCCGCCTCGGGGCGGATCGTGTGCGACGAGGAGGTCGACGAGCGGATGACCGACACCTTCGACCGGGCGACCTACAGCGGCGACTGGCGCGACCTCGACCTCTCGCGCAGCGAGCGGGCGATGTTCCTCCCCGAGGCGGGCGAGCAGGCCGCCGACCGCGCCCTGGTGCGCCTCCGCGACGCGACCTCGGCCGCCCTCGCGGCGCGCCTCGCGCGCTGCCTCGACCGGCAGGTGCCGTAGTCGCGACCGCTAACCGCCGCCTCGGGGCGGCGGGACGACGGACCGCGGACGACGGACCGCCGTCTGAGCGCCCGGCGTGCGAGGTCTCCGCCTCGGGGGGCGGGACCGCAGACGACCGCCTCGGGGACTGGCATTCCTCTCCCTACCGTGTCATCCTGAGCAGAGCCGCGCAGCGGCGGCGCCGAAGGATCTCAGCCGGGCACCACGTTCGGCCGGGCCTCCTCATCGAGGCGGTGCGCGCCGGAGATCTTTCGACTCGCTGCGCTCGCTCAAGATGACACTCGGAGACGGGATGCCGGTCCAACGCGGAGCGACTTGCGCCCCCGAGGCGGTCAGCGTTCCTTGGGGCTCCGCCCGTTTTGCCATGCGCCTGCTCCTCGCCGCTTTGCTCCTCGCCCCGCTCGCCGCCTCGGGGCAGGAGGCTACCTCGGGGACGGCAACCATTAGCGGTGTTGTAACGGATGCTGAGACAGGGGAACTGCTGATCGGAGCAAATGTGTACCTACCGGATCTCCAGAAGGGCGTCG
>JBCCQJ010000390.1:0-3347 GCA_039024395.1 Bacteroidota bacterium | reverse complement strand
GTCCCCGAGGCGGCGGCGTAGCCCGATCCGCCTCGGGGTCGACGTGCCGCCAGCCGGACACGGGGGAGACGCCTCGGCGAGGCGTCTCTACGGGCGCCCGCGGTGCGTGCCTGCGTTCGCATTTTCCCTTCGCCCTTTTCCCTTCTCCCTTTCTCCGTGCTTTTCGTCACGATCGTCCTCGATGGCGCTGGCGTCGGCGACGCGCCCGACGCGGCGGCCTACGGCGACGCCGGCGCCGACACGCTCGGCCACGTCGTCGCTCGCGAACGGCCGCACCTCCCGAACCTCACGCGCTGGGGCCTCGGCCGCCTCGTGGCCGGCCTTCCTTCGGCAGGCTCAGGACAGCGCCCCGAGGCGGCGGCGCCCGTCGCCTCGTGGGGCCGCCTCACCGAGCGCGCCGCCGGCAAGGACTCGACGACCGGCCACTGGGCGCTCGCCAGGCTCGTCCTCGACACGCCGTTCCCGACGTACCCCGACGGCTTCCCCGAGGCGGTCGTCCGCGACTTTTGCGCGCGGGCCGGCGTGGACGGCGTCCTCGGCAACCGGCCCGCCTCGGGGACGGCCATCATCGCCGAGCTGGGCAAGGAGCACGAGCGGACCGACCGGCCGATCGTCTACACGTCGGCCGACAGCGTCTTCCAGGTCGCCGCGCACGTCGACACGATTCCGCTGGAGGCGCTGTACCGGATGTGCCGGGTCGCCCGCGAGGAGGTGTGCGTGGGGGAGCATGCCGTCGGGCGCGTGATCGCGCGTCCGTTCACGGGCGAGGCCGGCGCCTACGAGCGGATCTCGGCAAAGCGCAAAGACCTCTCGCTCCCGCCGCCCGCCCCGACGCTCCTCGACCGGCTCTCCGAGGCGGGCGTGCGGACGGTCTGCGTGGGCAAGATCGCGGCCCTCTTCGGCGGGCAGGGCGTAGACCAGGAGATCAAGACGAGCGGCAACGACGACGGCGTCAAGAAGACGCTGCAGGCCATCGCCGAGGCGTCCGCCTCGGGGACCCCGACGTTCGTCTGGACCAACCTCGTCGACTTCGACGAGCTGTACGGGCACCGCAACGACGCGCCCGGCTACGCCCGCGCCCTCGAAGCGTTCGACGCCGCCCTCCCCCGCCTCGAGGCGGCCCTGCCGGACGGCGCGCGGCTCCTCCTCACCGCCGACCACGGCAACGACCCCACGTTCCCCGGCACCGACCACACGCGCGAGCGGGTCCCGGTACTGCTCTTCGAGGCCGGCCCCGAGGCGGGGCGCGACCTGGGCACAGGAGACTCGTTCGCCGACCACGCGGCGACGGTCGAAGCCTTCTTCGGGCTCCGCCCCGAGGCGGGCCGGTCGTTCCTCGCGCCGTGACCGCACACCCGAACGCGCCGTCCCTCCCTTCTTCCGCGCGCGGAGCGGGCGTCCTCCATTCCTCAGAGCGACCCGAAGGGCGCTCTACCCCTCCGCCTCGGGGACGCCCTCGGCCCGTGCGTCGGCCACCTTCTGGCGGACCGACCGGACCGTGCTCCACGCGCCGCCCACGACCAGGACAGCGACGAAGGCGTACACCCACCACGGCACGTTCATCCCCACCACGATCAGGTAGAGGTAGGCCGAGATGAAGAAGAAGCCGGCCGCGAGCGCCGGCACCACGATGCTCCGGCCGCGCCGCGCGTTGCGGACCAGCCATGCGACGGACAGCGTGAAGAACGGGATCGCGCCGACGTAGATCGCCCCGAAGATGATCGGGTCGACGCCGTACTCGGCGCCGAGGCCCAGGAACCACTCGCGGATCGCGTCGAACATCTCGTGCGGGGCCGAGCCCCGAGGCGGTGCGCCCGTAGACTACGCACCGCGCCGCCCTCTTACCCGATGCCCAAGACCCTCTCCGACTTTCCCCGCCGCGAGACCCTTGGCGACACCCTCGGCATGGACATCGTCGAGGCGTCCGCCCAGCGCGTGGTGGCGACGATGCCCGTCGAGCCCCGCCACCACCAGCCGCTCGGCTACCTCCACGGCGGGGCCACGGTCGCCCTCGCCGAGACGGTCGCAAGCGTGGGCGGCTACCTCGGGGCGCCGGACGGCCACACGGCGTTCGGGATGGAGATCAACGCCAACCACCTCCGCCCGAAGCGCGACGGCCTCCTGACGGCCACCGGCGAGCCGGTCTACGTCGGGCGCACGACGCAGGTGTGGGAGGTCCGCGTCGTCGACGAGCGCGACAAGCTGGTCTGCATCAGCCGCTGCACCCTCGCCGTCGTGCCGATCAGGGACCGTGCGTGACGCCGCCGACGTTCTCGCCCGCCTCGGGGCGGCGACCCGCGCGACGGTCGAGGTCCGCGCCGGGCAGGGCGCCGGCGGCACCGGCGCGGGCACGGCGACGGTCACCGTCGACGGCGACACGGTCGTCATCGCCGAGGCGGGCACGTGGGCGACGGCCGCCTCGGGGCCGATGCGCTGGCGCGCCGTCTCGCGGTGGCAGGCCGAGGGCGAGGCCCTCGCGGTCGAGCACGTCCGCCAGGGCGAGCCCGCACGCGCCGTCCTCGACCGGCAGGCGGACGGCACGTGGCGCGCCCGTGCCCCCTACCTCTGCGGGCAGGACCGCTACGAGGCCGCCCTCGACGCCGGCCCCGAGGCGGTGGCCATGACGTGGACCATCTCGGGGCCGTGCAAGGCCGCGCGCATCGTGACGCGGTACACGTCGGAGGCGGAGAATCCGGGTCGTAGGGCGTAGGCCGTGGGGCGTCGGTTGGGCGCCGCCTCGGGGTCATGCCCCACGCTCCACGTCCTCCGCACGCCCCCCTCGGCGAGGCACGCCGGCAGAGCTACTTTGCCCGTCTTCCCCTCCGCCCCATGCTCCTCGGAAACGTCATCGGCACCGTCTGGGCCACGCGCAAGGACCCCGGCCTCGTGGGCATGAAGTTCCTCATCGTGCGCGAGATCGACCTCGACGGCGTGCCGCAGGCCAACTTTGTGGTCGCCGCCGACGCCGTCGGCGCGGGCGAGGGCGAGACGGTCCTCGTGGCCCAGGGCTCGTCGGGCCGCCAGACCGAGCTGACGAGCGGCAAGGCCGTCGACGCCGTCGTCATGGCGATCGTCGACCGCCTCGATGTGAGCGAGCCCGACGGGCGGGTGCCGGTCGGGAGCGACACGCCCGTCCCCGAGGCGGCGTGAAGCTCGGCCGCGTCATCGGGAGCGTCTGGGCGACGCAGAAGGACGCCTCGCTGCACGGCCGGCGGATGCTGCTCGTCCAGTACCTCCACGCCGACGGGACCGCCGCGGGGCGCCCCGAGGCGGCGCTCGACACCGGCGACGCGGGGCCCGGCGACACCGTGTTGGTGGTCACCTCCGCCGAGGCGGCGCTCCCCTTC
>JBCCQJ010000389.1:0-3348 GCA_039024395.1 Bacteroidota bacterium | reverse complement strand
CGGTGCGATCGACGCGTCCACCCTCCCTGTCCAGGAGGGGACAGGAAGGGGACTCGGCGCCGACCGCCTCGGGGGCTCCGAGGCGGCGGTCGGCCGGCGGCGGTTGGCCGTCGGACCGTCGGCGGTCGGGTAGGGGCGCGTCGCGATGCACTACGAGATCATCACGGCCGCGACCACGAGCCCGATCCCGACGAACGCGCCGGCCAGCATGATGCCGACCGCCACGTTCTGGTCCTCCACCAGCTCGTGCTTCAGGCTCAGCCCGGCGATCTTGTCGAAGGCGAAGAACCCGAGCACGCACATCAGCACGCCGACCGAGCCGTAGACGAGGGTCGCGAGGAAGACCTCGAGCGTGAGGCTCCCCTCGCGGACGACGACCGTGTCCTGGGCGAGGGCCGGGCCGGCGGTGAGGAGGGCCACGAAGAGCGGGGCGAGGCGGCGCATGGGCGGCGGGGGTTAGCGGTAGGTGAAGCGGCCCGTGCCGCCGGCGGCATTGACCAGGAAGCCGAGGAAGAAGGCGCCGAAGGCGGCGAAGAGGAAGTAGCGAGCCATCCACACGCCGCGGCGGACCTCGACCGTGAGGTCGGCCGACGACGTCTGGCTCTCCAGCAGCTCCACCTCGAGGCGGTGCTCGCCCGTCTCGCGGGGCTTGAACAGGTGGCTGTCGCTCCGGTCCGACTCGTCAGGCTCGTCCCAGAGGTCGGCCGTGAACAGGTAGACGCGGCCGCCCGAGGGCTCGACGAGGTACACGTCGGGTGCCGTCCAGGTGTTGGTCAGGCGCGCGCGGACGTCCACCTCGAAGGTGTCCTCGACGTCGGTCACGTCGAACGTGCCGAGGTCGTAGACCGGGGGCGCGGCCGCCTCGGGGCCGGGCGAGACGCCTGCGGCGGAGCGCTGGACGGTTACGGCGGCGTCGAGCACGGTGGTGCCCACGCCCATCGACACGAACGCCCCGAGGAGGAACAGGAGCGACGCGAGGAGCGCGGGCCGGGAGCGCTTGCGCGCCGCCTTGGACTTCGCCTCGGCCTCCTGGACCTTCTCGATCATGTCGGGCCGGTCGAAGGCGGTCCACACCTCGACGTCGGCCAGCGACGGCCCGGCGACGACCTCGATCTCGTCGGCCGTCAGCTCGACGCTGACGTGCTGGTTGCCGCGCTTCGCCTCGCCCACCTTGAGGGTCTCCTTGAGCTTTGGCCGCCACGTCAGCTCGCCGCGGACGGCCTTGATCTGGGCCGGGCTGGTCTCGGAGAACCGCACGCGCCCGCCGCCGAGCCTGCCGCCCGGCATGTCGATGCCCTTCGCGTCGACGCGCGGGGTGGGGTGGAGGGGGGTCTGGAGGAGGAAGCCCTCGTCCGACGAGTACGACAGGTAGCGGACCGTCCCGTTGTCGCCGACGAGCTGCCACTCGTCCCACTCCCACGTGTCCTCGTCGTCCCAGCCCTTGTAGCGGAGCCAGCCGAGCACGAGGTGGCGCTCGTCGTAGAACGTGGCGACGTCGCCGGGCTGGATCGGCACGCGGATCCGGACCTTCGGCCGGGTCTGGCCGATGACCCCGACCTGGCGCGAGGTGAGGTCGAGCACGCTTCCGCAGTAGGTGCACACGACGGCCTTCGTGCCGCGGTCGGCGTGGACCTCGACGCTGCCGCCGCACTTGGGGCACGAGAGCCGGTCGATCCGGTCGCGGCGCTCGGTCGCGCGGAGGTCGCCCGTCGTGGGGGCGGGTGCCTCGGCGTCGGCCGTCCCGAGGCGGTCGAGCGTCTCCTGCGCCCAGCGGTTGCCCGGGTTGAGGGCGAGGGCGCGCCGGAGGAAGTGGGCCTGCGCCTCGGGCGTCTCGGCGACGCGGGCGCGCCAGACGGTCGCCACCTCGTTGTCGGGCTCCGCCGCGATCACGCCGTCGAGCAGCCGCCGCGCGGCGGCGCCGTGGCCGCGGCGCGCGGCGCGGAGCCCGAGGTCCAGGGGCGAGAGGTCGTTCATTTGCCCACCCGCGGCCCGCGCCCGATCACGGCTGGCCCGCCGATGCTGCCGGCGCGCATCTCGGCCTCGCCCAGTGCCCGCGCGCCGAGCCCCGTCGAGGCGGCCCACACGGCGCCGACGGCCATCAGGACAAGGAGCAGGAGGACGGTCGCGCGGCCCATGTTACCGTCGTGCTCGTTTGATCGCCGGCGGCCTTCCGATCCCGTCCCGTCCGCCCTCGCCGTCTTCCCGATTGATGGAATGGGGGGAACGGGAGGAATGGGGGGAGAGCCGGCGTGCGAGCCATCCGCCTCGGCAGCAGGGGGCGGTCGGTCCCACGCGGGCCGTCACGTCAAGCCGCGCTGAACGTCGCGGGTTGCGCGGCCTGCCCACGGGGAGACGCACCACGCAACACGTACCCGAGCACGACCGGGCAGGAGTGGCTCGACCCATCATCCGTACACCTCCTCGTCGATCACGAGCGCCGCGCGCGGCACCGCCTGGCCCACGAACACCTCGGTGACGCGCTCGCCGTACTCGACCGACACCTCGCGGCCGTCGGCCGAGCCGTCGACGTAGCCGATCACCTCGCCGGGCAGGATCTCGGCTCCGAGGCGGCCCTCGCCCCCCACGACCGTCGCCTCGCCGACCTCGCGCACGAACACGTCGCGCCCGCCGATCTGCACCGTCTCGCCCGGGGCGACGCTCTCGAACGGCGGCACCGAGGCGGTCTCCTCCTCCTGCATCACCGTGAACTCGCCCTCGTCCTCGACCAGCCACGCGCGGCCGGCGTCGCCGAGGTCGAGGAACCACTCGTTCCACACGCCGCCGTCGTACTCGAGCATCAGGCGCCCGAGCACGCGGAACGGCCGCTCGGCGATGGTGCCCGTCGCGTCGACGTAGAGGGCACTTGGCAGCTCGGCGAGGCCGGCGCTGCGACCGGTGGGGTCGAGGCGGGCGCCGTCGAAGAGCGAGACGGTGCCGCAGAACTCGCAGGCGACCACCTTCACGTAGCGGCTCGGGATGCGCAGCGGGGCGCCGCAGGAGGGGCAGTGGTGCGGCTCGGGCACGGGCAGGCGTCGGGGAGCCCCGAGGATAGCGGGGCGGCGGGGAACGGGGCAACCGCCTTGCGGGGGACTGCGGACCGCGGACCGCGGCCGGAGCGCTCGGTTTGGACGGTACCGCCTCGGGGCAAAAGACGACGGACCGCAGACCACAGACCGCGGCCGGAGCGACCGGCCCGGGCGATACTGCCTCGGGGCCGACCAACTCGGGAGGCCGCGGACGAAAAGCTGCGGAGGACCGCCTTGGGGCCGACCGCCTCGGTGAACCAAAAGCTCTCCTCCCCCCAGCGGGGGGAGGTCGGGAGGGGGGCGACGAATCGACCGCCTCGGG
>JBCCQJ010000388.1:0-3359 GCA_039024395.1 Bacteroidota bacterium | reverse complement strand
TGACCGTCGTCCGTGGTCTGTCGTCCGTCGTCCGCCCTCGGGGCGGTCGGCCCCGAGGCGGCGTCGCGGGCGGGCACCGTCTGTGATCCGTCGTCCGTGGTCTGTCGTCCCCCGAGGGCGTGCAGCGTCATCGGAATCATTGCTCTGGGGTCGCGCGCCCGGCGAGGCGGAGGCGCATCCGGAGCGCCGTGTGCGCGCGCCACAGGTCGATCTGGTCCTCCGTCAGGACGGCCGAGACCTCCTCGGGGACGGTTCCGTCGCGCATCGCGCGGAGGCCGCGCATCCCGCGCAGGCTCTCCAGCGCCTCGTCGAGGTCGGCCGACTGGGCGTCGTCGAGGCCGAGGGCGGCGTTGCGAGCGGCGCGCTGCACGGCGACCTGGGCCGGGTCGCGCTCGGCGCGTGCGCCCCCCCGTGCGGCTCGGTTGCCGCGGCGCCCCTGACCGCCTCGGCGAGCGCCCTCGGGACGCTCCGGACGCGCGAAGAGCGCCTCGCGCTGGACATCGGTGAGGGTCGGGACCAGCTCGGCGGCGAGGGTCCACGTCGAGGAGGGGTCGCGGTCGTCGTAGACCTCGGCGACAAGGTCGGCCTGGTCGTCGGTGAGGGCGAGGACGCCGGCGAGGTGCTCGACGGGGTCGGCCTGGGCGAAGGCGGGCGCCGCGACGAGGGCGGCGGCGAGAGCGAGCGTGCGCATGAACGACGGGCTGGCGGTGAGGCGTAGGATCGGAACGGGCGCGGCCCCGAGGCGGTTCGGTTTTCCGTCGAGACGGTCACAGAACGGTGTCGGGGAACGACGGCTGGCCATCGATGGCCGACCGGCTCCAGTCCTCAAGCCGCCTCGGGGCGGGCCGACGTCACCGAGGCGGACCGGGAACGCGGGGCGGGCTCGGATGATACCGGGCCGATGGATGTCGGAGCGCTCAACGTGGGGCTGGCCGGCTGGGGCGTCGCCCTGGTCTACCTCACCGGCATCGCGACGGCCGTCGATGCCGTGATGCACTCGCGGACCCCACAGGGCGCCACCGCCTGGGTGTTCGCCCTCATCGCGTTCCCGCTCGTCACCGTCCCGCTCTACTGGATCCTGGGCCGCTTCAAATTCGACGACTACCTCGAGACCCTCCGCGACTTCGACATGGAGGTGTCCAGGGGGCTCGAACACGCCACAGCAGGGCCGCTCCGCCCGTTCCTGATCGACCCCCGCACCGAGGCGGACGGCCGCGAGGCCGGCGAGATGCAGGCGTTCGACCGGATGGCGACGCTTCCCTTCACCCGGGGCAACGACGCGCGCCTGCTGGTCGACGGCGAGGCCACGTTCGAGGCGCTCTTCGCCGCCCTCGACGCGGCCGAGGACTACGTGCTGACCCAGTTCTACATCGTCCGCGACGACGAGATCGGGCGAGCGTACCGCGACCGGATGATCGCAGCGGCCGAGCGCGGCGTGACGGTCCGCTTCCTCTACGACACCGTCGGGAGCCTCAAGCTGCCGCGGTCCTACCGGCGCGCCCTCACCGAGGCGGGCGTGCACGTGTGCCCGTTCACGGGGCCGCGCGACTGGCTCAAGAAGCTGCGTCTCAACTTCCGCAACCACCGCAAGATCACCGTCGTCGACGGGCGCGTGGCGTTCGTGGGCGGCCACAACGTGGGCGACGAGTACCTCGGGCGCACCGCGGCCTATCCGCACTGGCGCGACACCCACCTCCGCGTCGAGGGGCCGATCGTGCAAGGCCTCCAGCTCTCGTTCGCCCGCGACTGGTACTACGGCACGCGCGAGGAGCTGCGCGACCTGACCTGGGCGATCGCCGCCTCGGAGGCGGACCGGACGGCCCTCGTGCTCGCCTCGGGGCCGGCCGACGCGCTGGAGACGTGCGGGTTGCTCTACACGCACGCCATCGAGAGCGCCGAGGAGCGGGTGTGGATCGCAACACCCTACTTCATCCCCGACGGCCGCGTGCTCGGCGCGCTCCAGCTCGCCGCCCTCCGCGGCGTCGACGTGCGCGTGATCCTGCCGCGGAAGGCCGACCACTGGATGTTCAAGTACGCGCCCTACGCCTACCTCCCCGAGGTGGAGCGGGCCGGCGTGAAGGTGTTCCTCTACGAGCCCGGCTTCATGCACCAGAAGGTGGCCCTCGTCGACCGCGACTTCGCGGCCGTGGGGACGGCCAACTTCGACAACCGCTCGTTCCGCCTCAACTTCGAGGCCACCGTCGTGGCCCGCGACGCCGCCCTGTGCGACGACGTGGCGGCGATGCTGGAGGCGGATTTCGACCGGGCGACGCGGATCACACGCGAGGACCTCGAGGACCGGTCGTTCGCCTTCCGGTTCGCGGCCAACGGCACGCGCCTGCTGGCGCCGGTGCTGTAGCCCGCCTCGGGGCAGAGTAGGTTCGGCGGACGCACTCCGCCGATTCTACGCTCATGTACGCCGTCGACTCCCGAGACGAGGTCGTCGAGATCGATACCTTGCCGCTGCCTGATATCGGGGCACCGCTCCCCCGCCTCGATGCAACCGAGCATGAGGCCCGGGTCACGTACTACGTCCGGAGTTCGGGCGAGGACAGGATGGCAACCGTCACGTTCCATGGGCTTCGCGCCCTCTATTTCGGCCCCCCGAACGAGGAAGCGTTTGAGGGCCACCCTCTGGCGAACCGAGGCCTCCGGCCGTGGGCGGCATTCGAGATCCTTCGATCGTCCTGGATCCGCTCAATGGAGCGTATGAACCGAGTGCATCGAGCGCACAGGCCTGAAGCATTCGAGGGTTTGCGGCACTACGTCTTGGCCTTCCTCGATTCCACGTTCGAGTGCGTCGCCAAGATTGCCTCTGTAGCCCCGGCGGCGCCCGAACCCACCGACTAGAGCTCATCTCCATGCCCCTCTCCCTCCCGCCCGACGCCCGCACCGAGGCGGTCGCCTCGCTCAAAGCCTACCTCCGCGACGAGATGGACACCGAGGTGGGCGACCTCGCCGCCGGCGGCCTCCTCGACTTCGTGCTCGAGGAGATCGGGCCGAGCGTCTACAACCAGGCCGTGCGCGACGTGCAAGAGCGGCTCCACGCCCAGGTCGCCGAGATCGACATCGAGGTCCACGAGGAGGAGTTCCCGTACTGGACGCGCCGCGGCGGCGTCCGGCGCGGGCGGTAGCCGCCTCGGGGCGGGAGGACCACGGACGACGGACCGCAGACGACAGACTGAAGACCACCTCGAGGCCGGGCACGGCCTCCCCACCGTGTCATGGTATGCTGATCGGGCCGCTGGCGAATCGCCCCTCCGGGCTACGTTCGCCCAACAAGGCACGGAGGAGGCGGGACCCAGGCCGCCTTGTCATGTGGCCCGCAGCGCTCGTACGCCGCCCGGCGCGCTCGCGCC
>JBCCQJ010000387.1:0-3392 GCA_039024395.1 Bacteroidota bacterium | reverse complement strand
GATCTTCTGGCTGCTCGGCAGCTTCGCCAGCGCAGAGTGGTCCGACCTCCTGATACCGACGGTCGCCCTGGTCGTCGTGGGGACCTGGTTGACCGTCCAGGGTCCCCAGCTCAACGCGCTGGTCATGGGGGACGACACCGCAGCGTCGCTCGGCATCCGGGTGGGCCGGTACCGCGTCTGGCTGTTGATCCTCGCCTCGCTCGTCACGGGCGCGTGCATCGCCGTCGCCGGCGGGATCGGCTTCGTCGGACTGATGGTCCCGCACGCCGCCCGCCTCGCCGTGGGGCCCGACCACCGTCGCCTCCTTCCCGTGTCGGTGCTCGGCGGTGCGCTGTTCCTCGTCGTGGTCGACGTGATCGCCCGCCGGGTCGCCGCGCCGGGGGAGCTGCCCATCGGGATCTTCACGGCGGCCATCGGCGGGCCGGCCTTCCTCGCGATCATAACCCGGAGCAACGCCGGGGCGTCAGGTCGATGACCGGCGCCGAGCTCCGATCCGTCGACGTCACCCTCGGCGGGACCACGATCGTCCGGTCGGTCAGCCTGGAGCTCGTCGGCGGCGAGTTCCTGGCGCTCGTCGGTCCGAACGGCAGCGGGAAGTCGACGTTGCTGCGGACCCTCTATCGGGCCCTGCGGCCGAGCTCGGGCGAGGTGACCGTCGGTGGCACCGACATCAGGAGGATGCCGTCGGTCGGGCTCGCCCGCACGGTTGCCGTGGTGGCCCAGGAACGGCCCGAGGACTTCGACTTCACGGTCGCCGACGTCGTCCGCATGGGGCGGACCCCCTACCTCGGTCGCATGGGCCGCATCGGTGCCTCCGACGATCGCATCTGTGCCGAGGCCCTGGCGCGCACGGGTGCGGCCGAGCTGGCCGGACGGGTGTTCCACACCCTGTCGGGTGGTGAGAAGCAGCGGGTGCTGATCGCTCGGGCCCTCGCTCAGGAGCCGTCGATCCTCGTGCTCGACGAGCCGACCAACCACCTCGACATCGCCGCCCAGCTCGAGATCCTCGGCCTGGTCGCCTCGCTCGATCGCGTGACCGTGGTCGCCGCCCTCCACGACCTCAACCAGACCGCCGCCTACGCCGACCGCGTCGCCGTCCTCCGCGACGGCGCGCTGGTCGGGTGCGGCCCGCCGGGCGAGGTGCTCACCCCCGCCCTGATCGAAGCCGTCTTCGGTGTGCGAGCCAGCGTCGGCACCCATCCCGACACCGGTCGACACCAGTTCTCCTTCAGCCCCCTCCAACCCGAAAGGACCCCCACGTGACCCGCCCACGATTGGTCGCCGTCATCGCGGCCCTGATGATCTGCGCCGCCGCCTGCGGCGACGACGACTCGAGCTCGGACGACGACGCGTCCTCTGACACGGCTTCTGCCTCCGCCTCCGCCTCGGCGCCGGCGGACGACGACGCCGGCGGTGACGATGGCGACATGGCGACGACCTATCCGCTCACGATCGAGACCTGCGGGGTCAGCTCCACGCTCGACGGCCCGCCCGAGAGCATCCTCGTCTACTACTCGTGGGAGGAGCCGCTGCTCCTCTGGGGCCTCGGCGATGCGATCGACCTGTTCGTCAGCTTCGGGGCCGACTCGGCCTACCCGGGTGTCAACGAGATGTACGCCGATCTCGAGATCACGACCGAACAGCCCGGCCGCGAGGCGCTGACCGCCATGGCGCCCGACCTCATCCTCACGGCGTCGGACTTCGCGTTCAACGAGGAGGCCGGCTTCCTCAGCCGCGAGGACGTCCACGAGCTGGGGATCGCGACGTGGCTCCCGCAGAGCCTCTGCGCACAGGACAAGGCCGACCCGCCGGCCGACGAGGCCGAGGCGCTGCGGAACCGTGACTTCGACCAGGTTGTCGCCGACATCGTCGAGCTCGGTGAGATCGTCGATCGACAGGCCGAGGCCGAGGAGCTCGCCGCCGAGATGGAGACGAAGATGGCGGAGGTCGAGGCCCGCGTCCCCGAGGGCGACCCCGTCCCGGTCGCGCTGCTCTCCGCGACGGCCGACGGCGCCGAGATCTTCGGCGTCTACACCGGCGGTGTGAACGAGGACATCATCCGTCGGGCCGGCGGGGTCAACCCGTTCCGCACCGACGACACCGGCCAGTTCGAGAGCCTCTCGGTCGAGGAGCTCACCGTGAACCCGCTCCAGGCGGTGCTGGTCGATCTCCCGCCCGATCCGGGTGGCGACGAGACGTTGCTGGCCCAGTTCCCCACCTGGCCGGCGTCGGAGACCGGGAGCTTCGGCTACATCCCGTCGATCCTCGGTGGCCCCGGGGCGCCGTGGGCGGCCGAGCAGCTCGTCGAGCTGCTCTACCCGGACGCGGGCTGACGAAGCGACGGGTCACGAGGGAGGGTGTCGCGAGGTGACCGAGGTCGTTGCTGTCGAGCAGGGCGAGCTCGGCGAGATCGCGCACCTGATCGCGCGTCAGTACGAGGACGCACGGGCCGGGTCGTCGGTCGTGCCGGCAGCGCTCGCGGACCCCGCTGCTGCCGAGACCCAGCTCCGGAGGTTGCTCGGGGCGGGTCACCACGGCCGCGTCGCGGTGGCGTCGGGCGAGCCGGTCGGCGTCCTCGTCGGACACGCGGAGGGTGAGGTCGCGGAGCTGCCGGCCGCCGGGTTCGCCCTCGACCCCTCCCTCGCCGATCCCGCCCAGGTGCTCGCCGACCTGTACGGCGAGCTCGCACCTGACCTGCTCGAGCGCGGCGCGACCCGGCACTACCTGTCCCACCTCGACACCCCCGGAGTGCTCCGGGCCGTGTCCGAGTTGGGCTTCGGTCGGATCAGCACGTGCGCGATCCGGCCGATCGAGGCACCCGCACCACCACGTCGCCGTGCGACCGACGTCGTGGTGCGGGAGGGAACCGCCGGTGACCTCGACACCGTCGTTCGACTCTGCCGGGAGGAGATCGACCACCGGTACGTGCCGCCGATCTACACGCCGCGACCGACGCGGGAGCCGACGACGGAGGAGCTCGTCGAGTCGCACCGGAAGCTCGAGGTCGACGGCGGGGCCCACCTCATCGCCTCGGTCGAGGGCACCGACGTCGGCGTCCTGACGCTCGAGCCGACCGGAGCCGCTCCCGGGCTCTGCCCCGACGATCAGCCGTTCATCGGCGAGACGGCAACGGTGGCCGGGGCGCGCGGGCGGGGCATCGGCGGAGCGTTGGTGGAGGCAGCCGTCGGGTGGGCCGCCGGGCACGGCCATGCCGGCGTGACGGTGAGCTTCCAGCCGTCGAGCCGGGTCTCGCGACGCTTCTGGCTCGGGGCCGGGTTCGTGCCCACCGGTTACTGGACCGTCCGTCGCATCCCCGAGTCGTACGCAGCCCGACCCGAGCCCTGACCGTGCCGCGCGGCGAGGGCCGACCCTGGTGGGCCGGCCCTCGTGCT